>JBLIOL010000075.1:0-18292 GCA_047639615.1 Planctomycetota bacterium | reverse complement strand
CGAGGAGGGTTCCTGGCCGCGCCAGCTGGAGCAGCAACTGGCGGCTGAGGCCGGCGGCGCCTGGCAGCCGGTGGTGGCAAACCTGGGAGTCAATGGGTACCACGGTGCCTCGTACCTGAAGATGTTCGAGGAGGTCGGGGCTGACCTCGCGCCCGATGTGGTGCTGGTGGGCTTCAACCTGAACGACTTTCCGAACGCCATCAGTGCGGTGGATGAGAAGGTCTTCAAGGACCGCAGCACCCGCCGCATGATCCCTAAGGGGCTGCGCGATTCCATGGGGCGCTCCTCGCTCTATCGCTGGGCGCGTCAGACTTTCTATCACATGCGCCGCGAGGCGGATTGGGCCAACGCGGAGACCTTTGCGGCCGGCGTTGCGAAGGATGACGCGGACTCCCCCGTGTGGCGTAAGCAGCGCGAGATTCTGGCTGAGATCAAAGCTGCGGCCGAGGCCCAAGGCGCGCGCATGGCGGTCTTCCTCTTCCCCTACGAGAGCCAGCTCTACATGGACGTCTACGACACGACGCCCATCGAGCGACTGCGTGCTCTTTGCGATGAGATCGAGGTGCCCTACGTGGACCTGGCCGAGAGCTTCCGCGCAGCAATCCGCGCTGACGCGAGCCTGCCGAACCTATTCCTGCGCGGGGACCGCTACCACCCCACTCCCGCGGGCTATGGATTGGTGGCGAAGCGCGTGGCCCTCGAGCTGAAGAACGAGGGCTGGCTCCCCAAACCCGCAGAAGAGCAGTAAGACTCGCAGCCTGAAGCCCTGGTTCGGGCTCTTGAGTCGCAGATTGTTGGTCCTAAGCCGGCGACTTGAACGTAGCTTCTTGAGACCCCTCGTGCAGCTCATCGATCTACCCCTACTGGTCTACTCCGGTGCCCTCTTGGTGCTGTGTGCGTATGGCCTGCACCGCTTGGTGCACCTCATTCGTTTGCTGCGGGGCAAGCGTTGGCAGGCGGTCGAAGCGACGGGCGAGCCCTTGGTGTTGGTGCAGATTCCGCTCTTCAACGAGCGCAGCGTGGCCGCGCGGGTGATCGCGGCGGCGGCGAGCTTGGATTGGCCGAGGCAGCGCCTGCATATTCAGGTGTTGGATGATTCAGGCGACGACACGGTGTTGGTGGTCGAACAGGAGGTCGCACGCTGGCGTGAGCGTGGAGTGCGCATCGAGGTTTTGCGCCGATCCGAGCGCGAGGGCTTCAAAGCTGGTGCCTTGGCCGCTGGACTGGAGGCATCCGACGCTCCCTTCGTCGCGATCTTCGACGCGGACTTCATGCCAAAGCCGGATTACCTGCGGCGTTGCATGGGTGCTTTTAACGAGCCCGATGTGGGTTTGGTGCAGGCCCGTTGGCAACACCACAACCGCGACCAGAGTTTGTTCACCCGAGCCCAGGCGACGTTGCTCGACGGTCACTTCGTGATCGAACACCAGGCCCGCTTTGGCGTAGGCCTTTGCTTCAACTTCAACGGTACGGCGGGCATCTGGCGCCGTGAGGCGATTACGGATGCGGGTGGTTGGAGCGGCGAGACCTTGACCGAGGACTTGGACCTGTCCTATCGCTCGCAGATGGCGGGCTGGCGTTTTGTGTATGCCTGGGACGTGGTCGTGCCGGCGGAGTTACCCATGGACGCGGCGGCTTTCCTGGCGCAGCAAGCGCGTTGGGCGCGCGGCAGCGTGCAGGTGCTGCGCAAATTGGGGAAGCCCCTGGCTGCGTCGAATTTGCCGCGGGCGAATAAGCTCGAGGCCTTCGGGCACTTGCTGGGGAATGCGGGGCAGCCGGCGCTGCTGGCCCTGTGCCTGAGCTTGCCCTTCGTGGCGCAATTGCGCGCCGCCTGGCTCGGTCCCTTGCAGTGGGTCGCGCTGGTGCTCTGCACGCTCTCGGTGATTCTGTTCTACGAGACATCGCAACGCATGGTGGGACGGCCCCTGCGTAAGCGTGTGCCGGATGTGCTCGCGGCCATGGCCTTAGGCATCGGCCTGTGCGTGCGTCAGACGCGCGCCGTGACCCTGGGGCTGTTCGGGGGGCGAGGAGTGTTCGAGCGCACGCCCAAGTGCGGCGCGGAGGAGCGCTCTCCCTATCGCGCGCGCTCGGTGGGAGCCGGTTGGATCGAGCTCTGCCTGGCGGCCATGTACCTGTGGACAGCTCTTCAAGCCCTGCTAGCGGGCTCTTTCGGGGCGTTGCCCTTCCTGGGGCTCTTCGTCTGGGGCTTCGGCTGGGTTGGCCTGCGCACCCGTCGCGAAGCGCGTCAAGCGGCTCCCCGCAGTACTCAGGAGCTGTCGGTTCCGACCGCAAGCAAGCTACCCGAAGCGTCTATGACAGAGGACCTTTCCGGCCGCGCCAGAAAGGTCCCCTAGAAGCCTGTCGCGAGCTAGTTGGTTCTAGCCGTGGTTGGGCGCACCGGTGAGGTGGTCCACCAGGTCGATTTTGGTGATCAGGCCGCAGAGCTTGTCGGTCTTGTCGACCACAAGGCCGACGGACTCGCGCGAGAAGCACTCCAGCAGAGCGGAGGCCGGGTCCTCGATGTGGATGGTCTCGACCTTGCGCATCATGACCTCAGCCACGGAGCTTGAGAGGCTGGCCGAACCGTCGACCATGCGGCCGAGCAGGTCGGACTCGGTGATGATGCCGATCAGACGGTCGCCGTCCAACACGGGCAGCTGGCTGATGCCAGCGTCCTTCATGCGCAGCACGGAGTCGGCCACCGTGTCGGAGTCGGTTGCGGTTAGCAGCTCGCGCTTGGGTAGGCGCTGAAGGATGTCGGCCACGGTGTCTGAGCCCCAGCCGCGTTCGATGAAGTTGTGCTGGCGCATCCAGGAGTCGTCGACGAACTTGGTCATGTAGTTGCGGACCGAGTCCGGCATGATCACGACGAAGCGCTTGCCCTTGCCTTCGCGGCGCGCGATTTCCATGGCGCCCCACATGGCGGCGCCACAGGAGCCGCCGCAGAGCAGACCTTCTTGGCGGATCAGTTGGCGTGCGGTGAGGAAAGAATCGCGGTCCTCGGACTTGACCCACTCGTCGACCAAGCTGCGATCGAGCACGTCCGGGATGAAGTCGTAGCCGATGCCTTCGACCTGGTAGGAGCCAACGGTTGCGGGGCCGGCCAGGATCGAGCCGAGCGGGTCGACGCCGATAACCTTGACGTTGGGCAGCACCTCTTTGATGCGCTTGGCGATGCCGGTGATGGTGCCGCCGGTGCCGGCGCTCGCCACCAGGTAGTCGAACTTACCACCGGTCTGCTCGAGGATTTCCTCGGCAGTCGTGTGGTAGTGCGCCATCGGGTTGTCGGGGTTCGAGTACTGGTCGAGGATGTGCGCGTTGGGCAGGATCTTGACCAGGTCGTTGGCGACGCTGATGTGGCTGTCGGGATCATCGAAGGCGGCCTCGGTAGGCGTGCGGATGATCTCGGCGCCGAGCGCCTCGAGTACCACCTGCTTCTCCTTACTCATCTTCTCCGGCATGGTGATGATCATGCGGTAGCCGCGGACCGCCGCAGCCAAAGCCATGCCGATGCCGGTGTTGCCGCTGGTGGGCTCGATCAGCGTGTCGCCGGGCTTGATGCGGCCCGATTTCTCGGCCTCCAGCACCATGCGCTTGCCGATGCGGTCCTTGACGGAGCCTCCGGCGTTCATGAACTCGCACTTGGCGAAGAACGTCGCGCCAGTCTCCTTGCCCACCCGGTGCAGTTGCACGAGAGGGGTGTTGCCGATGGCGTCGAGGATGGAATCAAAGGTGCCGCTCTTGGAGGGCGTCGGGGCGGAATCTGTGCTGGTCATGACGCCCGGAAGTCTACTCGCCCGGGGGGCCGACGAGGTAAGTGCCCTTAGGTCCCAGCTGGATGGGCAGCCGTTCCAGGCTGGTGTGGGCGCCCTCCTCCTCGGGGGAGCCCTCTTTCTTAGGGGAGTAAGTGCACTGGCCGCTATCGAGGGAGTAGGACCACAGGTGCCAGGGGCAGGTGATTTCTCCGGCGACCACGGATCCCTCGAACAGAGGCCCGTCCATGTGTGGGCAAAAGCAGCCCGCGGCGAGGACCTTCGAGGCGGGGGCGTCCGGCGGGCCGACGGGGTAGAGCGCGAACTTGCCCCATTGGGTCTGGATGGCCTGGGGCCTGCCGTCGGCTAGGTCCTCTGGACCAATTTCAGTGTCGTGGGGGCCGGCATCGGGGTCCATGGGGCCATTCTAGCGGGGGGTGAACGCACGTAGCGCATCTTGGGGGTGCTTTCCAAGGGCTGGGACGGGCGCGGCGGAGGTGCCGGTCCGGTCAGGCAGACCATTAAGTGAATGGGAAGGCCGATCGATGGTGAAGCGGCAGCCCTACCGGGCTGCCCCTCCATGAACCCCCAGGACGCTCGCCAGGCTCGTAGCCACGATTTGCTAAGGCGGCAGATCCGTCAGCATCTTGGGGACAATCCGGCCCTACCCGAGGGTTGGGAGGCGTTTATTGCTGCCATCAGCGAGAACTATTCTGGCGCGGACGATGAGCACCAGCTGCTGGAGGTCATCCAGCTGCTGAATACGGATGACTCTGGAGGCGGTCAATCGGCCCTGCGCCGGGCAAGCCAGATGGCAGAGGAAGCGGCTCTGGCGAAGAGTGAGTTCCTGGCCACCATGAGCCACGAACTGCGCACGCCGATCAACGGCATCCTGGGCATGACCGAGCTTCTGCTGGCGTCGGCCCTCAATGCGGAACAACTGGAGTTGACCAACTCTGCAGTGCGTTCCACGGAGAGCCTGCTGTCCACGGTCAACGCGATCCTAGACTTCTCGCGGGTGCAGGCCGGCGAGGACGAGTTTGGGCAAGAGGAGTGCGACATCCGCCAGCACCTGGCGGAGACCATCGACATGGTGGCGCGCGTGGCGGAGGGCAAGGGCTTGGAGCTGGCCTACCTGGTCAAGGCGGAGGTGCCGCGTCGCCTGGTTTGCGATCCGCATCGCTTGCGTCAGGTGCTGCTCAACCTCCTCGGTAACGCGATCAAGTTCACGCCGGAGGGCGAAGTGACTTTGATCGTTGAGATGGAGCCGCGACAGCTCGCGGGCAAGGATGTGCTCAGGTTGCAGGTGTCGGATACCGGCATCGGCATTCCGGCCGATCGCACCGAGCGTCTCTTTCAACCCTTCTCCCAAGTGGATTCCTCAAGCACCCGCAGCTACGGAGGCATGGGACTAGGCCTAGCTAGCGCCAAAATGCTGGTGGATGGCATGGGCGGATCGATCGCCATGCGCAGCAGTGAAGGGGATGGCACGACCTTTTGGTTCTCCCTTCCGGTGGGCGCTTGTGCGCAACCTGCGGAGGGCGACGCTATGGGCGAACTCTTGCGTGGGCGCCGGGTGCTCATCATCGACGATCATGCGACCCATCGCAGCTTCCTGCGCGTGAGTCTCGAGGGCCATGGCGCCAAGGTGGTGTGTGTCTCCAGCGCCCAGGAAGGTCTGGATCAGCTGGCATTCCCCGGCGTGAGCTGGGGTTTGGTTTGCTTGGACTTGCAGATGCCGGGCTTGGATGGCGAGGGCTTCCTCGAGTGGGCTCGCGAGGGGCAAGCCTTGGTCGACGTGCCCGTGATCTTGATGGCGCCCTATGGCGACCGGGTGCGCGCACATGGTCTGGCTAGCGACGCTTGCACGAACTATGTGATCAAGCCCGTGGCGCAGGCCAGCTTCCGCGCGGCACTCGAAGACTTGCTCGGGACATCACTACCGGTGGGCGCCTTGCCCATACCCGTGGAGACCCTCGAAGCATCCCAAGGAACAACCCAGGAGACCCCGGCGCGGATCTTGGTAGCAGCCGCGGGCCAGGGCCAGCTGACCGCTCTCTTGGCGGAACTCGGTCACGGCTGCAAGCACGCCTGCACGGCGGCCGAGGCCATCGACGATGCCGGGCGCCAGGCGTGGGACTTGATCCTGATCGACGCCTCCCTGCGCGATGTCGAGCACATACAGATCATCGAGGCGGTGCGGGCCTCCGATTCGGGCTTGGGCCAACGCGTACCTATGGTCAGCCTGGTCCCGGGCGCGAACCAGGAGCGTCGTAAGGCACACACGCTCGCGGGCGCTGACGAGGCCTGCGACTTGGTCCTCGAGCGCGGCGTGCTGGCGCGCATCCTCAGCCGTTGGATTCGGTCCGCAGAGGAGAGCGACTCGGCTTCCGTCCCGTGCGTTCTAGTGGTGGATGATCACGAGACCAACCGCCGCCTGATGGCCTATCACGTGGGGCGTATGGGCTATCGCTGCAAGCATGCGGTGGATGGGGTGGAAGCTGTCGAGTGCCTGGAGCAGGGCGACGTCGATCTGGTGCTCCTTGACTTCCACATGCCGCGTATGAATGGCGTGCAGGTGGCCCAGTGGATTCGCGAGCAGCCGGGAAGTTCCAGGGAGATACCCATCATCGGCCTGACCGCTGGCGCGTGTGCCGGCGATGGCCAACGTCTGATGGATGCCGGTGTGAACTTGGTCTTGATCAAGCCCGTGCGGCAGTCCGAGATCGCTGATGCGGTCCTGGAGTTCCTGCCGGTGATCGAGCCAGAGGACCAGCAGGCTACGAGTTTGGATGAGCGGCGCAGAGCGCTGCTCGGAGACTCGTAGTCGGGTGAGCTAGCAGCTATCCTTGGGGGCGTGAGCCAGTCCACCCATGTGATCATTGTGCCGGCGGCCGAGCGTGGCCCGCTGCGCGAGCGCCTCGGGCGCGGCGCCTTTGAGTGGCGCAAGCCGCCGCACTCGGAGTTCGGTATCAAGGGCGAGGGCGTGGTGGTGACGCTCTACCAGTCGGGCAAGCTCGTGATTCAGGGTCCTGACCCGCAGGCTTTCCTGGCGCGCTATGGCATCGCAGATCGACCGGATCCGAAGGCCAAAAAGAAAGCAGAAAGGGAGCCCGAGAACGACGCCGTGGCGCAGACCCTGGTGACCACCGTGGGCTCGGATGAGACCGGCAAGGGCGACTACTTCGGGCCGCTGGTGGTGTGCGCTGTGCGGGTCGAGCCGGAACAGGCCGAGGGGCTCGCATCCCAGGGCGTAACGGACTCCAAGAAGGTGGCGGACAAGAAGGCTCTGCGCTTGGGTGCCATGCTGCGTGAGGTGCTGCCCTGCGCCGTGGTGCGTTTGGACCCGGTCGACTACAACCAGCGTTATCCCACCTATTCGGGCCTGAATCCGCTACTTGCAGATCTGCACGCGCAGGCCATTCGGGAGCTCGTCAGCCCTGGCATGCGCGTGGTGGTCGATCAGTTCGCTACGGATTCGGTCATGCGCAAGGCGCTTGGAGGGCTCGACGTGGAGCTGGTACAAGCGCCTCGTGCGGAGCGCAATGCAGCGGTCGCTGCGGCCTCGATCGTGGCCCGCGCGGAGTTCCTGCTCGCCCTGGATGAAATCGGCGAAGAGCTAGGCCAGGAAATACCCAAGGGGGCCGGCCTGCAGGTGGATGAGATGGGTGCGAAGTTGGTGCGCGAGCACGGTCAAGGCGTGCTCGAACGCGTGGCCAAAATGCACTTCAAGAACACGGACAAAATCTACACGCGCTTAGGCTAGACAGTGGCTAGGAAGAAGAACAAGAACGCGGCCCTGGAGCTGCTGCCGGTGGAGGGCGCGGGCAACCGTTTCCTGCTGTTGAATGGCTTCGCCGGACCGGTTCCGGACAACCCCGGTGGGCTGGCCATGGTCATGTGCCGAGCCGGGGGCGGGTCGGCCTTCAAGCCAGACGGTCTACTGCTCTTGCAGCGTCCTTCGAAGGACGCACCGGGAGCTATCGTGCGCATGGTGCTCTACAACGCGGATGGCACTCGCCCTGAGGCCTGCGGCAATGGCTTGCGCTGTGTGGCTAGGGTGGCGGTGGATCGAGGTTATGCGGCGGCCGGAGAGTTCCGCGTGGAGACGGATTCGGGTCAGCGCCGGGTGCGTGTGGAGGCCAAGAAGGCGCCGGTGGTGACCGTGGAGATCGGGCAGGCCGAACTTGGTGCGCAGTGGGAGGAGCTCGAGGTGGGCGACGAGCGTGTGCGCGGCCGCCGGGTGGATATGGGCAACCCGCACTTTGTGCTGGAGGCGCGCGCCTGGAACGACGCCGATGTGGCCCGTTTGGGGCCCGCGCTCACAGCTCATGCTGCCTTCGAGGCCGGCGCGAATATAGGCTTCCCGAGCCTCGCTGAAGATGGCGCTATCGAGCTGCGCGTACACGAACGCGGCGTGGGCGAGACGCGCGCCTGCGGTACGGGCGCTTGCGCGGCGGCGGCGGTGCATGGGCCCGAGAGCGGCGCTTGCCAGGTGCCCGTGCGTTTGCCCGGGGGCCAGCTGTTGGTGGAGCGCGATGAGGCCGGCGTGTACTGGTTGAACGGGCCGGTTTCCTGCGGCGCGAAGTAGCGCGCAATCGGACAGCCCTGCGGTAGACTCTGCCCACAACTATGGGTTTCCTCGTGCAGATCCTGCTGGCCATTGGAGTTCAAGCGCTCGGCCTCGCGGGCTTCGTAAGCGGGCTTGAGATGCCTATGGCTGTGCCCCTGGTACTGGGCGTGCCCTACGTGCTTGCAAATGCGGCACGGCGGGCTGGTCTGAGCGGGAAATTCCGCTTGGGGGCCCTGCTGGCACGGATTTCCTCCCTGGGCGGTGTGCTGGCCTACGGGGTGGCTGTTTGCGGACTCGGCTGGGTGCAGAGCGTGCGCCGCTGGACGGGCGATCAGCTAGCCCTGGAGGGTTGGCCGGAACCGGGGCTGCTGCTGTGCTTTGCGCCCTTCGTGCTGCTGCAGCTGGCGGCCATCGATGCGGAGGTGCGCACCATGCAGCCCCCGGGGCCGACGCGGCAGCGCTTGGTCCGCTTTCAATGGCGCATGTTCCTGTCAGCGCTGATGCCTCTGTTGCTCTACCTGGTGGTCTCGATCGCGCTGGGTTGGAGCGAGACCCTGCGCGTGTATGTGGAGTGGGTTGGTTTGGCGGGCGCGCTCTTTGCGAGCGTGCTGTTGGTGCTGCTCGGGTCGCTCCTGCCTTCAATCTTGCGCAACACTTGGGAGACCGAGCCGCTGCCCCCGGGCACCCACCGCGCGCTCTTCGATGCGGTTGCAGCGAAGGCGGCATTCAAGGCTAAGGATGTGCTGCTTTGGAAGACTGGCAACACCATGGCCAACGCGGCAATCGTGGGCTTGACGCCCGGTCGGCGAGTGGTGCTGCTTTCGGATTACCTGCTGGGGATGCTCGATAGTCGTCAATTGGCGACGGTCTATGGCCACGAGATTGGTCATGCGAAGCGCAATCACGTAGGGATTTTTCTGGGCTGGGCGCTGTTCTTCTTGTTGGGTGGTGACCTGCTTGGCGGGCTGCTCTTCGAGCCCGATGGTTGGTCGCGCGTGTACGTGGCGCTCGGCTCTATGGTGGTTTGGTACCTGTGCTTCGGTTGGTTGTCGCGTCGCTTCGAGCTGGAGGCGGACCTCTACAGCATGCAGTTGACCGGGGACCCGGAGGCGCTAATTGGAGCCCTCGAACGGGTCGGTGGGCCGTCCCGTGAGATCTCAGGCTGGCGCCATTTCAGTACTCAATATCGGGTGCGCTTTCTGCATCGGGCGGCCTTTGACGAGGTCTTCCGGTTGCGCTTCCTGCATCGCATTCGGCGTTGGGGCCGGATCGGTCTGGTGCTCGGGGCGCTCTCTTTGGTGGCGGAGGTGGGCGTGCGGGCCTACGCATATCCCGAAGATCGCATCATGGCTCAGCTGGCCCTGGGAGACTATGCAGCGGCCGTTCGCGGGGCCGAGGCGGGTGAGTCGTTGGACCCGGAGTACGGTCGCCTGGCGCGTTTGGGGAGCGAATTGGCGCTGGCTCTGGGTGCGCGTGTGGGCGTGGAGGACCTCGAGCAGAGTTTGGAAGCGGCCCTGGAGGAGCAAAACCTCGAGCTCGCTCGGGATCTGACGGACTTGACCATCTTCCGGGGCAATCGCGCGCTGCTTCCGCTGGCGGACTGGCTGGCTCCGCAGAGTGCCGATGAGGGCGCTGTGAGGGCGGATTTGGAGCAGGTTCCGGAGCCCTGGCGCGGCCGTCTGTCGGGTGCCGCGAGCTCGGGCGAGTAGGTTCCTTCGGAGTCCCTCTGGCTTTCGCCTGCCAGCTGTGGATAGGGGGGGGCAAAAGGGCGATAATCGGCGGCCTAAAGGCACCTAAACCCGGATCTGTGCTCGCACGTTTCGGCGCGCGCGCCGGCAACATGACCACCCCCCAGCAGCACCGTCCGTGGCAGCTTCATCAGCGCCCGGGCGCCCCGGATGAAGGCGCGCAGAGCAATCCTGAAGGATTGCTTGAAGCGCTAGCAGCCGACCGCGTTTCGAGCGCGGCTGAAGTCGTGCGCGGAGCGAGCCGGGTGCTGCTCGAATGGCTCTATGGACAGCAGTCTGGTTGGGATTGGCTCAGCGCTGGAGCCGAGCTGAACCGCCTGCTTGCGCCTCTCACGCAGGCCCACGGCTGGCGTGCTCCGGTAGCGCTTTGGCACTCGACCTTGGCCCTCGCCTGTCGGCAGGGTGCGAGCGTTGCGGCCAGCTGCGGCCCGCGCGAAATGTTGGCGGAGGAGCTTGGACTATGGCTGAACGGCGCTGAGGAACATTCGGCTGGCGAACAGGCGTGGAATGGCCGGCCCGGTGGCGTGGGGCGTCGATTGCCTGATCGTGCGCGCTGCGGCCTGGGCCCGCTCGAGGAACTCGAAGCCTGCGAGATCGTGGGCGTGCACGGCAACTCTGAGAGCGTTGCCTTGGCGTTGATCGAGGCTCACCGACGCGGTTTGAAGCCCGAAGTGCACGTGTCCGAAGGCGGCCCCGAAATGGGTGGGCGACTGTTGGCCAAGCGCTTGGTAGAGGCCGGACTGAGCGTGCGCTTCCTGTACGATTCCGCGCTGCTACAGCGCGTGGGCCACGTGGATCGTATCTGGCTTGGAACCGAAGCTATCGGCGCCCAGGCCTTCCTTGGACTTGTAGGCACGCGACTCTTGCTCGAAGAGGCGCGGCGTATTGAAGTCCCCGTAACTGTGCTCGCAACCACAGACAAGCTCTGCCCTCAAGGCGAGCTGCGCCTGCCCTCCTGGGGCGAGCGCGATGACTGGCTGCTATGGGAGCACGCGCCGAGTGGCGTGGTGCTCGATTCGCAGCCCTATGAGGCCGTGCCGATTGAATTGGCAGGCCACTTCTCCGACGAATACGGCGTGGGTAGTGCAGCGGACCTAGCGGTCCGCGCTCTGCGTACGGACGTTTGGGTACCCGAGCCCTTTCGGCCGGCCCCATACGGCTCCCCCTCATTGCGATGACCGACACTAGTACCAATCCAAAGCACGCACCCATCACTCCGCGTTCCATTACGCAGGAGATGAAGGAGTCGTACCTCACGTACGCGCTCTCGGTGATCCACTCGCGGGCTTTGCCCGATGTTCGCGATGGGCTGAAGCCCAGTCAGCGGCGGATCCTCGTGGCCATGAACGACCTCAACCTGGGGCCGCGTGCGAAGTATCGTAAGTGCGCCAAGGTTGCTGGTGACACCTCGGGTAACTACCACCCCCACGGCGAGTCGGTGATCTACCCGACCCTCGTGCGTATGGCCCAGGACTTCTCCCTGCGCTATCCGCTGGTGGATGGTCAGGGAAACTTCGGCTCCGTGGACGCCGACCCGCCGGCCGCCATGCGTTACACGGAGGCGCGCATGACGGGCATCGCCATGGAGCTCATGGCGGACCTGGACAAGGAGACCGTCGAGCTCGAGCCCAACTACGACGACACGCGCACGCAGCCCACGGTGCTGCCGAGTCGCCTCCCAAACCTGCTGTGCAACGGTTCGGAAGGCATCGCCGTGGGAATGGCCACGAGCATGCCGCCGCACAACCTGCGGGAGATCTGTGCGGCCATGCGGGCTGTGCTGGCGAATTCCAATCTGTCTGAATCGGAACTGCTCTCGATCGTGCCCGGCCCGGACTTCCCCACGGGCGGCATCATCATGGGCCGTAGCGGGATTCGCCAGGCCTACACCACCGGCCGCGGTCTGATCCGGGTGCGTGCCCGGCACGACGTGGAAGAGGTCAAGAACCGCATTCAGTTG
The DNA here is from genome assembly GCA_047639615.1 of Planctomycetota bacterium. Taxonomy (GTDB): domain Bacteria; phylum Planctomycetota; class UBA1135; order UBA1135; genus CAYWNK01. The sequence continues at coordinate 6,259 of JBLIOL010000075.1, read as the reverse complement.
GTCTTCACGGAGCTGCCGTACCAGATCAAGAAGGGTGGCGACAGCAAGGCTGCGATCATCCCCAAAGTGGCCGAATGCGTGAAGGATGGCCGGATTACGGGCATTTCTGACATTGTCGATGAGTCCAATAAGGACGGCATCCGGCTCGTGATCAAGCTCAAGCGCGGCGAGGACCCGTACGTGGTCGTGAACCAGCTGTTCAAGTTCACGCCACTGCAGACGACCTTCAGCATCATCAACCTGGCCATCGCCGAGCGCCAACCGCTGACCCTGACTTTGCGTCAGCTGATCGATGCTTGGTTGCGTCACCGCCGCGAGGTAATCCGCGCCCGTACGCGCTACTTGCTGCGTAAGGCTGAGGAGCGCAAGCACGTGGTCGATGGCTTGCTCATCGCCCAGGACAACATCGATCGCGTGATCGCGATCATTCGCGCCGCCTCCGACCGCGACTCCGCCAAGGCTGACCTCTCTACCGAGTTCAATCTCTCGGATCGCCAGTCCCAGGCGATCGTCGACATGCGCCTCGGCAGCTTGACCGGGCTGGAGCGCGAGAAGCTCGAGGCCGAGCACGCCGCCTTGGTCGCCATCATCGTCGACCTGATGGACATCCTGGCGCGCGAAGAGCGCGTCACGGCGATCATCTTGGCCGACCTAGAAGAGGTCGAGCAGAAGCATGGTGACGAGCGTCGCACGGAGATCTCCAACGAGGAGGTCGACAGCAACGTCGACATCGGCGATCTGATCACCGAAGACCTGATGGTCGTCACGCAGTCGCGCGATGGCTACATCAAGCGCACCTCGGTCGACACCTACCGCGCCCAGAACCGCGGCGGTCGCGGGGTCAAAGGCTCGGACGCCAAGGAAGGCGATGTGCTGCGCAGCATGTTCGTGGCCTCAACCCACGACTACTTGCTGTTCTTCACCAACAAGGGTCAGGTCTTCTGGAAGAAGACCTACGACCTGCCGGAGGCTGGACGTAACAGCAAGGGTCGCGCCATCGCCAATGTGCTCGAGATGCGCGAAGGCGAAGAGGTGCAGACCATCCTGCGCGTGCCGGAGTTCGACAACGAGCGCTCCGTGGTCTTCTCCACCCGCGAGGGTGTGGTCAAGAAGACCCCGCTGGAGGCTTACAGCCGTCCGCGCTCGAACGGTATCCGCGCGATCCTCTTGGACGAGAACGACGAGGTCATCTCCGTGCGCATTGCGAGCCCGGGTGACAGCATCGTGATGGCTTCCCGTAATGGCCGCGCGGCGCGCTTCGACGAAGCCTCCGTACGCTCCATGGGACGTACCTCACGCGGTGTGCGCGGGTTGCGACTCAAAGAGGGCGACGAGGTCATCGGCCTGGTGGTCGCTCAAGCGGACGCATTCCTGCTCACGGCCTGCGAGAACGGACACGGCAAGCGTACGCCCATGGCCGACTACCCCATCAAGGGTCGCGGCAATATGGGTGTGATCAACATCCGCACCACGGAGCGCAACGGCCCGGTGGTTGCGGTACGACTGGCTCAGGAAGGCGACGATGTCATGTACATCTCCGAGGGCGGCATGATCGTTCGCGGTCACGTCACCGACATCTCCTCCATGAGTCGCAATACTCAGGGCGTCAAGCTGGTCAACCTCAAGAAGGAGGACAAGCTGGTGGCGATTGCCATGGTGCAAGCCGAGGACTTGGAGCGCTTCGGCGAATCCGGCGAGGAGGTTGCCGTGCCCGAGAAGCCGGACGAGGCCACCCTTGCGGCGGAAGCTGCCGAGGCTCCGGCCGACGCTGACGCCACCGACGCTGACGCCACCGACGCTGACGCCACCGACGCTGACGCCACCGATGAGGGGGACGACGCATGATCATGCGCGACCGAATCACCGATGACATGAAGGCGGCCATGAAGTCCGGCGACAAGGTGCGCCGGGATACCCTGCGCATGGTCATCGCTGCCTTCAAGAACAAGGCTGTGGAGCCCGGACGCGAGAGCCCGGAGCTCTCCGAGGACGAAGTCATGGCGGTCTTGGCCTACTCGGTCAAGACCCGCAAGGACTCCGCCTCGCAGTACGACGATGCGAAGCGTCCTGAGCTGGCAGACATCGAGCGCGCGGAGATCGCGGTGATCGAGGGCTACCTACCCCAGCAAATGGACGAGGACGCCACCAAAGCCGCCGTGGAAGCGGCCATCGCCGAGACCGGGGCGGCCAGCAAGGCCGACCTGGGCAAGGTCATGAAGTTTGTCATGGCCGCCCATAAGGGCACGGTGGACGGCAAGCTGGTCTCGCGTTTCGCGGGCCAGCTCCTGGGCTAGCGGCCTAGCTTCGGAAGGTGCTCGCTAGAAAACACCCGTAGCCGGACAGGAATCGGAGACTTCCGATCTGCCGGCGCGCGGTAGGTGCTCTGCAGACGGAGCGTTCCTTGTCCGGGAACCTCCAACCAGGCGAGCCCGCCGGGCCGCAAGCCGTAGGGAAGCTCGCTGCCATCCTCCAGGGTGAGGATGCCGATTAGGTCGAGGTTTGAAACGTGGGAGTTATTGAGCCAATCCTGCTCGGTCACCATGAAGTACTCGCTTAGGAAGGCTGGGATTTCCCCGATGCCGTCTGAGCTGAACTCCGGCCACGCGTCGGCCCAGGCTTTGGATTGCGCGCCGGGTGTGTCCCTCCTAACTCCGACCTTGGTCACCCGCGACAGATCAGGAATCTGAAAGCTGACCGGCACCGGCCAGTGCTTGCGGCGCTCAATCGGTGTGAGCGGCTCGAGCACGATGTCCTCCCCGAACCGCGTGGCGAGGCTCGCCATGCGCATCGAGAGATCGGCAACTACTCCCGCCTGTGCCGGCTCTTGGAAGAGGTTGTGGATCTCGTTCGGATCGGTCTTCAGGTCGTACAGCTCCCACTCACCGAAGTCGTAGAACTGCATCAGCTTGAAGCGTTCGGTGCGAATGCCGCGGTGGCGGGCCACGTTGTGAATCGCGGGGAAGCCGTGGTAGTGGTAGTAGATGCCATCACGCCAGTCGGCAGGCGTGTTCCCCTCAAGCAAGGGCACTAGGGAACTACCTTGGATGTCCTCTGGCACGGTCGCTCCGGCGACCTCCAAGAGGGTCGGCGCAAAGTCCAGGTTCTGCACCAGGGCGTCCGTTTCCGAACCCGGCTTGGTGTGGCCGGGCCAGCGCACCACGAGCGGCGCGCGTAGGGACTCCTCGTACATCCAGCGCTTGTCGAACCAGCCATGCTCGCCCAGGAAGAAGCCCTGGTCGGAGGAGTAGATGACGATCGTGTTCTCGGCCAGGCCGCTACTCTCCAGGTGGTCCAGGAGCCTGCCTACGTTGCGGTCCAATCCGCGCACGGTCGCCAAGTAGTTGCGCATGTAGAGCTGGTACTTGGTCCGCACTAGGGCCTCTCCTTCTAAGCCTTCCAGCGCGAGGCGCGTGTTCTGGTAGACCTTGTCCCAGGCTGCGCGTTGGGTGGGGGTCATGCGCTCGAGGTTGCGGAAGCCAGATGGGTCGGGCGCTACGACGGCCGTGGGATCGAAATCCTCACCAGGCGGTATGAATAGGTCGTAGACCGGGTCCATGTGCTCCGCGATGCCCATTTCGTGATGTCGCGCGGGACTGGCGTTGTGCTCAAAACTATCGAAGAGGGAAGCGGGCTCAGGAATCGTGACGCCGGAATAGAGCGCGAGCTCTTCCGGGGCCGGCATCCAGTTGCGGTGCGGCGCCTTGTGCCAGGCGAGCAGCATGAAGGGCTCGTCGGAGTCGCTCTGCTCGTCAAGCCATTCGATGGCGAGGTCGGTGACGATGTCGGTGCAGTAGCCCTGCACGGTGCGCTTGCCGTTCGCGCTCTCGAGGACCGGGTTGTAGTAGGAGCCTTGGCCGGGGAGGATCTCCCAATGATCGAAGCCCTGGGGCTCGGTGCCCAGGTGCCACTTGCCCACCAGGCCCGTGTTGTAGCCGGCGGCTTGCAGCAGGCTCGGGAAGGTCGCCTGGCTGCCGTCGAAGCGATCGCCGTTCTTCAGGAAGCCGTTCCGGTGGCTGTGTTTGCCGGTCAGGATCACCGCGCGGCTCGGTCCACACAGGGAGTTGGTGCAGAAGGCGTTGCGGAAGAGCATGCCCTCCTGCGCTAGCTGATCAATGCGCGGGGTGGGATTGAGTCCGGCTAGGTGGCTACCGTAGACGCCAGTGGCATTGACCGCATGGTCATCTGAAAGTAGCACCAGGATGTTTGGCCGTTTGGGCTGCGAATCCTGGGCGGAGGTCAGCAAGGCAATGCAGCTCAGGGAGATCAGTAGGCGGTACATGTGTCTAGGGTAGCAAGCCGTGCACCTTGCGCTGTGGGGATCCAAGCGCAGACTGGAGCCCTTAGCCTCCCGCCCTTCCGCGAGGCCCCGGCATCATTATTGGCCCATGCGTTCATGAGTCACTCCTCAAGGAGTTCGGAAGAACTCGTCGCCGAAAATGAGCGCCTGCGCCGGCGAGTCGCGGAGCTTGAGTCTGCTGGAATGGAAGGTTCTGAAGGCCACGAAGATCCTTCGGCGGCGGACGTTCAGCGGGTCAGCTCTATGTGTGAGGTGCTGGGTAGCATGCTCGACCCGGAGCGTTCGATTCAGATGATCGCCGGCATGCTGTTGGAGATCTTCGATTGCGATCGCGCTTGGTTGCTGCACCCCTGCGATCCGGAGGCTCCTAGGTGGAGTGTCCCGATCGAGGTCTGCGCAGCGGATTGGCCGAGCGCCTTGCCGGTTGGAGAGGAGCTGCCCATGCAGCCGGGGCATGCGCACATCCTGGCCGCCGTGATCGCGTCGGAGCGTCCGCTCGTCATGGGCGAGGCTGAAATCAGGAGCGAGCATCCGGAGCTGGTCAGCGTGCACTCGATCCGCTCCCAGATGATGACGGTGCTAAGGCCCGATGTGGGCCAGCCTTGGATCCTGGGTTTGCATTAGTGCTCGCATGCCCGGCAGGGGACGCAGGCTGATAGGAACCTGTTCCAGTTCATCGCCGAGCGTATGGGCCACATCCTCTCGAACCTGCTGGTGCACAAGGATCTGGAGAAGCGCGAGGAGCGTTTGAAGCTGGCTCTGGATGCTGGCGTACTCTGGTAAGGGGCGCTTCCTGGTGGAGAGCTTGAGCCTCAACAGCATCATCGAAGAGATGGCGCGCCTGCTGGAGGTGACCATCTCTAAGACGGCCATCCTGCGCGTAGAGCTCGCGCCCAAGCTGCCCATGGTGGAGGCGGAGGGTTCGCAGATCCGGCAGGTGATCATGAACCTGATCACGAATGCGGCCGAAGCAGTGGGTGACCGCAGCGGGGTCGTATCGATCAGGACCGGGGCCATGGAGTGTGACCGCGGCTACCTGGACACCGTGGTGCAATCCCATGAGATAGCCGAGGGCACCTACGTCTATGTGGAGGTTGCCGACACCGGCTGCGGCATGGATGCCGCCACCCTGAGCAAGATCTTCGATCCCTTCTTCACCACCAAGTTCACGGGTCGCGGCCTGGGACTCGCCGCGGTCCAGGGGATCATTCGCGGGCACTCCGGTGCGATCCGCGTGTACAGCGAGCCCAATCGCGGGACCACGTTCAAGGTGCTACTGCCCGCCAGTTCCGAGCCTGAACGAACGCGACCGACACCGACTGATCTTCCGAACTGGCAGGGTACGGGGACGATCCTCTTGGTGGACGACGAGGAGACCGTGCGAGCTATCGGCTCCCTGATGCTGAAGGGGCTCGGCTTCGATGTGGCTACCGCGGTTGATGGCGCGACGGCCTTGAAAATCTACAGCCAGGACCCCGGCTCGATCGCCTGCGTGATTCTGGACTTGACCATGCCGCACATGAACGGCGATGAAGTCTATCGCGAGTTGCGCCGCATCGATGATGGAGTGCGGGTGCTGCTCTCGAGCGGCTATAACGAAGCGGATATCGTGCAACGCTTCAGCGGCAAGGGGCTCGCTGGGTTCATCCAAAAGCCCTACGGCCGGGATGAGCTGGCGCAGGCGCTCAAGGGCGCGATCGGCTAAAGATCTTGGGCGTAGCGCGCGAGCATGTCGGCGTGACTCTCGGCGGGCTCCGCTTGGCCGAGGTGATCCTTCAGGACCTCGCCCATGGTGGGGTAGGCGCTGCGTTCGATGCGCGTCTCCGGCTCCCAGAGCCGCGAGCGCAGCAGCGCTTTGGCGCAGTGCATGTAGAGCGTCTCGACACGGACCTTGATCACGAGCTTGGGGTTCCAGTTCTCGTGATCGAAGCGGGCGAGGAGCGCGGGATCCGTAGAGAGTTC
>JBLIOL010000074.1:0-18934 GCA_047639615.1 Planctomycetota bacterium | reverse complement strand
GCGCCTAGCCGAGGACTGGATTTTCCACGCCAGCCAAGAGGCCGGCTTCCTGAAGCTGGGCGACTCCGTCTGCACGGGCTCGAGCCTGATGCCGCAGAAGAAGAACCCGGATGCCCTCGAGCTCGTGCGCGGCAAGTGCGCGCGCGTGATCGGCGACCTACAGACACTCCTAGTCATGCAAAAGGGCTTGCCCCTGGCCTACGACAAGGATCTGCAAGAGGACAAGGAAGCACTCTTCGACGCCCTCGACACCACCGAAGCCTGCCTGGTCGTGACCGAGCTAGTCGTACGCGACGCGCACTACGACCGTGAACGCGCCCACGCTGCCTGCCAGTCCGGCCACCTCGACGCCACGGACCTCGCGGACCTCTTGGTCACCGCCGGCATACCATTCCGCGATGCTCACGAGCGCGTCGGCGCCGCCGTGCGCGTAGCCCTCGAGGAGAACTGCACCCTGGGCGAGCTCTCCCCCGAGCGCCAAAAGGAACTCTGGCCCGAGCTCGACACCGACCTCAAGGCAGCCCTCAGCACGGAAGCCCTCCTCGCTCGTCGCGACGTCCTGGGCGGCACCGCCCCCAACCGCGTGAAAGACGCCCTGCAGACCCTGCGCAAGGAGCTCAGCTCATGGGAGAAGTAATCCTGCGTCCCGCCGTCGTAGCGGACGTCACCCTCATCCTCGAGCTGGTCAATCGCCTAGCTGCCGAGGGCCAGATGCTCCCGCGCTCTCCGGCCTCCGTGGTCGAGAACCTGCGCGACTTCGTCGTAGCCGAAGACGACGGCGTCTTCGCCGGCTGCGGTGCACTCTCGCTAATCTGGACCGACATCGCCGAGATCCGCTCGATCGTCATCACGCCCGAGCAACGCGGTTCGGGCCTAGGCATGCGCCTAGCCAATCGCCTGATGGCAGACGCCGACCAACTCGGCGTCGCACGCGTCATGGCCTTCACCTACGTGGTCGGCTTCTTCGAGAAGCTAGGCTTCCACGTGGTCGACCACGCCGACCTCCCGCACAAGGTCTTCAACGACTGCTTGAACTGCCCCAAGTTCCACCAGTGCGATGAAATCGCCGTACTCAAGATCCTAAGGGAGACCGAGGGCCAACCCCTAACCGGCCCCATGAGCCTGCCCACCCCCGGCAAGTCCTTGCCGATCCTCGGCCAGCGAAACTAGCGCAGAGAGACACTGCCGCGCGAGCGTGGGCACGCAACCCGATGGAACCACTTCTGGATCCACCCATGGGCACCAGCCCGGCTTACAGCGCGCCGCCAATGCCGGCGGCTCATGCTCAAGAACGCAAGAAGGTGGCTGCCGCTCGGCATCCACCTTCTTGCGTCTCCCCTTCCCTACAGGAAGGTAATCTCCGTTCGATCAGCTATACGGGCCTAGTTGCCACCCGTTAGAACAAGACCGGAATCCTTCTCGGGGGCTTGTTCGCCGCGCAAGCGCTGCAGCACCTCGATGTGCACGTCGTCCGCATTATCCAACAGCACCGGTGAAGCGAGACCAGCGCGGCGCAGGGGCCGACTAGCACTCACTGGACGGGTGACCATGGGCACAAGCTCGGTATCGGGCAGGGCCACTTCAGCCACGTTGCTCGCGTTGGCTAGGCCAGCGGCATCCGCGCCGGCGCGCTCCGGGGAGCCGCCGAGGCGTCCGGACATTCCAAGCATGAGCACCAGAGCGGCAGCAGCGGCGAAACCGCCCACAGCCATGCGGCTGGCCCAGAAACCGGGGCCCGCCAGCACAGGGGCTGCGATCTGGCCCGACTCCACCAAACCGGCGCGAACGCCAGCCCAGAGATCGGGCACGGGCCCGTCGACTTCCACTTCCAAACGCTCAACCAAGGCCTGCCGTGCATCTTCCGCACGGTCGGCAGCATCCCGGCAATCAGCGCAACGGTCCAGGTGCGCGACCACCAGGGCCGCGTCCGTGACTTCCAAATCCGCGCCCACCCAGAGCGGCAGGCTAGCGCGCACGTCAGCGCAGTTGTTTAGGTGTTCATTCATGATTCATTCCCTCCTTGGGTTCCCCAGTTAGCTTCGAACCGAGAGTACGGGCCGAGCTCCAGACCGTTAGCGCTCATGCCAGCGGACTCTCGCCTGTGGTGCCGGCGCTCTGCGCGCGACGCTCCCACTCCTCTTGAAACAACTTACGCCCGCGGTGCAGGCGCCAGCGAACGGTCACATTGGTCGCGCCCACGATGTCGGCGATGTCCGCGCAGGAGAGACCCTCCAACTCGCGCAGGACAAGCGCCGACTGGAAGTGCGGTGCCAAGGTGCTGAGCACATCGTGAACCTCGCCGGCGGTCTCCTCAATCTCCATGGCGTCCGAGGGACGCTCATCGGAGGGATCCACGGGCTCGTAGTCGGGTTGATCTTCATCCAAGCCGCCCTGCAAGGAGCCCATGGGCCGCCGCTTGCGCAGCAGATCAATGGCCAAGTTGGTCACGATCCGATACAGCCAGGTGGTGAAGTCGTGCTTGAAGTCGAAGCGCTCCAGGTTCTTGAAGACCCGCAGGAAAGCTTCCTGGGCCAGGTCCTGGGCATCCTCCTCGCTGGGCACCATGCCGCGCGCCACGCGCCAGGCGCGGGCCTGGTGGCGTTCCACTAGATCAGCAAAGGCCTGCTCCTCGCCCGCCTGGGCGCGGCGCACAAGCCCATGGTCGAACTCAGCCTCCGCACGGGGGTTGGGATCCACTTCGGGGGCCATTTTGGCCCCCTCTGGCCTGGGAGCAGCTTGATCGGACGAACTCTTCATGGTCGGCAGCGACTGACGCTTGGTCCAATCATATCGGCCAGCCCCGGGCGGGGAATGGAGGTGTCGGGCGCTGGATTCAGGCATGGGTGGTGGGCTCGCACCGGGTACGAGCCCATTCCCCTGTCGTTAGCGCCCAATTGGGGTCCCTGTGACGGGTCCCCATTTGGGGCTACCCAACCACCGGGAAGCGGTCCTCGATGGCGGCGATGCGGCGGAATTTCTCCCGGCGCTGGGCCACCAGATCGTCGATCGGGACCTCAGCCAGCTCATCCAGGTGGTCCATCAGGGCCCGGCCCATGTTCTTGAGGGCCTGCTCACGGTCGCGGTGGGCGCCGCCAGGGGGCTCAGGCACCACATCGTCGATGATCTTGAGCCCGGAGAGGGTGTCGGCGGTCAGGCCCAGGGCCTCGGCGGCCTCAGGTGTACGTTCGGCGTCCTTCCAAAGGATGGCCGCGCAGCCCTCGGGGCTGATCACGGAGTAGTAGGCGTACTGCATCATCAGCACGCGGTCCGCGATGCCGATGCCCAGGGCACCACCGGAGCCACCCTCGCCGATGACCACCGTGATAATCGGCGTGCGCAGGCTGAACATCTGCAGGATGTTCTCGGCGATGGCAGCGGCTTGACCGCGCTCCTCAGCGCCGATGCCGGGGTAGGCACCCGGCGTATTGATCATGGTCACGATCGGCAGGCCGAGCTTCTCAGCCAGCTTCATCTTGCGCAGGGCCTTGCGGTAGCCCTCCGGGTGAGCGCAGCCGAAATTGCACTCTAGGCGCTCTTTCGTGGTGGTTCCCTTGCGATGGCCGACGAGCAGGAAGCGGCGCCCCTGCAGGCTGGCGAAGCCGGTGACCATGGCCGGGTCATCCCCGAAGGTCTTGTCTCCGTGGAGTTCGAAGAAGTCGTCGAAGAGCTGAGCGATGTAGTCGCTGACCACCGGGCGATCCTGGTGGCGCGCCACGCGCACCTGGTCCCAAGCGGAGAGATTGGCGTAGGTGGACTCGATCGCGTGGGCCAGCTTGGCGCGCATGGCCTCGACCTCGCTAGAGATATCGAGCTGGGTGCTTTTGCCCAGTTCCTCCAACTCTGCCAGCTGGGCCTCGATCTCCTGGACCGGGGCTTCGAAGTTCATGCCGACGGGGCTGCTCTTAATGCTCATGGGAAATCGCTACGGTTGACTGTCGGTGGAGGATCGGGCCGGCCGGCCCGACAGGGCCACCAGGCCCCTATTGTTCAGGGCCCCTACGTCCCCCTGCAAGCTCTGTTCTCGAAGGACGCCCAGGAGTCGTCGAATCCTGCTGCTTCGATGACTAGAATGGCAGCCTTCCTGCCCCGTCCCACGACTCTAGGCTAGACAGCATAACCATGACCGTTTCCGCCGCGCCGGCCCCCCCCTGGCGCATCGAGGTCTTCCGTCGCCCCGCCGTCAACGACCCTGAAGGGGTCCACGTGCAGACCGCAGCCGCTCAGCTAGGCCTGGGAGGCACCCTGCGCGCCCGCCTGGGCCGTGGCTACCTGCTGCCCGGTGAGCTGGAGGACAGTGCTGTACAGCAGCTGGTGAGCCAACTGCTGGCCGATCCGGTGCTGGATGACGCCCGTACCTACGCCCCCGGAGAGGCCCCGCCCGCCGGGGAAGCCCGGCGCGTGCTGGTAGCCCGGCGCCCGGGTGTCATGGATGCGGTGGCCCGCACCCTGGAACGTGCCGCGCGCAAGGCGGAGCTGCTGCCCACCGATGTGAGCGGTCCGGTGCAGACCTTCTCGGCCTGGGAGTTCACCGGCGACATCGACGAAGCGGCGCTGCTCACCCTGGCGAGCCAGGTGCTCGGCAACGTGACCATCGACACGCTCAACCTAGCGGACGAGTCCTTGCACTACGGCCATCCGGGCGCGACGCCCGATCACGGCGTGGTGCACGTGCCCCTGCTGGAGGCTTCGGACGAGGAGCTGCAGAGGCTCTCCAAAGACGGCATGCTGAGCCTCAACTTGATCGAGATGCAGTGCATCAAGGATCACTACAAGGATGCCGGCCGCAACCCCACCTCGGCCGAGCTCGAGACCCTGGCCCAGACCTGGAGCGAGCACTGCCAGCACAAGACCTTCCGCGGCATCATCGAGATGGACGGCGAGGTCATCGACAACCTGCTGAAGACCACCATCGCTGCCGCCACCCACGAGCTGGACAAGCCCTGGTGCATCAGCGTCTTCCACGACAACGCCGGCATCGTCGAGTTCGAGCCTGATCTCGTCTCCGACAAGGATGGCGGCAAGGGCTGGGACCTGGCCTTCAAGGTCGAGACCCACAATCACCCCAGCGCCATCGATCCCTACGGCGGCGCCGGCACGGGCATCGGCGGCGTGATCCGCGACATTCTCGGCGTAGGCAAGGGCGCGCGCCCGATCGCGAACACCAACGCCTTCTTTGTGGGTCCGCCGGACCTGCCGGAGGAGAAGCTACCCAAGGGCTCCCTGCCCCCCGCCCGCGTGCTGCGCGGCGTGGTCAGCGGCGTGCGCGACTACGGCAACCGCATGGGCATCCCGACCGTATCCGGCGGTGTCTGGTTTCACGAGGGCTACGTGGCCAACCCGCTGGTCTACGCCGGCACGGTGGGCCTCATGCCGCGCAGTGCCGCCACCAAGGAAGTCATCCCGGGGGACATCATCCTGGTGGTCGGCGGACGCACGGGACGCGACGGTATCCACGGCGCTACTTTCTCGTCCATCGAGTTGGATGAGGACTCCGAGACGACCTCGGCCGCCTCCGTGCAGATCGGTGATCCGATCACCGAGAAGAAGGTCTGCGAAGGCCTGCTGCGCGCGCGCGACGCGGGCCTCTTCCGCGGCCTAACCGACTGCGGTGCGGGCGGACTATCCTCCGCCGTGGGCGAGATGGGCGCCGAGTGTGGCGCCGAAGTCGACCTCGCTCTCGTACCGCTCAAGTACCCCGGTCTCTCCCCTGAGGAGACTTGGATTTCGGAAGCCCAGGAGCGCATGGTGCTCGGGGTTCCGCCCGAGGATCTGGAAGCCTGCATCGCGGTCTTCGCCGACGAGGACGTGGAGGCCACGGCCATCGGAACCTTCACCGACACGGGCCGCCTGGTGCTACGCCACGGCGATCTAGAAGTCGCCGATCTCGACATGCACTTCCTGCACGAGGGCACCCCGCGGCCCACGCGCAAGGCCACCTGGAAGAACCCTGAAATCGTGGATTCGGGTGCGCCGACGCTCGATGACGCCAGCGCGACCCTGCTGGAAATGCTCGGCCGCGACGGCGTCGCCAGCAAGGAATGGATCGTGCGTCAGTACGACCACGAGGTGCAGGGCACGAGTGTGATCAAGGCCATGTGCGGCGTAGAGGCCGACGCCCCTTCGGACGGCGTGGTGCTAAAGCCCCTGCCCGATAGCAAGAAGGGCGTGGCCCTCGGCAACGGCGCCAACCCGCGCTACGGTCGCTTGGATCCGCGCTCCATGGCGGAGGCGGTCATCGACGAAGCCATGCGCAACGTGGTCTGCTCCTACGGCGACCCGGAACGTACCTGCCTCTTGGACAACTTCTCCTGGGGCAACTGCGATCTACCCGACCGCCTGGGTTCCCTGGTAGAGGCTGCCAAGGGTTGCTACAACGCGGCCATGGGCTACAGCGCGCCCTTCATCAGCGGCAAGGATTCGCTCAACAACGAGTACCGCGTCGGCGACACGACCCTGTCGATCCCGCCGACGCTCTACGTGTCCTCCATGGCCATGGTGCCCAACGTGGCCTCGGTGGTTTCCTCCGACGCCAAGAAGGCCGGCAACCTGATCTGCTTGGTGGGCATCACCAAGCCTGAGCTAGGCGGTTCCGAACTGCACGCCATGCTGGACCTCGACGGCGGCACGGTGCCGCGTCCGGACTTCGCCTACGCCTCCGACACCTTCAAGCGTGTGCACGCGGCCATGAAGCTCAAGCAGATCGTGGCCTGCCACGACCTGTCCGAGGGCGGCTTGGCTGTGGCCGTGGCCGAAATGTGCATGGGCGGCGGACTTGGGGCTGACCTTGACCTGGGGACCATCGATCACGACGAATACCCGGCCGGCTACGACACCACCACCACCCTGCTCTTCTCCGAGAGTTGCTCGCGCTTCCTGGTGGAGATCGAGCCCGGCAAGAAATACAACCTGCAGAACAAGCTGATGGGTATCGCTGTGACCCCTATGGGTCGCTTTACCACCAGCGGCCACCTGCGTATCAAGGGCGACCACGGCCGCCCTGTGCTGGACGTCACCGTCGACCAGATCCGTACCGCCTTCCACTCTGGCTTCTCGGGCTGAGCCCACTACCCATGACCCAGCCCAAAGCTCTCGTCCTACGCACCTCCGGCACCAACTGCGAGGTGGAAACCGCCCGCGCCCTGGAGCGTGGCGGCGCCGCCACGGACATCCTGCACGGGGACCGCGTGCTCGAGGATCCCTCGCGCCTGGACCCCTATTCGATCCTGGTCTTCGCCGGCGGCTTCAGCTACGGCGATGACCTGGCTGCCGGTCGCGTCTGGGGCTCCGAGATCCGCACCAGGCTGCGCGACCAGCTGCGCGCGCACGTGGAGCGCGGCGGCCTAGCCCTGGGCGTCTGCAACGGCTTCCAGGTGCTGGTGGAGTCCGGCATCTTCCAGCCCGATCGGGCTCCCGAGGAGCGCACCATCGCCCTCTACGCCAACGCCTCGAATCACTACGAGTGCCGCTGGGTCCACATGCAGAGCGACACCTCCAACTGCGCCTGGCTCGAGCCCGGCGAGCGCGTCCCCGTGCCGGTGGCCCACGCCGAGGGTCGCTTCAGCGTGCTCTCAGACGAGGCCCTGAATGAGCTCGAGCAAGCCGGCCAGATCGCCCTGCGCTACGTCAATGAAGACGGCTCCGAGCCCGACTACCCCGCCGATCCAAACGGCTCTGTGGGACATATCGCAGGCATCTGCGATCCGAGCGGTCGCGTGCTCGGTTTGATGCCGCACCCCGAGCGGAATCTCGATAGTTGGAATCACCCGCAGTGGACACGGCTCAAACGCCGTAAAGAGGGGGAAGGTCAGGCCTTCTATCGACGCATGGTGGAAGTGGCAGGCGCGGATTCCTAGGTTCGGTTGTATGGCTCGCTCTCCGAGCCACTCCGCACCCCGATCCGATGCACGCCATGATCCGGCAACGAACAAAAAGTCTCCCTCTTCCGATCCTCCTCTGCGCCCTCTTCCTAGGGTCCAGTCTGGCTGGAGGCTGCGCCGCCGCGGCGGTCACTGTGGGAGCCATGGTGCTCTCCGATGACTTCCACGATCGCGCCCAAGCCGCCATCCTGCCCGTGGATCCCGAACTGGTCTACAAGAGCTCGCTCTCCACGCTCTCGAACATGACCGGCGCTCTGATTCACCGCGATGACGACCTGATGGCCGCCAGAACCCTGGTGGACTACGGCAACGTGACCATCCAGGTACGCGAAATCGCTGTTGGCGAGACCGAGATCCGAGTCCGCGGTGAGAAGGCCCTGCTGTACAACGCAGAGCTTTCCGCCCTGGTGCTGGATCGCATCACCAACGACCTCAAAGCTATCCGGCGCGATTCCAGCGCTGTCCCCACGGCCGCTATGGCAAGGAGACGCTAGTGCGCTTCCCCATCAAGAGCACAGGTATACGTCTGGCCCTGGCCGGCGTACTGCTCGGCAGCCTCCCCAGCTGCGCGGCCATCGCCGTCGCCGGAGTGGGCGTGGCCATCAGCCAGGAGTTCATGGACAACTCCGTCTCCTACTACGTCCCCGGTGACGTGGGCTCGTCGTGGGTCGCTGCGAAGCGGGTGGTGAACAACCTCTCCATGGATCCGATCAAGACCGACGAAGCCCAGCGCACGCTGGAAGCGGTCGTCGACGGAAGCATGATCTACGTGCGTGTCGAAGCCTTCGACATTAACGAGACCAAGGTTCAGGTCATGGCCAAGCGAGCATTGACCTACGAGAACGAGCTGGCCAGCGACATCGCCTTCCGCATCCGCCACTCACTGGATAGGTAACGGCAGTCGCCCATAGCGGGCTAACGCGCTGCGCCTGCGAGCTCTACTCGCTGGCGCAGCTGCGGCACTGTCCCATAAGGCGGTGCACGTGACTGCGTACCTCGAAGCCCCGCGCGGCGGCGGCTTGCTGCTGCAGCTCCTCAATGCGGTCGTCGTGGAACTCCTCGATCTTCCCGCAGCTCTCGCAGATCATGTGGTCGTGGTGCTTGTGTCCGAGCACGTGCTCGTAGACCTGCTCGCCTTGACCGGAGTCCATGGACTCCACGAAGCCGCCCTTGGCCAACATGTCGAGCGTGCGATAGACGGTGGCTCGGGAAACGCGCGCGCCCTCTTCCCCGGACAACCAGCCATAGAGCGTCTCCGCTGAGAAGTGCTCATGGGTCCCAAAGACGCGGTCGAAGATGCGCCTGCGCTGGGGCGTCAGACGCAGATCGTTCGTGCGCAGGTGCTCCTCGAAGCGCTTGACGATGGCGGCATGGTTCATCACGGGCGGCACAGTATTTAGGGCAGGAAGGACGACCGAACTAGCGGGCGTCAGCTGTGGTGGCGGGCGGCTGGTTGCGGGTGCCGATGTCTCGGCGGCAGAATTTACCATCCCAGCGAATGCGATCGTAGGCCTCATAGGCCTTCCCTCGCGCTGCTTCCATATCGTCAGCCAGGGCGGTCACGCACAGTACGCGGCCCCCATTGGTAACTACGCCCTGGGCCTTGGGCTTGGTGCCCGCATGGAAGACGACCACGTCCTCCACTCGATTGGCGGCCTCGAGGCCTTCGATCAAGTCGCCCTTCTGGGGAGTGCCGGGATAGCCGGCGGCCGCAGCCACCACGCCCACCACCGAACGCGGGTCCCACTCGGGAGCTTCGAGGCTCTCCATGTCGCTGGTGGCAGCTGCCAGCAGAATCGGCACCACGTCGGACTTCATGCGACGCATGAGCGCCTGGCACTCGGGGTCACCGAAGCGCACGTTGTACTCGATGACCTGCGGGCCGCTATCGGTGAGCATCAAGCCCACGAAGAGCACGCCCTGATAGGCGATGCCCTCCTGGCGCAGGGCGTGCACCGTGGGCACGAGGATGCGTTGTTCGATCTGCTTGTACATGCGCGAGTTGAGGCTCGGCACCGGCGAGTAGACGCCCATGCCGCCCGTGTTCGGACCCGTGTCGCCCTCGCCTACTTGCTTGTGGTCTTGAACGACCTCGAGAATGGCGATGGTGCTGCCGTCGGTGATGGCGAAGACGCTAGCCTCCTCTCCCGCAAGGAACTCCTCGATCAGGATGTGCTCGCCGGACTTGCCGTGGCGGCGCTCTTCCATGATGGCGTCGACCGCTGCACGACCTTCCTCAAGGTTCTTGACCACGTACACGCCCTTGCCGGCGGCCAGGCCGTCAGCCTTGATCACCAGGGGCCACTCCTCCACGCCTTCCAAGTAACCCTTGGCTTGCCCGGAACGGTCGAAGTTACGAGCTTTCCCCGTAGGGATGCGATGGCGCTCGAGGAAGTCCTTGGAGTAGACCTTCGAGCCTTCCAGCTTGGCACCCTCTTGGCCCGGACCGAAGGCCGGCACGCCGGCCTCGCGCAGGGCGTCCGCCACCCCGGCTACCAGAACATCCTCCGGACCGATCACCACCAGGGCGATGTCCTCGCGACGCGCCAGGGAGACCACGGCGCCCTTGTCAGTGATATCCAACTCAACATTGCGGGCCACCTCCTCGGTGCCGCAATTGCCAGGTGCGCAAAGCACCTCGCTGACCAGGGGGGATTGAGCGATTTTCCAGCACAGGGCGTGTTCACGGCCGCCGCTGCCTAGCACCAGGATTTTCATATGAGCAGTGCCCGGGGCCGCAAGACGCGTCTCCTCGGGCCGGGAAAGGTACCCGAGGTCCCCTTCGATCCCAAGGCCCCTCGCCCCAGAGTCCAGTCTCGGGTACTCTGCGTGCCTCGGGGAGTACCTCAGTTGGTAGAGGAGTAGCTTTGGGAGCTACACGTCGCGAGTTCGAGTCTCGTCTCCCCGACCACCCCCGCCCCGGGCGGGCGTAAGCGCCTATGGCGCAAGACCTTGGCGCTGCGCCCTGCGCAGACCACAGACGGGCCCAGCGCAGTCGGGCGCGGGCTTACGACCGAAGCGCGCTCAAGTCGCCCGGTGGTCCAGGTCCAGAAGGGCCTCCCAGGACCGTTTTGGGCCAGTTTTTTTTCCGCCAACCCGGGCGCCTTCCTGCAATTAAGTGAGGGAGCACAGTCGGTCTCAAGAACCGTCTGCAACCCGCCCGACGAATGCCCCGGACCATCTAGGTGGCCCACTGGCGAGTCCTATGGCAATCGGATTCGTCCAGCGTCAATCAGCCTTGAGGGGGGCGGTCGTGGAAGGGCAGACAAAGCAGATCGTGGAGTGGGTGGCAGAGCTTGGGCCTTCGAATGGAGGACTCCTACTGGGGCTTTGGCCACTGTTGTTGGCTGTGGCCGTCGGTGCCTTCGCCTGGTACGGCCTACGCGGCGTGGACCGGCTCTTCCTGGGCTCTGGCCCCCAGCTGGCATGGACGCCACACAGCGCCTTTGGGGCCGGTTTCCTGGCGGCGTGGAATGCCCCCTTGCGCGGCCACCTGAACCGCGATGCCATCGGCCTGGTCTCCGCCGGCCGCGTGAACCTGCGCGGCGCCCTGGGCTTTGCCCTCGGCGCGAGCAGCGGACCGATCCTCTTCTGCGGCCTTTGGCTCTATCCGTGGGCGCAATCCACGGGGCTCATGATCCTGGCCGCCCCGGCACTCGTGGGTGCCATGTTGATGCTGGCCTTCCGCCGCCAAGCCCTGGGCCGCGCCGGGGGACTGTTCGCGGGCTTATGCCTACTGCTCGCTGCGGGCTCCGCCTCCTGGGAGATCATCGTGCGCTGCAGAATCCACGGCGTCGGAGGCGAACTGCCCCTACCGGTCATGGTCTTGGGCGGCATTGTGGTGGGCGGACTGCTGGCCCAGATCCACGTGCCGCGGCTGCTGGTGGTGCTCTTCCTAGCGGGCATGGTGCAACTCGAGTTGCTGCCGCTCTTCGGACTCATGGTGAGCTCCATCGGAGTGCACCTGGTACGCGGCCTGCACGCTGCCTATTGGCAAGTGGACGCCAATGGCCCCGCGCGCCAAGCGTCCCAGGCGCTCGCCACCCAGTGCATCTACAGCGCCTGCATCACCGCGCTCCTGTGCTGGCTACTCTCGCCGGTATTGCTAGGCGTTCAAGCTCCCCAGGTCTCGGCCCTAGCCTGGGCCGCGATTCTCGAGGCCTCGGTGTGGCTCATCACCAGCGCCACCTGGCAACTGCTCGCGCCGCTCACCAAGCGCATGCACGCCCCCAGCGAAGACGGCTGCGTAGGCCATCCGGCCGTGCGCCTGCCGGCCCTTGTGGTGCTCGGCGCCGAGGATCACGTACACCGCCTGGGCGAGCTCGCGATCTCCCTGGCCCAGGCCACAGTGGAGCGCAACCCCAGGCAGCAACTGCAGCGCCGCGCCGGCAAGAGCCTGGTGGAGCGCCAAGCCCGCGACCTGCGCATCTCCCTAGAGAACCTCCTGGCCCGCGTGGGCCCCGGCCAACGGGCAACCCAGCACAATCTGCGCCTGACCAGCGCCAAGCTAGCCGCCAACGAGCGCTTCCTCTTGATTCAGGACCTGACCGGCCCCGAATTCCAATCCGGCGCCATCCCCCCGGAAACGCTCATCAACGCCTTCCACACGGATCTGGTGGCACGCGCCAATGCGATCAACTCAGCCCTCACGGACCTCGGCCCTTGGCAGCCGCTAACCGATGAGGATCTGGCCTGCCTAGACCGCTCCCTGGAAGGTCTCTTCATCGAGATCGACCGGCGCCTCGCCACCGGCGAGCTCTCCCCAGCCCTGCACAACAAACTCGACGCCCAACTCCACGGCCGCCGCCGGCTCACCGCCCGCACCGCCTGGGTGGCGGATGCCTGGGTGGCCTAGACGGGAATCCCTCGGGCCCCTGGACGCTTCAGGCCGTAGACTGCAACGCGTCGCGCCCGTAGCTCAGCTGGATAGAGCACCGGACTTCTAATCCGACGGTCGCTGGTTCGAGTCCAGCCGGGCGCACCACCTTGACCCAGAAACAGGCTTGACCCAGAAACAGGCTTGACCCAGAAACAGGCTAGACCCAGAAACAGGCCGAGTTATGGCGACCTGGGTCAGGCGCAAGACGTCGTAACTCGCTAGTCGTCGCCCTTGGCGGGCTTCTTGGAAGCGGCCTTCTTGGTGCTCTTCTTGGCTGCCTTCTTCGACGCGCTCTTCTTGGCCGCAGGCTTAGTAGCCGCCTTCTTCTTGGCAGCAGGCTTCGCAGCAGCTTTCTTTTTTGGGCTAGCCTTCTTCTTCGCTGCCGGCTTCTTCTTTGCGGCCTTCTTCTTGGCCTTCTTTTTCTTCTTCTTGGAAGGACCGGCGGAGCGGCGTGCTTCGAGCAGGTCGAGGGCTTCCTGGAGCGTGAGCTTCTCCGTGTCGGCGCCCTTGGGAAGCGAGGCGTTGACCTCGCCATCTGAAACGTAGGGGCCGTAGCGGCCATCCATCATCTTGATCGTGGCGCCGTCGAGTTCCTTGACGTCCTCGAAGGTGCGGATCGGCTCGGCGGCGCGGCCACGGCCGCGACCGGGCTTCTCCTGAGCGAGCAACTCGAGGGCGCGCTTCAGGTCGATGGTCAGCAGGTTGTCCTCGGCCGTTAGGCTGCGGCTGTCGCTGTCGCGCTTGATATAGGGACCGTAGCGACCGTTGAAGGCTTGGATGTCCTCACCGGCGTCGTCCTGACCGAGTAGGCGCGGCAGGGCCAGCAGTTGCAGGGCGGTGTCGAAGTCCAACTCGTCGGGACGCATGTCCTTGAGCAGCGACGCCATCTTGGGCTTGTGGTCGTCCGTGGCCTCGCCGAGCTGCACGTAAGGACCGTAGCGACCCGTCTTCACGAAGACCGGTTCCTCCGTGTCGGGGTGCGTGCCGATGGGCTTCTCGCTGCGTTCCTTGGCGGCCAGTAGCTCGCTGGCGAAGAGCACCGTAACCTCGTCAGGGCAGCAGGGATCGGGCAGGGGCGCGGTGGTTTCCTCGCGCTGCACGAAGGGGCCGTAGCGGCCCACGCGCACGATGATCGCGCGGCCTTGATCGTCCTCGCCGATGGGGATCGTGCAGACCCGGCGCGGGTCGATGGTCTCGATGGTGTGATCCACCAGGGGCTTGAGCCCCGTGGGCACGTCGTCCGGTCCCTCGGGCACGACGCCGTCGCCATGATAGAAGTCCCTTAGGTAGGCCTTGGACTTGCCCTCGCCAGCGGCGATGAGGTCCAAGCGCTCTTCCATCTGGGCTGTGAAGGCCGGGTCCACCAGTTTGGTGAAGTAGGTCTCCATCAGGTAGACCACCGCGAAGGCGGTGAAGGTCGGCACCAGGGCCGAACCCTTCTTGAAGGAATAGGCGCGTGTTTGGATCGTGTCGATGATCGAGGCGTAGGTAGAGGGCCGCCCGATGCCGGACTCCTCGAGGGCCTTGACCAGGCTGGCCTCGGTCAGTCGCGCAGGCGGCGTGGTGCGGTGCTCCTCAGCGGTGAGCTGATCGGAGGTCACGCTATCGCCCTTATTGACGGGCGGCAGCAGCACGTCCTTGTCGTCGCTGCCTGAACCGGCGGCGTCGGAGCTCTCCACGTAAGCACGCAGGAAGCCCGGGAAGTCGATCACAGAACCGGAGGCCTGGAAGACCACTTCGCGCGGACCACCCGGGGCCTCAACCCGCAGCACCATGCGACGCCCATGGGCGTCCTTCATCTGCGAAGCGAGCGTACGGCTGCGGATCAGGTCGTAGATTTTGGCCTCATCCTCGCCCAAGCTGGCGCGGATCGTAGCCACGGGCACGACCTCCTCCCCGGCGGTACGGATGGCCTCGTGGGCCTCCTGGGCGTTCTTAGACTTGCCCTTGTAGCGGCGCGGCTCCTCCGGCAGGTACTCCTTGCCGTACTCCTTGCCGATGGCCGTGCGTGCCATCTCGATGGCGGTGTCCGAGAGGGCCACCGAATCGGTACGCATGTAGGTGATGTGACCGTTTTCGTAGAGGCGCTGGGCAGCGCGCATGATGCGCTTGGCATCGAAGCGCAGCTTGCGGTTGCCTTCCTGCTGCAAGGTCGAGGTGGTGAAGGGCGGCGAGGGGCTCTTCTTGAAGGGCTTCTCTTCGGCGCTGGCGATGGTGAAGGCGCCACTTGCCAAGCTAGCGCGCAACTCATCGGCCGCCTTGGCGTCGAGCAGGCTGACCTTGGCGCCGGGCTTGAGCTCGCCGGTGTCCGGGTCGAAGTCCTTGCCGGAGGCGACGCGCTTGCCGTCCACAGACATCAGGCGCGCGTCGAAGCCGCGGCCCTTGGCTTCCGAATTCGGGTCCGTCAGGAAGTGCGCGGAAAGATCCCAATACTCGGCATCCTTAAAGCGCATGCGCGCGCGCTCGCGATCCACAAGCATGCTAATCGCCACGCTCTGCACGCGACCAGCAGAGAGCTTGGGGCCAATCTTGCGCCACAGGGTCGGCGAAATCTCGTAGCCGTAGAGCCGGTCGATGATGCGCCGGCTCTCCTGGGCTTCGACCATGGCCATGTCCACTTGGCGCGTATCCGCCAGGGCCGCCAGGATGGCCGTCTTGGTGATCTCGTGGAAGACCATGCGCTCCACGGGCACCTTGGGCTGCAAGACATCCAAGAGGTGCCAGGCAATGGCCTCCCCCTCGCGGTCTTCATCGGTCGCTAGCAAGAGCTTGTCGACCTCTTTGAGGTGCGCCTTCAGCTCGGCGATTTTCTTCTTCTTCTCCGGCCGGACGATGTAGAGGGGATCGAAGTTATCCTCCACATTGACCCCCAGGCGGGACCACTTCTCGCCCTTGTACTTGGCAGGCACCTCAGCGGCATTGGCCGGGAGGTCGCGGATGTGCCCTACTGAGGACTCCACGATGTAGTCCGTGCCGAGGTATTTCCTGAGGGTTTTCGCCTTCGTGGGCGACTCGACAATGACAAGGGCTTTGGGCATAGAATATGGGCGCGATCTGACGCGCCGGGCGGATTCTATGCACGACGAGCGGGGTCCCGTCAACCGCTGGGAGCTCAGACCTGAGGCGCGACGTCCCTCTGGGAGCTGGAATTCCCATCCCCGTGGAGCAAAGCCAGGTACTTTCTAGTGTCACGGAACATCTCCCCCAGGAGACCCCCATCCCCGGCCTGCGCGCCCTAGTCCACCTCTCAGACTAGGGCGCGCCGCCTTTTGTAGGCAAATTGGGCGCCCTCAGAGGGGCTATTCCGCAACTCTCAGTATCGGATAAGAAAGTTCTGCGCCAGATCCGTCGATCCCGCCCGGGCCCAGACCCAGGCTGGCCGGGAAGACATTCCAGGTCAGGGCAGAATCTTCGGACTGGGGCTCGAGCAACTGGGCCGCCAAACGCGCCCTGGGCTGGCGTGCGGGGACCAAGAGCGTGCCCACGGGAAGTAGCTCAGGACCGGGGCTCCAGTGGCCCGTCACACTGGCTGTGCGATGGCCCTGAAAGGGGCGCTTAGCGCGGGTCAGCTCGCTGATCTGGAAGCGCTGGCTGGTGGCTGCCCGTGCCTCTTCCAGCACCTCGTAGGTGATCCCCTGCAGGCGGAGCAAGCGCCCGATGGCTGCCTGGTCCCCCACCACGGCCCAGGCCTCGGGCAGGGGCTCCCAAGTGCCCGAGGCGAATTCGCTGCGTACGAGCATGGGGTCGTAACTGAGCTCGTCGGTCACTTCACGCCGCACGCCGCGACCTTCACCCAGTTGGATCTCGTTAACGCCGCCGACGGCGATGGTCTCCTGCACGCCGGGTATGAGCGAACTGTCGTGGCCAAAGGAGAGCTTGCCCTCGGTGGCCAACTTGTCCGCGTGGGCGCAGGCCGCTTGCAGTTCTTCGCGGTGCGTCGCCAGTGATTCGAAGAGCTGCAGCACAAACCCGCGCGTGGCGACCACACGCTCTTCAAAGGGCAAGTAGCTGTAGGCCTCGGAGAGCACGGCGAGCCTGCCGCGCAAGCCGAAGGCATTCGTGCCGAAGCGCGGACGGTGATCGTAGGTCGACCAAGACGCTTCCCCGCGACGGCTAAAGTTGCCGTAGTGATAGGTACGCAGGCCCTGGGTCTCTTCGAGGACTTGCGTCACTTCCGGCAAGAGTACCTCACGCGCGAAGCGGTTCAGGCCCGGGTCCGCGTTGGTACTGAGCGAAGGCGAGTAGGTCAGGTGATAGCCGTGATAGGAACCGTTGGTGGTATGCAGGTCGATGAAGACGTGCGGATCCAATTGGTTCCACAGGGATAGAAGCGCGCGCGTTTCCGGCGCCTCCGCCTTGAGGAAGTCACGGTTCAGGTCAAAGCCCTGGGCGTTGGGGCGGATGCCCACGCCTTCCACCGGGCCATTCTGACTCTCGCGATTGCGCTCATTCACGCGCTCATTGCCATCGGCGTTGTAGATCGGCACGAACCAGATCTCCATGTGCTCCAGCAGTGCCGCGTGCTCGCCCATGGCGAACTCGCGGCAGAGGGCTTGGATGGCTTCCTTGCCCTCCACCTCACCCGCGTGGATGTTGCCGATACAGACCACGCGCAGGCGCTCGGAGCGCTCGCCCAGATCGGTCGGCGACTTCGACACGACCACCAGGGGCAACTCGCGCCCCTCGTGGGAGCTGCCGAGCACACGCTGCTCCAGGCGGCTCGCATGGGGCAATTCCTCAAGCGAATCCAAGAACGTTTGCACCTCGGCCCAGCGCGAGGTGTGCGTAAAGCCAGAGGCCTCCGCAGCGGTTTGAATTCCCTGGGTGCTCACAGGGCCTTCCTGGGCGCTGGCGCAGGAGCTGACGAGCAACAGAGAGACGAGGAGATGGCGGGCTCTGATCATTGGCACATGCTACGGGCCGAGCGGATCGCTACCATCCATAGCAACCCACAACCAAGAGCCAACCATGCGTCGCGTCCTGCTACCCCTGATCGCCATGACCTTCTTCACCGCCGCCGCCACCCTGAACGAACCAAAGGGTGAGGGGCCGCTGATGACCGCTGGAGATATGACCTTCCAGTGGGAGGAGAACTGGCTCAAGCTGCCCGAGGGCATGCAGCTGGGAAACACCCACGGTGCGACCCTGATCGATGCGAAAGGCCGCGTCATCTTCAACACCGACAGCGAGAACTCGGTCTGCATCGTCAATGCGGACGGAACCTTCGTCAGCAGCTGGGGCAAGGAGTTCGCGGGCGGACTGCACGGCATGACCCTGGCCGACGAGGGTGAGGAGCAAGTGCTCTACATGACGCACCTCGGCCGGCATGAATGGGTCAAGACAACCCTCACCGGCGAGGTGCTCCTGACCGTCGCTTGGCCCGAAGAGTCCGGCAAGTACGAGAAGAAGGAGCAGTACAACCCCACCGGCATCGCCGTCGCTCCCAATGGGCACGTGTACGTGGTCGACGGCTACGGTCAGAACTGGGTGCACCACTTCGATGAAGCCGGCAAGTGGCTCGAGTGCTTCGGCGGCCGCGGCACCGAACCTGGCAAGTTCGTCACCTGCCACGGCATCCTGCTCGACACGCGCGGCGAGACGCCTGAGTTACTGATCGCCGACCGCGAGAACCACCGGCTGCAACGCTTCGATCTCGCCGGCAAGTTCCTCGAGGTGATCGAGGCCGACCTGCGCCGCCCCTGCGGTGTCTACGCCGCAGGCGACTTCCTGGTCATCCCCGACCTGGCCGGACGTATCAGCATCCTCGACAAGAACAACAAGCTCGTCGGCCACCTGGGTGACAACCCCGACCCCGCCAAGCGCGCCAACAACGGCGTCCCGCGCGATCAGTGGGCCCCGGGCGAGTTCACGGCGCCGCACTCGGCCGCTTGGGATGAGGACGGCAACATCTACGTCATGGATTGGAACCGCCACGGACGCATGAGCAAGTTGCGCCCGGTAAGCAAGTAGCCCGGCCGGACCACCATCAGCGTGACGAATGGGGTCAGGCACAAAACCTCATAACTCACTCAGGTGCCGAAGGCATCAAAGTTGCCCTCGGCACCTGAGTGAGTTATGAATTTTTGTGCCTGACCCCATTCGTCATAACTCGCCATCCCCAGCAACCCCGACCCTCCCGTCGCCAGCCACCGGCCTACGGCCGGGCGCCGTCGGTCTC
>JBLIOL010000073.1:0-19021 GCA_047639615.1 Planctomycetota bacterium | reverse complement strand
GCCACCCTTGCTGGAGGGCGTCAGCCTGATGCGCTTCTCGGACACGCGGCGCGGCCAGTAGTTGTTGTCCAGGTCGATGTCGGCGGTCTCGAGGTTGGGGTCGAGCACCAAGCTGGCGATCTCCTTCTCGGTGATCAGCAGCTTGTTGATCCGCCGCTCGTTGTTGCGCCAGACCATGCTGGGCACGCGCACCTCTTCCTCGCTGCCATCCGTGTAGAGCGCCTTGATGATGACCGGCATGGCTAGGCCGCCGATGTCTTCGAGGGCGATCACGTAGAAGTTCAGCTCGCTTTTAAGCAATTGCTTCTCACCCTTGTCGAGCTTCTTGAGCAGCGCCTTGTAGTTGCGCTTATCGGCCGGCGTCACGTCCAGTGCGTCGTAGGTGTTGTAGAAGTCCAGCAGGCTAGGGAAGCGTTCGGAGCGCATGGCTGCCCCGGCGTAGCGCGCCTGGGTCAGAGTCTGAGGCTCCTCGTCGCGCTCGGCCTGGGCCAGCACCTTCTCTCGCGTGGGGTTCTGCGTGTCGACCGTGTAGCGCGTAAGGCCGCTGATGGATTGGTCGCAGGCGTCGGTGCCGTAGAACCAACCGCGCCAGAACCAATCCAGGTCCACGGCGGAGGCGTCCTCCATGCTGCGGAAGAGGTCGGCCGGCTCCGGGCGCTTGAATTGCCAGCGGCGTGAGTACTCGGCGAAGGCGAAGTCGAAGAGCTCCACACCCATGACGGTCTCGCGCAGGATGTTGAGCGCCGTGGCCGGCTTGGCGTAGGCGTTCGGGCCGAACTGCAGGATCGACTCCGAGTTGGTCATAATCGGGCGCACGCGCTCCGAAGACATGTAGCTGGTGATGTCCTGGGGCTCGCCGCGCTTCACGGGATAGTCGGGCTCCCAGGTCTTCTCAGCTAGGAACTGCATGAAGGTGTTCAGGCCCTCGTCCATCCAGGTCCACTGGCGCTCGTCCGAGTTGACGATCATCGGGAACCAGTTGTGGCCCACCTCGTGGATCACCACCGAGATCAGGCCGTACTTGGTGCGCGCCGAGTAGGTGCCGTCCTTCTCCGGCCGCGGGCCGTTGAAGCAGATCATGGGGTACTCCATGCCGCCCACCGGGCCGTTGACCGAGATGGCCACGGGGTAGGGGTAGGGGAAGGTGTGAGCGGAGTACTCGTCCAGGGTGTGCATGACAGCCTGGGTGGAGTAGCGGCTCCACAGGGGCTCGCCCTCGTTCGGGTAGTAGGACATGGCCCACACGGGCTCGGTGCCTTTGACCGGCTGCAGCACTGCGTCCCAAATGAACTTGCGGCTCGAGGCGAAGGCGAAGTCGCGCACGTTGTCGGCCTGGTAGGTCCAGGTCTTGGTGCCCGTGGCGCGGCTGGCTTCATTGGCCTTGGCCTCTTCCGGCGTGACGATGAACATCGGCGCCTCAGCGCTCTCGGCGCGCTTGAGGCGTTCCTGCCAGGCGGGCTTGAGCACGTCGCCACCGTTCTGCAGCGAGCCGGTGGAGGCCACCACGTGATCCTCCGGAACGGTGATGTTCACCAGGTAGTCGCCGAACTCCAGGGTGAATTCGCCCCGGCCCAGGAACTGCTTGTTCTGCCAGCCGGTGTAGTCGGTGTAGGCGCACATGCGCGGGAACCACTGAGCGATCTCGTAGAGATAGTTCTCGTCCTCCTCGAAGTACTCGTAGCCCGTGCGGCCGCGCACTTTGGAGGAGTTGTTGATGGCGTAGTTCCAATCGATAGAGAACTCCACCAGGGCGCCGGGCTGTAGGGGCTCGGGCAGGTCCACGCGCATCATGGTGTCGTTGATGGTGTGGGCCAAGTCGGCGCCGTCCGCGTCCTTCACCGCCGTGATGTCGCAGGAGCCATCGAAGGTCTGGCGCTCCAGCATGGAGGCCATGTTCTTGAAGCTCATCTGGTCGAGACCAGGTGCCAGGCTCGTGGCCACCGCGTGGGAGTCGGGCGCGTAGATGTTCGGGTCCAGGGCGACCCACAAGTAGCGCAGCTCATCCGGCGAGTGGTTGTGGTAGCTGATGCGCTCGGAGCCGTGCAGGCTCTGATCCACATCGTTCAGACGAACGTCGATGTTGTAGTCGACCTTCTGCTGCCAATACTCACTGCCAGGCGCGCCCGACGCGGCGCGCTGGGGGCTCGGGGAGGGCAACAGATTGCCAAGCTGTGCAAAGCGGTCGGCGGTCTGGTCATCGCGGCCACCAATGGCGGCGATTCCAAAGAGGCAGGCGCTGGCGGCGAGGAGCGTGAAACGTGCGGGACGAAGCATGGGAAGAACCTGGAGAGAGGCGGGGAGGCTGCCATGCTAAGGCCCGATCACACGAGTTCCATGGCTATGTGGTGGGCGAACGCCGCGCATTTGGTCGAAGGCTCCAGGGGCTCATGGGAGGGGACCGCGAGGATCCAAATACCCAACTCTTATGGGTGCAGAGTCTCGTTCTGACCCGCTGGACGGGTGATTGAAGGCGGAGAAGGGGGAGGGCAGGCCAAGTCGTTGCCAACGGCGCCCGGCCTGCGGCCGGGCGCCGTCGGCTTCTAGTGCCCTCTACCTACAAGTACATTCACCTGCTCCGTGGTGTCTCACGGAGCAGGTGAATGTAATGAGTGGCATAGACCACCCGCGCATCAAGCACGGCTCAAGAAGGTCCGTCTATCGAGTGCGCCTCGACCAAGTGGCGAGCTAAGGGCTAGAAGCCGCCGCCGCGACCGCCGCCGCCGCCATTGTCGCCGCCACCGCGGCGACCGAAGCCACCGCCGGTGTCCTGCTTACCGTAGTCTTCGAACTGGCTCGGGGTCAGGAAGCCCTGCAGGGAGGTGTTGGCTGCATCGGTGATGGCCTGCATGCTCTCACGCATCTCCGTGCGGCCGCCGGCCCAGCCGCCTTCACGCATCTCGGTGAAGAGATCGCGACGCGCGGCGGTCTGGGTAGCGAGGGTCTCGCGCATGCGACCGACCTGGCCGCCATCAAGACCCAGGGTCGAGGTCAGCTTGGCCAGCTTGTCTTCCATGGCCTGCTCCTCGCGTACTTGGCGTTCCTCATCGCGTTCAACTCGCTTGCGGGCGTCGATGTTCTTGTTGGCCGCAGCTACTGCGTCCTCGAAGTTGTTCGCGGGCATGCTCGCCGTGGGGGAGCTGAGTGCATCCAGCTTGGCTTGCAAGTCCGCTAGCTGGTCCTTGAAGCTTGCGGATGCGGGCGCATCGGCAAGCTCGCGCTTGGCCGTGGGCGCCACCATCTTGGCCTCGTTTTCGAGACGCAGCAGGCGTTCCTGCAGGTCATTGTTATGACCGGCGATGGAATCGATGCGCGCGAGCACATCCACCTGGTTTGCGGCCTGCGCTTGGTTGGCGGGTGCCGGTTCGGGGGAGAGGGTCAAGACGACGGCGGCAGCAGCGACGCCGCCGCTCACGAGGCCGATCAGTGCGGCCGGTAGTAGGGTACTTTGCATGGTTGTAGGGATTCCTTTGGTCGGCGCGGGTTACTCGGCGCTCTCCGTGCTGACTTCGATTTGGATTTTGAGTGTGCCTTCGGTGGTGCGGCTCATCTCCATGGTGCGTTCGCCGCGGTCCATGGTGCGCTCCATCTCGCGGGTGAGTTCGCCTTCCAGCTCTAGTAGAACGGGCAGGTGGCCTTCGATCGAGACCAGCAGGCGGCCTTCTAGCTCGATTTCGAGGTCGGTGCCGACCCAGGCAAGGAGCTCGGTGTTCGGGGTTACGGCGCGGTCACGGCCGAGGCCACCAAATTCGCGCTCGGGCAGCTCGCCGGAGCCCTCGAACTTGATGCTGATTTCATAGCAGGCGGTGCCGTCGTGGTCGACGCTGCCGCCGAACTTGGCCTCGCCTTCCCAATCGATCTGTCCCAACTCGGCTAGGCCGGAGGTGTTGCCGCCGCCGCCGCCGCGTCGGCCGCGACCGCCGCCGCGCTCGCCGCCGCCGCCCTCAGCGCGCTCGGGACGGGTGAATAGGACCTGCTGTAGCTCGAGGCCGAGGGCTTTGCCCAGGGCTTCCTTGTCCAGGTCCCAGCTGTCGCCTTCGTCCATGTCACCGTCCGGCAGCAGGGCGTCCAGGGCCAGGGTCATGGAGTGGCCTTGGAGCTGAGCATCCTCCTGGGAGTCGCCATCGGAGACGCTAGCGCTCACCTCGCCGTCCTCCAGGGCAAGTTCCAAGGTGACTCCTCCTAGGGGGCTATTGGCTTGGCTCTCGCGCTCCTGGTCGCCAGAGCTCATGGTCTGGCTGCCGCCCACGCTGCGGAATTCGCGCAGCACGCGGGTGGGGCCGTCCTCACCGGCCTCCATCACGCGGTCAGCCGTCACGATCGAGCGCGTCAGGCTCGTGCTGGAGTCGCCGCCTCCGCCTCCGCGGTTGCCCTCCGGGGGCTCGCCGTCGATCAGCATCTCGAAGTCCGTGACTTCGGTCTCCATAGTGATCGAGCTCTCGACCACCACCCAGCGGTCCTGCTCGTACTTGGTGGAGAGGTCATCCCGGGCGATGAGGGCGAGGGGGACGAGGGCTAGGGGCAGAATGAGCTTCATGATCCTGGGGGGAGTGGGGAACGGGTCCTGTGCTGGGGGATCAGCGCAGAGTCCGATCCAAACCCGGATCTGCCCCTAGCGTTTCGGTCAATCGCCCTTAACGGCGTTTCATCTCTGTAAGCCAGTCCTCGAGGAGCGTGTAGATCTCCGGCAGGCGGGCCTCGAGGACCTGCTCTAGCACCCTGGCGGCTGAATCCTTGGGCTTGATCAGCTCACCGTCGACCCAGGTTCCGCCAATGCGGCGCAGGATGCTTTCGACCACTTTCGGGCCGTGGGCTTCCACCAGATAGGCGGCCAGGGCGTTGGCGATAATGAGGTCGCGCGGCGCCATAGCGCCCACGTCCTTGCCCAGGACGAACTGCAGCCCGGGTGCCTTCTTGTCGCGCAGCATGCGCCGGGCAAGCTCGAGCCAATCGGAATCAGGTTCCTTGATTCGTGAGGCGAAATTCTCCTCGGACTTGTCCTCGTACTCGTCCGAGTTCAGCGTGTAGGAGAGGCGCGTGCCTTGCATCTGGTTGACCAGGTACAGGCCGAAGCCCTCCGTGACCCAGCCGCGGTCGGCGCTGATGCCATACTCCTGCCAGAGGTAGAGCGACACGGTCAGGCGGCAGGCCATGTCCAGGCGGCCGGGCTGGTTCGAGTTGTAGAGCGCCATGCTCGTGCTCGCGCCGAGGAAGGTGCCGACGGTCTTCGCCCAGTAGTTGCGGTTGGTGTCGCTCAGCAGCGACGACTCAGCACCAAACTTGTCCTTGGCCCCCGGGTTGGTCAGCAGGTAGATGGTGGTTCCATCGCCTACCGTAAGCTTGCCGCCCATGACTTCGGGCAGGTAGCGCCAGAGCATGTGCAGGTCGCGCAGAACCCGTTCGGACTCCGAAGAGCTACCGCTCGAGAGCAAGCGCACAGTGCCGTTGTCCAGCTTCACATTCCATTTGAAGCCCATGTCGGCTTCCACATCCTGCACATTGGTGGACTTGGGTGCGGGCGCTGACTTGCGGTTACTGCGGCGGAAGTCGCGCAGGGACTTGCGGCGTTCCAGAGCGAGCTTAGTGGTGGGCAATACCCATTCGTCCGGCTTGCCATCCTCGAAGAGCCTGACCTGGCCCATGAGCGTGCGCACGCGCGCGTCGTCGGGGCGTTCTTCGAGCAGCGGTTGCAGGTCCTTGAGACGTATGCGCTTGGGAAGCGTATCGATGTTCGCCTCGATAGCTGCGATCAGACTCTCGGTGTAGGCGGCAAAGATCAGCTCGCGTTTCTCGAGGGCCTCGAGGGC
Source organism: Planctomycetota bacterium (assembly GCA_047639615.1). Lineage (GTDB taxonomy): Bacteria > Planctomycetota > UBA1135 > UBA1135 > CAYWNK01. The sequence goes on along the minus strand of JBLIOL010000073.1, from coordinate 13,217 downwards.
CTCGGGCGGCTTGCTGTTCTTGGGCGCCTTGTAGTTGCCGCGGCGGGTCCATTCCTTCGACTTGCGGTCGAAGTTGTAGCCCAGCAGCTTGCGCGCCAGCTTGTGGTCGGGCTTGTAGAGAATGACCACCTCGTAGGCGCGGTTGCGCTCGAGATAGGCCTTGTTCTTCTGGCACCAGACGGCGAGCTCCTCCATCTGGGTGGCGAGGGCTTCGCCGGCGGCTTGCTTGGCGAAGTTGTAGTTGCGAGCGTCAGGTTCCTGCAGCACTGCCGGGGGGAGCAGCGTTGCCGGGTTAGCCGGCGAGGCGAAGGCCAGAGCCAGGCAGGGGATGATTTGCAGCATGGGTGGGGGGACGGCCGGAGAGAGATATAGAGCGAGAGTGGCCGCTATAGCAAAGGGATCTGGGGCTAGTTTACCCCAGCTGGAGGGATGCGCCGCCTACTGCTTGCGCCCGAAGAAGCGCTCGCGCTCCACGCGGTCGTCGCAGACCTCGGCCAGGGGCTTGGCGAGGCTCTCCAGCCGGCCTAGGGTGAGGACTTCCAGGCAGCCCACGAGCGCATCGTGCAGTTGGCCCTGGGGCTCCTGCTTGAGCATGGGATAGAGCATATCGCGCCATTTTTTGTCACGGGTTAGGGCCATGGCGCAGGCTGCGGCGAGCATGTGATCGCTGTCCTCGGAGGTGTAGGCCTTGCGGATGGCGGCTTCCACGTCTTTGTGCGGGACCAGGTAACCGAGGGCCACGATGGCGCCGGTCTTAGCCTCGCGGTCCTTCTCCTTCGAGGCCGCCTTGACCAGCGTGCTGCGCACCTTGGAGTCGTCGGCGCCGGCGCTACCGAGGGCGCGCATCCAGGCGCCGCGCACGCGGCCGTCCTTCTCTTTCTTGAGCGCCTTCGTGATGACCTTCACGGATTTGGGCGCGGCCAACTGCTCCAGGGCGGCGGCGGCTTCCTCGCGCATCAAGATGTCGCTATTGGTGGCGTATTCGGCGACTACTTCCCAATAGCTAGCGGGCGCCGTTACGCCGATGCTGTGGATTAGGCCACGCAAGCGCTCGGGCTTCTTGCCGATCCCGCCGCGCAGTTGCTGCATGGTGAAGTCGCGGGGCTCATCCTCATCGCAGGTCATGATGCGGTTTAGGGACTGGATCTTGCCGGTCCCGCGGCCGCCCTTGCGCAGTTTGTCGATCAGCTCCATGGCTTCCTCCAAGGTAGCCGGACCGACCGACCTCTTGGAGCCCTTCGCCATGCCCTCTTCGGCAGGCCCGAGTACGCCTTCTTGAATCAGGCGCTTCGGCGGCCGTGCACCGCTCGGGAGCTTGAGGTCCGCCTCCGGATTGACGCTATTGATGGCAACCACCAAGCACCAGCTGAGCTCCGCTGTGGAAATCAGATAGGGGACAGAGAGGATGACCTTGCCGTCGGGGCCCAGGAAGACGTGCTGGGGGGCGATGATCAGGCCGCCGGGGTCCCGGGACAGCTCGCCGCTGCGGGAGGCCTTCTCGATGGCCTGGTGTGCCGCGCACGTCACGGTGCCGAAGCGGCTGCAGCTGCCGCTGGAATTGTGATTGGACACGCTGCCCACCAGGCACAGCGCGTGGCTCGTAAGGGCTATCACTTCGCGGTCCTTGTAGGACTGCTGCGCCATCTGGTTGTTGGCGCGCTCGCCGTCCATGTTCAGGGCCAGCATCACCACCTTGGACTCAGCCGCACCACGGGCTAGGGTCGCGGCATAGTCCTCAGACCATTGGATGCCCGCGGCGATGGGTCTGGTGGCGGGGGCTTCCTCGGGCTGGGGAGCGGCGCTGACGAGCAAGGGGAGGAGCAGTACGGCGTGGCGCAACATGGGGAGCCGGTGGAGCAGGAGCAGGCTTGGAGAGAGGAGGGGCTCCCTAGGATGCCAGGGAACGCCTGTGGAATGGAGTCCGCGGTTGCAGGAAGGGTTCCCCGCAATCGGGATTTGCGGCTGGGTATTCCCCCCCTACCATGAGCCCACCCATGGGTATTCAAGACGTCAAAGCCACCGAGGCCGGTGAACTACGGGCCTTCATGCAGGCCCTTCTGGCCGATTTGCAGGCCCTCGAGCAGATGATCGATGGAAATCTCATCGAGTCAGGCATCCGCCGCATCGGCGCCGAGCAGGAGATGTTCCTGGTGGACCAGGACTGGCAGGCCGCCCGTGTGGGTGCGGAGGTGCTGGAACGCCTCAAGGACCACCCTGGCTCCTTCACCCCAGAGTTGGCGCGCTTCAACCTGGAAGCCAACGCCTCGCCCCAGGTGCTGAGCGGTGACTGCCTCTCCAAGATGGAAGCCGAGCTGGCCTCCATGGTGGCTGCCGCACGCACCGCAGCGGAACAGGAAGGCGCGCATCTGCTCCTGTGCGGAATCCTGCCGACCCTGCACCAGTCCGACTTGGACATGGGGGCGATGGTCGAGAACCCGCGCTTCCACCTGCTCAACGATGTGATGAGCGAGATGCGGGAGGGCAAGTTCCCGGCCTACATCAAGGGCCTCGACGAGCTGCGTGTGGTGCACGACAACGTGATGATGGAGGCTTGCAACACGAGCTTCCAGCTGCACTTCCAGGTGGGCGCAGGCGAGTTCGCCGAGCTCTACAACCTCTCCCAAGCGGTCACTGCACCGGTCCTGGCCGCGGCCGTTAATTCGCCGGTACTGCTGCAGCACAGGCTGTGGCACGAGACGCGCGTGGCGCTCTTCCAGCAATCATTGGATGCGCGCAACGAGAGTCAGGAGAAGCGCGGTAGTCGCCAGCGCGTGACCTTTGGCGAGAGCTGGGTCAAGTCGAGCGTGCTCGAGATCCTGCGCGAGGATGTGGCGCGGTTCCGCGTGCTGCTCTCCACCAACTTGGAGGAGAACTCCTTGGACGTGCTCGCCCGCGGCGAGATTCCCAAGCTGCAGGCTTTGTGTCTGCACAACGGCACGGTCTATCGCTGGAACCGGCCTTGCTACGGGATCATGAACGGCAAGCCGCACCTGCGCATCGAGAACCGTGTGCTGCCCGCCGGTCCCACCGTGCACGATGAGATCGCCGGCGCGGCCTTCTTCTTCGGCCTGATGGTGGGCTGTGGCGAAGAGTTCGGCGACATCACCGAGGCCATGGAGTTCAACGACGCCAAGCAGAACTTCGTGGCTGCGGCGCGCTATGGCTTGGATGCCCAATTCCGCTGGCTCGGCGGACGCGTGGTGAGTGCGCGCAAGCTGATCCTGGATGAACTCTTGCCCCTGGCGCGCAAGGGACTCCAAATGAAGAACATCGATAGCACCGACATCGATCGCTATCTAGGCGTGATGCAGGAGCGCGTGGAGAGCGGCCAGACAGGCGCCCAATGGGCCCTCTCGTCCCTCAGCGCAATGGGCGATCAGGGTACGCCGGACGAGCGTCACCGGGCGCTCACCATCGCAACGCACGCACGCCAACGCACGGGCGTGCCGGGCCACCTCTGGCCTCTGGCTTCCTTGCGACGCGATGCGGATTGGCGCAAGAGCTTCCGCACGGTGGGGCAGATCATGACCCGCGATGTGTTCACACTGCACCCCGATGATGTGATCGATCTGGCCGCCAGCCTGATGGACTGGGAGCATCTGCATCGCGTGCCCGTAGAGGACCAGACCGGCCGCTTGGTGGGTTTGCTCTCCCAGCGCAGCCTGCTGCGCCTGCTGGCGCGCGGGTACGGCAAGGCCGACCGCGACCCCGTGGCGGTTTCGGAGGTCATGAAGGAGAACCCGCTCACGGCTTCTCCTGAAGAATCCACCTTGGACGCCATGACACGCATGCGCGAGCACAAGATCGGCTGCCTGCCGGTTGTCGAAGATGGCCGTTTGGTCGGCATCATCACGGAGCACGACTTCGTCGATGTCGCCGCGCGCCTCTTGGAGGCGAGCTTGCGCGAGGATTCGGAGCGCCGGTCAGACAAGTGAGTCAGGTAGAAATCTTGAAGCCCGGTGCCCCCGCGTTGCCTGAACGATTCCTGGGCCGCGTAGGCGGGCCAGGTCTACGTCTATTGGTGCTCGGAGCCTTGCACGGCAACGAGCCCGATGGCGTGATCGCCTTGCAGTCGGTCCTAACGGCCGTCGAGCAACGGGGCTTGGCCCTGCGTGGAAGCGTGACCGGTCTATTGGGCAATCGGCGCGCCTACAACCGCGGCTTGCGCTACCTCGAGCGCGACCTGAACCGCGGCTGGGGCGACAGCTCCGAGCCCGAGGACGAAACCGCCTTGGAACGACGTGAGTTGAGTGCTGCCATCGAGCTCGAAGTACAGGCCGCTAAAGATGCCGGCGAGCGGATCCTTGTGCTCGACTTACACTCCACCTCGGGTCCCGGCGCACCCTTCGCGATCCCGCCGCCCGGCGGCGCACAGGGGTTGATCGAAGAGGCCTTGGACGCCAGCGGCCTACCCCAGGTGGCCGGGTTGGCCGAGCGCATCGACAGCGCACTCCTCAGCTGGCTGCAATTGCGCGGTGTGGATTGCCTGGTGATGGAGGGCGGCCAAGCGGACAGGCCCGAGACCTCGCTGAATCTCGAGGCGGCTCTGTGGCGCGTCTTGGGCGCGCTCTTGGGCTTGCCCGAAGCGCAGCAGGTGAGCGTCGAAGCCGAAGAGCAACTGGTGCGCGCTACGGACGGCCTGCCCGCGCACTTGGAGGTCAGCTACGTGCACGAGACAACCGCCAACAGCCAGTTCATCATGGACCGTCCCCAAGGCCGGCCCTTCGCGGGCTTCCAGGCCGTGGCCGAGGGCGAACTCTTGGCCCAGGATGTGGGCGGCCCGATCACCGCCCCCTTCGATGGCTACTTGCTGATGCCCCTCTACCAGGGCCAGGGCGGCGAGGGCTTCTTCCTCGCGCGCGGCATCTAGCTAGCTCTCGAGGAATTCCATGGCTCCGCCGGGCAGCAGGTAGACGATCAGCATGGCACCGCCGGCGACGGTAGGCACGTGCACGGAGTCCGGGCCGAAGACCACCCAGCCGGGGGCCTGGCCGTCGAAGGTGGGCTCGCCGTCTAGGGCTATGCAGTAGTCCACTTCCCCGGCCGGGTGTCGGTGGCGGGGACCTGCGCCGGTCATGTGGACCACGTCGATGGAGAACTCGTGGGTCTCCTCGCTGGGCTTGGCGGCGCGGCCCCAGCGCACGGGGAGTTCCCCGCGGCCTGCGATTTCACCGGCGTCGAGCAGCTTGCGCAGCTCAGCGTTCAAGGCCTGGGCGGCCTCGCCCGTAGGGTCGAAGCGCTTGGCTAGCTCCTGCTGGGCAGCTGCGGGATCGCTCAGGTCAACGCCGCGGGCGGCGTCCAGGAGGGGGCGAAAGGTCTGGATCATGGGCCTTTTGTATGGCGGTCGGGGTCCTCCCCACAACTAGGATTCAAAAGACATGAGCGAAGGGGCACGCAGGGCTTGGATCGTGGCGCTGGCCGTGGGCCTCTTGGGCTACGTCTATGGGCCGCTGCTTGGGTCGGGTCCTTTCGGCCGCGACCTGGCCCTAGTGAGCGCCCTGTCGGAGACGAGCCTCAGCGCGCCGCAAGACTTGTACGCCTTGCCGGGTATCAAGGATCGGCCTCTGGCGGCGCTCTCATTGATCCTCTCCACGCGCTTCTGGGCGCCCAGCGGCCTGTGGACCGGGGCCGGGCTGACCTTCCTGCGCATGGAGAACCTGGGCCTGCTGCTGTTGGCGGGCTTTGGACTGCGGCGCCTCTTGGCACGCTCACTGGCGCCCTTCCTCGGCGCGGAGCAAGCACGTAGCGCGGCGGTGGCCTCCGCCCTGTTCTTCGTGTTGCACCCCCTGTCGGTGAGCACCGTGGTGCGCGCCACGGAGCGCGGCGAGTTGATCGCCATGGCGGCCGGTCTGTGGGGTCTGCACCTCTTCCTGCGCGCGCGCCAGGAGCGCGAGTACGCGCTTGTGGCTGCGGCAGGTTTGCTCTTCGCCGTATCGGCCTTCGCCGGGCGCGTAGCAGTCTTCCTGCCGCCACTGGTTGCCGGGCTCGAGTTCCTGTCCGCGGCCCGGCACCGACGCAAATCCCAACGCATTCGCACCGCCACCACGGCCTTCCTCTTGGCCGCCCTGCTGGTGGGGGTCGAGCGTGCTTGGCGCCTCTATCTGGCGGAGCCAGGAGCCTTCGGCGGGGGACCATCGGAACGTGGCGCCCTGGATGGGTTGGCCCTGTGGGTGGAGAAGCTCGGCGTCTTGCTGTTCCCCGTCGATATTAACGGCGTTGGCCGAGCCGGGTTCGCCTTGGCCGCCGTCACTCACCTGTGGGCTCTGCACCCCGGCTTCGTGGCCGCGCGCGCCGCGCCGCGCCTGTGGGGACGCATCCTGCTCGGCTGGACCCTGGCGTTGCTGGTGGTGGAAGCCACTTGCGCCAAGGAGCGCGTACTGCCGGGTAGCCTTGAAGGCGCCGAGCAGCTTTTCCCGGCAATCTTGGTCATGGCCGTCGGCCTAGGCGCTACCGCGACCGCGATTCAAGGCGCGCGCCGAACCCTGATCCCGGTCTTCGTGTGCATAGCCTACGCGCTGCTTGGGCGCGGGCACGTGGACCCCATGGAGTGGGCCGCAAGGAGTGTGGATGATCTGCGAGTGGAACTGGGCCAGGCCGCGCGCGGGCGCGGTTGGAAGGGCCGCTACCTGGTGATCGACGCACCGGAGGAAGTGGCCGGGGTGCGCGCCTTGCGCGGCAACCTGCCCTTGCTGCTGGGGCCGGCCTTGCAGCCTGACGCGCCTTACCATGAACCCGGTTCAGCGCCTTGGCTTGGGAGCTCTACCTGGGAAGCCTTTGCAACCTTCGCTCTGCAGCCGGAGATGCTGGCCTGGCGCCAGCAGGGCCTGACTCTGCTACTTGCTTCGGGAACAGAGGGCGAGCCGCGCCGCGGGCTGAGCTTGGCGCCACCGGGGCCTTCCTTCCGCTTGGCGTCCGAGCCGGACCCGAGCCCGCAACCAGACGGCGAGGCCGAACCCCGTGCAAACTGGACCTTGAATCAGGACCCCTTTGGCGTAGGAGCGTTCGAGGTACGCGCGCGGATTGGGGCACGCACCGGCGAGCCGCCGGTCATGCGCTGGGACACACTCCTTGGCGGGCAGGAGCAGGACGAGTTGCTCGGAGTTTGGGTGCGCGCTGAGGATGGCCTCGAGGCACGCTTCGATCTATCGCGGGAGCGCGTTTGGCTGCTCTCCGGCAGGGTGCAGGGCGTGCGCTTCCCCGGAGCCCTCGTTCAACGCCGCGGCGCCCTGGCGCGGGCCGAGGTGGCCAGCTTGCCGGACTCCGTGATGCCCCTGCGGGTGGGGCAGGACTGGCTCTTCGATGTGGGCGCGGCGCGCCTGCCGAAGCCCCTGCGTGGGCAGCTGACCTGGGTGCTCTCGCTCTTGGATATGCAGCACCTGACCCTCGAGGAATACGTGCTACGGGACGCCGGAGGCGGCAAATTGCGGGCGCCTTTCCTGGCCGAGGAGGCCGATCAGCACTTCGCCGCGGGCGGAGCGGAGCTGGCCTGGGTGCTCGAGGCGCGGCTTGAGGGCGTGGCCCTGGCGCGGGCCCAGGGCCGTAGGCGGCGCTAAGCGCGCAGCTGGGAGCGGCTGAAGGTTTCCCCATGGGCCTCCAGGCGGTAGCTTGCGCCGCGTCATGTCGACCCAGCCCTCCACCGAACTCGATACCTTCCCGAACCCCAACCCCGAGCGCGATTACGAGATCCGCTTCGAGGCTCCGGAGTTCACCTGCGTTTGCCCCAAGACCGGTCAGCCGGACTTTGCCACCATTCGCATCAGCTACACCCCCGGCGATCTGTGCATCGAGCTCAAGGCTCTCAAGCTCTACCTGTGGAGCTATCGGGATGTGGGTGCCTTCCACGAGGCCGTCACCAACAAGATCCTCGATGACCTTGTCGCCGCTTGCAAGCCGCGCAAAATGAGTGTCGAGGGCGATTTCTATGTGCGCGGAGGCATCCACACGGTGGTCCGTGTGGATGCCCCCTGAGAGCGCAAGCGGGTAGCGAGCGGGCGGACTAGTTGCTGCGCGGTTTGCGCTTGGGCTTCGTGCGGACCACAGGTGAGTCCTCAGCCGCCGCTTCGTCCGTATCCGCAGGTGTGGCTTTCACTTCTGCGGGGGCGCTCTCCTCGGCGGTGGGATCCTCTGATTTCTGATTCTCCAGAAGGCGTCCGAAGAACTCGGGCATCTCGACGCCGCCGATGTCTTTCATCATCGTGAGGGCCGGCGGCAAGGAAGAGGCCAGGTTGCGCAGGAAGCGCGAGGTGCCGCCACCTTCGCCGTCCCCGCCGCCGCCGGCTCCGTCCCAGACCACGATCTTGTCGAACTTGATGTTCGCGATGGCGCTGGCTGCCGTCTCAGCAATGTGGTCGATGTGCTCCAGCATCAGCATGCGGAAGGCCTGGTCGGAACCGCCGCAGCTCTCGACGATCTGGCGCAGACCTTGACCCTTCTTGGCCAGGATCTCGTACTGACCCTTGGCCTCGGCTTCGAGGCGCGCGAAGTTCGCGGCCGCTTCACCCTCGGCTAGGATGCGCATGCGCTGGGCCTCGGCCTCGGCGTCCACGATGGTCTGGGCCTTGGCTGCCCTGGCGGAGGATTCCAAGTGCGCGCGCTTCTCGGCTTCGATCTTCTTGCCCTCGGCCTCGGCGGCCTTGGCTTGGGCGATGTACTGGGCCTCGAGCACGGCGGCGTCGGCTTCGCGCTTGCGGGTTTCACCGCGTTGGAAGGCGTCGGCCTCTTGGATTTTGAGGCTGGCGTTGGTCATGGCGATGGCGGCCCGAGCCTCGTTCTCGCCCTCGACCGCGGTGGCGTTGGCGCTAGCCACACGGATACGCATCTCCCGCTCGGAGTCACGCACATTGGATTCCTGGGCGAAGGCGGCGGCCTTCTCACCGGTGATTCGTTCCTTTTCCAGGTCGGCGATACCCACGGCGCGCTCGCGTTCGGCGGTGGCCGTTCCCAGGTCGCGCGTTTTGTGGAACTCGGCCACCTGGATGGACTTTTCCTTGTCGGCTTCCGCCACGCCGATGGCGCCCAAGCGTTCCTGGTGGGCCACATCGATCTCGGCCTGGTTGATGGCTTCGGAGGCGGCCTTGCGGCCGATGGCCTCGATGAAGCCGGACTCGTCCGTGATGTCCTTGATGTTCACGTTGATCAGGATCAACCCGAGCTTGGCCAGTTCCGGCTCTAGGTTGCTCTGAATGCGCGACAGAAATACATCCCGGTCGCGGTTGATCTCGTCGATCTTCATGGAGGCGATCACCTGGCGCAGCTGGCCGAAGATGATTTCCTCGGCCTGCTTCATGATCTGCGCGCGGTTCAGGGAGAGCAGACGCACGGCGGCGTTGTTCATCACGCTCTCTTCCGTTCCGATTGCCACGGTGAACACACTGGGTACGGCTACGCGGATGTTCTCGATGGAGAGCGCCCCTTCCAGAGGGGTATCGATCTGCATCGGTTCCAGGGAGAGGAAGGCGTAGTCCTGGAGCAGAGGGATGATGAACTTGGCGCCACCGTGGATGGGAATGGCGGACTGGCTGGAGCCGGTTTTGCCGTAGACCACCAGGACCTTGTCCGAGGGACAGCGCTTGTAGCGTCGAGCTAGGATCAGGAAGAACCCAGCGATCAGTAGGACGGTCGCTATCGAACCGATGACGAGCGCGAGATCGGAGTTGCCTTCGCCATCGGCAATAGCGAAGGGCAGCAGGAAGATGTTCATGGGAAGGTCTCTTTCTTGGGGGGACTAAGCGAGCTTAGGGGGGCTAGGCGAGGGCTTCGACTTCGAAGGTGTTCTCCGTTACTCGCCGCAGTACGCGAACTTCAGTTCCGGTGGCTAATTCCGCCCCCTTACTGACGGCCTGGAACTCATGACTCCGGCCTTGAATGAAGACCGTGATTTTGCCCCGACCCTCACCTTGAGCCGGAACGCGCAGATAGACCGTGGCGGTGTCGCCAACGGCGTTGTCCGGATCGATGTTGCCCTCCTCGTTGAGCTTGCTCTGGAGGGAAATCATCCAGGCCACCAGCAACATCATTGCCGTGCCTGCGCCAAGGCCCAGTACGGTGGAGTACCCGGGACCCCAGCCTTTCTCCAAGCCCCACCAGCCGCTGAGGCCGAAGAAGGTCAGGAAGCTGGCGATAGTGCGGACCGAAATTAGGCCGAAGCCGTCGCTGTGATCACCGTGGTCACCATCGAAGCCGTCTTCGCCTCCGCCGCCGCCGAGGATCAACAGGAGTAGCTGAATCGAGAGGACGGCACCGCCGATGCTGGAACAGACCAGGTAGATGGTCTTGATAGTGACTTCGTCCGAAAAGATGTCCGGCAAGGGGGGGCCTCCTGGGGGGGCGATGGGGAGTTGCCGAGAGCGAGGCTAGGTAGCCTACCCAGATCGGGGCGTGCTATTCACGTTTGCAGCGCAGTCTGTCGTGCGTCTAGCTATCCAGAGCCCCTACGAGCCGTGGAATGAGCTCCAGGTAGCGGTCATCCAGCCCGAAGTGCCCGCCCTCGAATTCCTCGTGCTCGTGGGGAACTCCCAGCTTATCCAGGCGCCGGGCCAGGATGCGGGCGGAGAACTGCAGCTGGAATTCGTCGCTCTTACCCGCCGATATGTACAGCCACTTGAGCTTGCGCAGGGCGTCTCCGTAGACCTCAGCGATGACCACCGGGTCGAAGGTTAGCCAGCGCGACCAGACCGCCTGAAGGCGCTCACCTGTGCGTAGGTCCACGGGCAAGTCGAAGCCAAGCTCGGAGTCTGGGTTCGGGGAGTAGCAGGCGGACATGGCCATCAGGTTGATCACCGCGTGGCCGTCGCCGGAGAGGTCGGGCTTCTTCAGGAAGGCGTCCAGGTAGGCGCGCGGAGTGAGGCCGCTCAATTCCAAGCCGCGGACGGCGGGTAGGAAGTCGTGGGCGTAGCCGTACTCGAAGTGGCAGTCGCCGCTGATGGAGCCCGCCGCTTGGAAGAGGCCCGGCCGGCGCATGACTAGGTGCAGGGCGCCGAATCCGCCCGAGCTCTTGCCGCCCACGGCGCGCGCGCCAGAGCGGGTGTCGTAGTGCTCGTCCACGAAGGGCAGGATCTCGTCCGCGAGGTGATCCTCGTAGCGACCGATGGCGCTGGAGTTCACGTACTGGCTGCCGCCCATGGCTGTGAAACAGTCGGGCAGTACCAGCAGCGCGGGCGGAGCCGCGCCGTTCGCCACGGCCTGGTCGTAGCGCACGATCACGCCGCGCTTCCACGGGTGGGTCTCCAGCATGGAGGCCCCGCGACCGGTGAAGCCCGCTAGGAGGTAGATTACGGGTAAGGGACCATGGGAGCCGGGCGGCACGTAGACGGGCACGTCGCGTAGGTACGGATCGCCCAGGGGGTTTCCGCGCAGGACGTTGCTCTCGATGGTGCGGTGTTCCACGCGCCCGGCAAAGGCGAGGGGGTCGTGCAGATGGACGGCGGTCATGGCCGCCAATCTACTCCCTCACCCAGGTTCCGTGCGATGCTTAACAGTCTTCGAGGAAACCGCGCGCACTGGGCGGCGCACCGATTTCGTTACGTGCCGCGGCATAGCCGGGTTCGATACGATTGGAGAGCACTTCCTGACGCTTGCGGTAGGGCCAGAAGGCGGCGTTCATAGCGTTGACCGTTACGCGCTCAAACTCGCGGATGCCGTGGCCGAACTCGTCCTGAGCCAGCAGGAATTCGTCGGTCATAGTGGTCCGACTCATGAGCCGGTTGTCCGTGTTGAGCGTGACCCGGAAGCCCTCGCGCAGGAGCACGGGGAAGGGGTGCTCGGCCAGGGAAGGCGTGGCGCCCGTGTGTACGTTGGAGGCCAGGCAGACTTCGATCGGGATGCGGTGATCGAGCACGAAGTTGGCCAGCTTGCCTGTGCTGATGACCTTCCCCTCATAGAGCGCCATGTCTTCGACCAAGCGCGTGCCGTGGCCGATGCGGTGGGCGCCGCAGTACTGCAGGGCTTGCCAGATGCTCTCGGGGCCGAAGCCCTCGCCAGCGTGGATGGTGATCGAGCCGTTGTGGCGTTGGATCAGTTGGAAGGCGTCCAGGTGATCCTTGGGCGGGTGGCCGGCCTCTTCGCCGGCGAGGTCGAAGCCAACCACGCCGCGGTCGAACCAGCTGGCGGCTAGTTCGGCCAGACGTAGAGAGAGCTTTGCGTCCTGGTTGCGCAGGGCGCAGACGATCACACCCATTTCGACGCCGTGGGCCTTGGTGCCGCGGGTTAGGCCGGCCAGCACCGCCTCCATGACCGCGTCCAGGCCCAAGCCCTCGGCGGTGTGGAAGTGGGGGGCGAAGCGCACCTCGCCGTAGACCACGCCGTCCTCGTGCAGGTCCTCCACGTACTCGAAGGCCACACGTTCCAGGGCCTCGGCGGTCTGCATGACCGCGATGGTGTGGGCGAAGCCTTCCAGATATTCGGGCAGGCTGCCGCGGGCTGCCCCGCGGAAGAACCATTCGCCCAGGGCTTCGGGATCGCTCTCCGGAAGGCCGTCGTAGCCCGCCTTAGCAGCCAAGTCCAGGACCGTGGAGGGTCGCAGGCCGCCGTCCAGGTGGTCATGCAGGCTGACCTTGGGGAGGCGTTTCACGAAGTCACGGTCAAGGGGGGCACAGTCAACGAGCTTGTCTGTCATTTAGATAATCTAGCAGCGGGTGGATGAGCGGCATACATGGCTTCACCACTCCTTACGGAGCGATTTGCTAGGGCGGAGCGGAGCCAAGCTCATTCTTAGGCGACCAATGGCCCTCGCTCACGTATCTTCTTCGCCCCGAATCTTCGGTTGCCCCAGGAACTCCCATGACCCGCCCCGTCCGCGTGCGAATTGCCCCGAGCCCCACCGGCACGGTCCACCTTGGCCTGTGTCGCACGGCCCTATTCAACTGGGCCTACGCCCGGCGCCACGGGGGTGAATTCCTGCTGCGCATCGAGGACACGGACACGGTTCGCAACACCCAGGAGTCCTTGGACGCGATCCTCGAAGGCTTGCGTTGGCTTGGGATCGACTGGGATGAAGGTCCGGATAAGGGCGGACCCAAGGGACCCTATCTGCAGAGCGAGCGCGTGGATGGGCACCGCGATGTGGCCGAAAAGCTGTTGGCTAATGGGCATGCTTATCGCGATTTTTCAACGCAGGAGCAGCTCGATGCTTGGCGTGCCGAACAGGAAGGCCGTAAGCAGCGCGTGGCCTACCGCGGTCCCGATCGTGACCTGAGCGCGGCCGATTCCGATGCCCGCGC
>JBLIOL010000072.1:0-19332 GCA_047639615.1 Planctomycetota bacterium | reverse complement strand
GAAGGGAAGTTCGTCCTTGAGCTACGCAGGCACTGGGGTGAGGGGTCCCCCACCACGGCGTGCTCGTAGCAGCATCGACCTGGCGCGACATGATCGTAACTTCCTCCCCACCCTAAAGGACTCACCCGGCGCCAAGCCGGCGGTCATGATTATGGGCATGCCGGAGCAGGAGTACGAGCAGACGGGCCGCCTTCCCGCGTGGGGAAGGTGGCCCGTCTGTCGTTGCTTCGAAGTTGGGAGTCCTACTGGAAAGTAATCGACAGCCCGTCCGAGAAGTTCGAAGTGGGCACAGGGTTTAGGTCACGGTGCCAGCACTGGAAGTTCCAGGTCTCGCCCGCCATGATCGCGGCGGTGCCCGTGGGGATCGGGGTGTTGGGCAGGTCGAGCACCAGGCTGACCTCACCGATGGTGCCGGAGTTCAGGATGTTCGCGTTGTAGCGACCGATGGAACCGACCAAGCACAGGTTGCCCTGACTGGCGCCCGGGTTGGCCACGAAGCCCTGAGTGAGCGAGTTCAGGAAGAAGGCGAACTCGTTCTGCGGCATCTGCGAGCAGGTCAGGGTCACGTCGTTATCGACCGCAAGGACCGATCCGGCGGCGCTGATCACTGACGGTTGCCCGGTCGAGTTGAGCACCGCAGGACCGCAGTAGTTGCTGCCGAGGCCGCCGAAGACCTGAGTGACACTCATGGAGTCCCAGTAGACCTCGGTGGTAGTCGTCGTCGCGGGGTAGAGGTCGATCACTGCCAGTTCAGTAGCACCGGCGCCAGATACGCCCTGGGACCAGGTGAAGCTGTTGACCAGTGCACCTTCGTAATAGACGTCGCAGGTATCGAGATCCAAGTCGATCTCATGACGCAGCTCGGTCCAAGCATCGTAGGTCAGGCCGTTGAGGGTCGTTCCACCGCCGCCGCGGAAAAGAATCGTGTCGGCCTGGGCGTCGTAGTGCACTTCCTGGGACCAGTTGTACGGGCCTGCCGGCGTTGCGAAGGTGTTCAGCATGATGAACATCGTGACGCCGTCAAAACCGGTGGGGATGTACATGTGGGCGGTCACTACCCACTTGCCCGAGGTCAGGTTGAAGGGCTGGACGGTGTCCGAACCGGTGTCGATGCGCACGGACTTACTGCCCGAGTGAGCGAAGTTGCTAGAGACCGTGTTGATGGTCTGGTTCGACGCAGCGCCGGCCCAGTTCATCCAACCGCCTTGACCCTCGATCGCGCTGCCGGCGGCGTAGGAATCAAAGTCGTCCTGCCAGTTTTGCGCTGTGGCGAGGGAGGCGGTCAGCGTCAAGCCAGCGAGGATGGTGAGAAAACGAACGGGTGCGTCCATAGAAGGTATCCGTGGTTAGGAGGGGGAAGGGTCGGAGCGAACTACTTCTGGGTCCCATGGTAGTGCCCGCGGCGAAACCCGTACGGCCCCCCACCAGGAGCACCCCCATGAGGGGTCCAAGACCGCGCACCTCCGTCCGGGTCCGGCCGCTTCAGGCCCTTCCTGTAAGTGTAGCCAACGCGACGGACCGCCCAGGTTCCTGGTTGCGGGGAGGAGTGGTAGCCTGGCCCAAGCCCCCTTCACCCCTATCGCTTGCAAACGATGAAAGCTCTCAATCTTCCGCTCCTGGCAGGAGTCGCGGTTCTGCTGACGGCCTCGGCCCAGGCCCAAACCGCTGCGCCTCTCTACCATTCGGTTCCCCTAGCTCTCGACTCCGGCGAGGTCGCCAACACGGGCTCCCAGCCCGAAGTCATCATTTCCTTCCCGGTCCAGATGGCAGGCTCGACTTGGCTCCGTCTGTACTTCGACGAGGTCACGCTCGCGGGAGATGTCTGGGAGGGCAACGGTGCAATCCTGCGCCTAACCTCCTGGCTCGATGGTGACGTCCAGGAATTGAACTCCCGCCACGTGGATCAATGGCAAAGGTCCAGCGCCTACCTCAACGGAGATACGGTGCAAGTTGAGGTCCTGGCCTATCCGGGAACAGGAGTGTCGCGTGTCAAGTTGCGCGCGGTAGACGCCGGCATCCCCGGACAGCAAGAATCCCAGTGCGGACCAACAGACGATCGGATTCTCTCTAGCGATCCGCGCGCGGGGCGCTTGCTGCCCATCGGCTGCACGGGCTGGTTGATCGACGACTGTCAAGGCTGCGCCCTCACGGCTGGCCACTGCACGAGCAACATCAGCGTGCTGCAGTTCAACGTGCCCCTGTCCGATGCCAACGGCAGCCTCAACAACCCGCCTGCCGCGGATCAGTACGCGGTGGATAGCTCATCGCTCATCACCAACGGCGGCCAAGGTGTTGGCAACGACTGGGGCTACTTCGGCACCTTCCCGAACAGCACCACGGGCCTGACGGCGGCCCAGGCCCAGGGCAGCGTCTTTACGGTCGGCGTCCCCCCTGCGATCACCACAGGCAATGACATTCGCATCACCGGATATGGTGTCGACAACACCCCTTCGACCCACAACCAGGTGCAACAGACCAACGTCGGCCCCCTGGTCAACAATACCGGCACGCAGATTGGCTACGTGACCGACACCACCGGCGGCAACTCCGGATCCCCGGTGATTCACGAGCAGACCGGCGACGCCGTGGGCATCCACACCCACGGTGGTTGCTCCTCAGGCAACAACTGGGGCACCCAGAGCACGCATCCCGACCTGCAAAACGCCCTGGCCAACCCGCTTGGAATTTGCTCGGACGGTGGCATCAACCTTGAGGCGACCCCGCCCAATCCGATCGCTCCCGGGACCACCTCGGTCGTGCGCATGTCGGTCTTCGGAAGCCCGATTGCTGGCACCCAAACCTTGTTCTTCCGCGCTAGCTCGGCGCTGACCTTTAGCTCGATTTTGATGACCGATCTGGGTAGCGGCCTGTATGAAGGCGCACTGCCGGCCTTCGCCTGCGGCGACGAGCCGGAGTACTACATCACAGCCCAAGACGCCGGTTGCGGCCTGCTCTCCTTGCCTCCCAACGCTCCCGTCGATTTCTACACCTTGGGCGTAGGCACCGAGGTTGTGACCTTCTCGGACAACTTCGAGTCGGACTTGGCCTGGGGCACTTCGGTCTTCGGGGCCTCCGCCGGCGCCTGGGAGCGTGGCGTCCCCATCGACGACGGGGGCAATGCCTTTGACCCGGCCAGTGACGGCGATGGCAGCGGCAGCTGCTACCTGACCCAGAACACGCCCGGCGAGAGCGACGTAGACAATGGCGAAGTGCGCCTGACCTCCCCGCTGCTGGACTTCACGGGCGGCAACCGCGGCCTGCTCTACACCTACTTCCTAAACCTCAGCAATGACGATGGCTCCGACACCATGCAGGTCGAGGTGAACAGCATTGGCGGAGTCGGTACCTGGACAACGGTGGCCTTGCACGACGTGAGCAAGGGCCTGGCCTGGACTTCGGTCGTCATCACGGAGAGCGAACTCACGGGTCTTGGGGTCACTCTGACCAACACCATGCGGGTACGTTTCCGCGTAACGGATGCTGGCGCGGCTTCGACGGTCGAGGCTGGCGTGGACGCGGTCAAGGTCGGTGAGATCGTCTGCAACGGCGGCGGGATCGGAACCACGTACTGCTCGCCCGCGGTCAACAACTCGACGGGCACGGACGGCAAGATGGCCGCCAGCGGCAGCGATGTGGCCGCGGCCAACAACCTGACCCTGAGCGCAGGCGACCTGCCCGCGAACCAGTTCGGCTTCTTCCTAAACAGCCTGACCCAGGCCTTCACACCCAACGCGGGTGGGAGCCAGGGAACCCTCTGCCTAGGCGGCCAAATCGGACGCTACAACATGCCTCCGCAGTCCTCGGGCGCGGGCGGCAGCTTCAGCCTCCTCTTGGACTTGCCCAACACCCCGATCCCCACGGGCACGACCTCAATCCTAGCCGGTGAAACCTGGCACTTCCAGGCTTGGTACCGGGACCTCAACCCGGCCTCAACCTCGAACTTCACCACGGGCTTGAGCATCACTTTCCAGTAGTCCCTCGAAGAACCCTAGGGTTCCTGCGGACACCAAGACTCCGCAGGCGCTCCCCCATTGCTCGTCGCCGCCCGTGGCTCCTAGTGGCCTTGGCGGCGACGATTGCATTGGGGCTTGCTTCGCGCTCCGGCGAAGTGCGGGTGCCCGCATTCCTGGCGGATGCTGCCCGTCTCCCGGAGCAATTTAAATTTCCCCAGGATTCGCTGACGCAAGACTCGTCGCCGTTCGTTGGATGCCAGGAACCACCATCGATGCGTCGCATGGTGACTTCGTCGCCCCGAGGCAAACGCTCGAACTCGAGGCCCCGCTCACGAACTGGCTACGGCCACGATCGATTGTAATGAAGAAGCTCCTATTGCTCGCCTCGCTGCTCGTCATCGTCGGGGTGGGTTTCCTGCGCCTGGGCGCTGAACAGCCCCCTCAAGAATCGCTGACCCCGGTCCAAGCCGTGGAAAGGGTCGAGGACGAGCCCGCGCCCCCCGAGTTGCAAGCGCAAGACACGCACAAGCAGCGCATCGCGCAGGTAGAAGCCGCTGAAGCGCCCACTCCTGAGCCAACCGCAACCACAACCGGCTTCGCGGCAGAGACGGCACCTGCGCTGCAAGCTGATGCCTCGTCCGCCCCCATGCGAGTGGAGGTCTTGGTCATTGACTCATTGGGTCAGCCCATCCCCGGAGCCGTGCTAGCCCTAGAAACCGTTGACCGGAACTCTGCGGGAGGCCTGCTGGCGCACATTCAATCCCGTGGCAGTTCGAAGACCACCACGAACAAACTTGGCCGAGCAATCCTAGCGGTGAATCAACTGGATCGGCTGCGCGTAACAGCCCGAGCCGAGGGCTTTGCCATTGGTGCCAGCTCGGTATTCCGTGTGACGGAATCGACTCCGAAGGCCTCAGTCGAAATTCAGATCACCGAGGGCGGATCAGTGGCCGGGCGACTACGGGACATCCACGGCCAACCGGCCGAAGCGATTCAACTCTCGATCCACTTGATCACTTGGCCAGGCGAATACGCCCGGGGCGTGACCAGTGTGATGCAACAGATGAAGACCGACGCCGAGGGTGCGTTCCTCTTCCCGCACCTGGTGCCGGGAAGGCACAACCTCTACATACGCGCCAAGGGCGAGGACATTGAGCGGGTGCCAACACAAACACTCAATGTCCTGGTCGTTGATGGAGTGACGACCCAGGTCGAATTTGAGGACCTAGCCCAATCCCATGTCGTCGTAAGTGGCGTCGTTTCCTGCAACGACCAGCCGGTCCGGGACGCCCGCCTCTCGGTCATCTCAACAGACAACGGCAACAGGAGCACCAAGGTCGATGAAGCGGGCCAGTTCCAGATCATTTTGGATAGGGGTGGAGAATACACCTTCGCCATTGGTTCGAAGGCTCTGGGAGGAACGGCGATCAAGAAGATCAACGTCCCCACCGTGGCATCCCATCATGTCGAGCTCAGATTTTTCACGGGCGCCATCAGCGGGCGGGTCGTCGATACGAATGGTAAGCCGGTGCCTGACTACCCATTGATGGCCTTCGGAAGGAGCGATGCGGGCAGCGGCGTCGCCCGCGCAAAGACCGATGAATCCGGTGAGTACCTATTCAACGACCTGCTTACCGGGACCTACAAAATCACGTCCGCCCGGAGCCTACTCCAGCCCCGGTCAGAGCCCACCCCGGGGCCAGCCTATCTGGGCTCGGCTACAGTCAAGGACCTGGTGTTGACCCGCGGCTCCTCGCTCAGGGGTGTGGACCTGCAACTCCCGGCGGCGTCTGCCGTCGCCACAACGGTCTTCGACAGTGCCGGCGACCCCGCGAAAGGCGCGCTGGTGAAGCTGCAGTTCGTCGGCACCTACACCCCCGGCGTCCGGCCCCCGGGTTCGTCACGTGGGCAAACCAACGCACAAGGCGTACACCTAGCCGGCGGCTTATCACCGGGTATGTTTCAGGCCAGGGCTACGCTTGGAGATCAGGTCACACGCCCAATGAACGTTGAAGCCCTACTAGACACTACGGCGAGCTTGGAGTTGCACCTCGAGCCAGGTGTCCGAGTCCATTGCACGACACTCCAGAACGGCGAGTCCGGGAAGACCGGATTCGCGCAACTGACCGACGCCGATGGTCGAGTTGTGGCATCGGCATACTCACAAGACGGCCAACTCGAACTCGGCCCCGTACTCCCCGGCTCCTACACAATCCGTGGAAGTACTGGCCCTGGCGGCGAGAAGCTCAAAGGTGAACAGCCCCTGACAATCGTGGGATTCGAGCCCGTATCCATCGAACTAGACCTGAGGTAAGCCAAGCCGCGCTCAGCGGAACATGACCTCAATACAGTCGGTGGTATTCGTGGTCATCACTTCCCGAGACCACCGCTGGAAGTACCACCTGTCTCCGAGGAGGAAGAACGCGTTCTAGGGCAGGGCGATCAAGGCGATCGGGATTACGCGAGAGCTCTTCCTAGGGTAGGCCTGTGCTACTCCCCTTCTTCCATTTCCGGCCAGGGCCGGGATTAATGAGTACGAGAGACAAGCATAGACAGAGACACGACCGGGCCGGCACCGGCAGGTCGCAGCTCCGGGGGCTATGGGAAGCGCCCCACCACGCATGAGCGGAGTAGGGCGCTGTGGAGCCTGTCAGGTCACGGGCTGCTTGCCCGCGACCGCTTGGCTCGGCTAGAGATCGATGGAGATCAAGTAGTGCATCTGGAACACGTCGGCGCGTACAACCGCTTTGGCATCTTCCATGCCCGCGTGCACCATCCAGTCTCCGGGGCTCGGCAAGTCATCGAGCTTCTGAAGCAAGCTCCCGAGCTGGTCGTAGGCGTCTTGGTAGTTGCCCTTCGAGATCGCCTTCGCGGCGGAGTTCAATTTGTTGCACATTGCGTTGCGCCGGCCCTTGCGGGCGTTGTTGTTGGGCGCGGAGAAGTGCTCGAGTCCGAGCCCCTTCACGTAGACGCAAAGCGCACGCAGGTCGTCCTCGATGAAGCCCGAAGTCACACCGGGAACGGTGGGCAAGGGATCGATGTTGTCAGGGACCGTATCACCGTCCGTGTCGACGTTGCAGGGGTCCGTGCCGAGGCTGACATCCACCTCCTCGCCGTCCAGCAAAGTGTCGCCATCCGAATCCGCCACGAGCGGATCCGGGCAACCGCTGCCCGCCGCCATGTCGACTTCCGTGCCGTCATACAGACCGTCATCATCCGTGTCGGGATCAAAGGGATCAGTGCCATAGATCAGGATTTCCTGAGCATCGAAGAGACCGTCGGCATCGATGTCATCGTCGACGCAAGGATCGAGCCCGAGGCTGTTTTCCTGCCCGTCGCTCAGTCCATCGCCATCGGTATCGGCAACCAGGGGATCGGGGCAGCCGAACTCCTGAAGACCGATTTCCATGCCGTCCGACAGGCCGTCACCGTCCGTGTCGGAGAGCAGGGGATTCGTCCCATAGGTATTGACCTCATCCCCGTCACCCAGTCCATCACCATCCGAATCAGCGTTATTCGGATCGGTACCTAGGAGATCTTCTTCAGCATCCGTCAGGCCATCGCCATCGCTGTCGAAGTCGAGCAGGAAGCGATACACGGTGCCGAAATTCGAGTCGCCGCCCTGGACTGTCGAGCCGTAGAGATTGCCATCTTGGCCAATCTTGGGGCCTGCCCAGGGGTTCCGGCCATCCGAAGTGCTGAAGGAGTGCAGGGACGCGAAGTCATTGCTGCCGTCCGTTTCCAGAGTGAAGACGGTTCCATACCCGGACGTGCCACCGTTGTAGGTGGTGCCATAGATCCGGCCGCCCGCGCCCTCGGTAAGGCCACCAAAGGGTCGATAGCCGTCAGCGTTGGCGTAGGTGAAACTCTTGAGAGTCTCAAAGCCTGTTCCGTCGGTCTGGAGGCCGAACACCGTCCCGTAGCCGTTGCCCCCACCGTGGTAGGTCGTACCGTAGAGCGTACCGTTCGAACCCTGGATGACGCCAGCATAGGGGTAAGCACCATTTGAGTAGTTGAACTCATGAAGGGTGTCGAAGCCGCTTCCATCGGTGTTCACCTTGAACACCGAGCCGTAGTAACTGGAGTAGCTTTGATAGGTTGTTCCATAGAGAGCACCGCCTGCTCCCTGAATCACTCCACCGTAGACGTAGCGGCCAGAGTAGTAGTCGAAGGCGTGAACCGTTCCAAATCCAGTGCCGTCTGGATTGATCCTGAAGACCGTGCCGTAGCCTCCACTGCCCCCATAGTAGGTCGTGCCATAGAGCACGCCATCCGAGTCCTGGATCAACGGAGCGAGGTAGGGGTAAGCTCCGTCCGAATAGTTGAAACTGTGCAGGACCGTGTAGTTCGAGCCATCGGTCTCTACTCGGTACACGACTCCGTAGTAGTTGGAGCTTCCGCCGCTGTAGGTGGTTCCATACAGCGCACCATCCGCTCCTTGGATGACTCCACTGTAGGGGTTTTGGCCAGTGGAGTAGTTGAAGTTGTGCAGCACGCTAAAGTTGCTACCGTCTGCGTCCATTCCGAATAGCGTTCCTCGGTTGTAGGACCCTCCAGAAACCGCTGTTCCGTAGACCCTCCCGTCGCTTCCCTGTTCGATGGTTCCGTACGGATTGCGGCCTTGGGTCTGGTCACTCGTGTTGTAATAGAAGTTGAGGAGTACGGTGAAGGCGAGGCTGCCCGGAACCACCTTGTAGGCGGTGCCGTAACTGCCAGTACCGCCGTAGTAGGTCGTTCCATAGAGCGCACCATCCGTAGCATGCACAGGCTTGGAATAAGGGTAGGCGCCGGCTGAGTAGTTCCAATTCCTGAGGACTTGGAATCCGCTCCCATCCTTATTCACCCCGTACAGCACTCCGTATCCGGAACTGCCGCCGCTATGGGTGGTTCCATAGATCACGCCGTCCGCACCTTCGGTTACGCCGCCAACGGGGTAGTAACCGTCAGAGTAGTTGAAGTGATGGAGTACCGTAGCGGTTCCATCCTTTGCCACCGCAAGAACCACTCCACGACCATAGGCTCCGCCTGTTTGGGCAGACCCGTAGAGGCGGCCATCCGAACCCTCGGTCAGTTGCCCTAGGAAGGGATAGGAGCCAGTGGTGGAGCCGTCGAGACTCTCCAGAACCGCGAAGGCGCTCCCGTCCGTATCCATGGCGAACACCGTGCCTCGGCCGTAGGTACCTCCTGTATAGGTGGTCCCGTATAGTTTGTCGTCCGTGCCTTGAATCAGACCACCGTAGGGATACTGGCCATCTGTGCCATTGAAGTGGTGAATGACGGCATAGTCCGTTCCGTCTGCGTTGATCTTGAACGCCACTCCCCTGCCGCTTGTTCCGCCGCTATAGGCCGTGCCGTAGATGGTCCCGAGAGCTCCCTGCGTCAATCGGCAATAGGGGTTGCGACCCTCGTAGTAGCTGAGGCTGTGCAGGACCTCGAAGTCATTTCCGTCCTTGTTCAGCCGGAAGAGGGTGCCATATCCGCTAACGCCGCCGCTGGTGCACGTTCCGTAGAGGAGGCCATCAGACCCCTCCATGAGGCCCGCGTAGAGGTAAGCACCATCGCTGTAGTTGAAGCTATGCAGAACTTCAACGTCGCTTCCATCGGTGTTCATCTTGTAGACAGATCCCCTAAACTGGCTGCCGCCATAATAGGTCGTCCCGTACAGCGCCCCATCGGATCCCTGGATAAGTTCGCCGAAGGGATAGCGCCCCGGAGTAGTGGCCCCTAGAGACTTGATCTGTTCGTAAACGGGTGCGGTTACCGCGTCGGTGAATAGATAGTCGACCGATAGCGACGAGCTTGCACCTGTGGCAGTCAGCCTCAAGGTCGAGCCCAGGCAATCGTCTTCACAGACGTGCCAGGTGGTCTCGAATCTGCCCGCTTCATCCGCAACGGCGGTCCAATGTTGGTGATCCTCACCACCGTCGGAAGTCCCGTCGGCGTGCAGCACTTGCAGGCTGACGCTCTCTCCCGCCTCGAAACCCCAACCGCTAATGTTGGCGGTAGCACCAGGCGCGTAATCGGACTGGGCCGTGCGTACTCCGGTCCCGGTAGGCAGCACCGGCAGCGGCATGGGACTTCTGCGCAGCTCCAGGTAGTACGTGTCCTCCAGCAGAACACGGTTGAGCCGATTCAGGGCGTCTCCTTGCTGAGGGTTCTCTGCGATCAGGTTCAGGGCCTCCCCTGAAAGCCTCACATCTATGAAGCGCTCCTGATCGTAAACAGAGTTGTCGTCAAGAATGGAATTGAGGCCCGCGATAACGGCCTCCGACAAGCCGGCTTCCGTGGAACTCGGCTCCTCGAGCACATAGCGCACCGTATCGGAGAAGAGGCTCCAGACATGCTCCGAGACCGGGTCAGCCTGCCCCCTGAGCTTCTCGATCAGATCGCTAGCGTTGCCGAGATCATCGAGCACGAAGGACGAATAGTCTGGAATGGCAATCGGGCCGATGGGCGATTGCGCGTGAGCCGTTGATGCCGCCACAAACGGCAGGCAGGCAATCGCGCTCGCGAGAATCTTGAGGCTGCGGCGAACTGCTTTGGCCGGGGCGCTGATCGCACGCGTGCGATAGCTGGCGGACAAGGGGGGAAGCAGATCTTTCATGGCTTGAATTCCTTGTTTCTTAGTCGAATTGATGCTGTAGGAAACGCGCATTCGTACCCACGGAGGCACGAACGCCTGAGGCCAGGGCCCAATTGCGTCTGCTGTTGTGTAGCAGCTCGCCTGACCCCTTCTCATTACTAGACACGAGATCCACAGGCAATCCGGGTAGGAATTTCCCGATTTATTTGTGTACTGTAAGCACCCCTCCCTTCGAGTGTTTACAGCCCTGAATACCCCACTGAGGCCCACAAGGGCCGTATCGGAATTGCCTAGGTCGACGGGATACCGTAGTCGTCCACTCTGGGCACACCCTACTCAGTGCACCTCAATGGCGTCTGGGCCCGAGTACAAACTTCGGCCATCGGAGCAGAAAAGCACCACTGCCTGCCAAGTCAATTGAATCATCGAGTGGTGGTGCGAATACACGTGATCGCGGAGGCCCCTAAGTCATCGGATACTGACTGGATTGAGAGCTGCCGCACTCAGCTCACCCCCTGCTGCAGGCATCGTGCCGGACGACAACATGCCTCCGCAGTCCTCGGGCGCGGGCGGCAGCTTCAGCCTCCTCTTGGACTTGCCCAACACCCCGATCCCCACGGGCACGACCTCAATCCTGGCCGGTGAAACCTGGAACTTCCAGGCTTGGTACCGGGACCTCAACCCGGCCTCAACCTCGAACTTCACCACGGGCTTGAGCATCACCTTCCAGTAGTCCCTCGAAGGACGCTAGGGCTCCTGCGGACACCATGACTCCGCAGGCGCTCCCCGATTGCTCGTCGCCGCCTTTGGCTCCTTGGAGCCTTGGCGGCGACGATTGCATTGGGGCCTGCTTCGCGCTCGGGCGAAGTTTGGCTGCCCGCCTTCCTGGCTGATTGTGCTCGGCTCCCGGCACAATTTGAATTTCCTCAGGAAACACTGACGCAAGACTCGGCACCGTCCGTTGGATGCCAAGGACCGCCATCAATGCGTCGTATGGCGAGTCTATCGCCTCGAGGCAAACGCTCGAACTCGAAGCCCCGCTCACGAACTGGCTACGGCCACGATCGATTGTAATGAAGAAGCTCCTATTGCTCGCCTCGCTGCTCGTCATCGTCGGGGTGGGTTTCCTGCGCCTGGGCGCTGAACAGGCCCCTCAAGAATCGCTGACGCTGGTCCAAGCCGCGGAGAGGGTCGAGGACGAGCCCGCGCCACCCGAGTTGCAAGCGCAAGAAACGCACAAGCAGCGCGTTGCTCAGATCAAAGTCGCTGAGGCGCCAACTTCTGAGCCAACCGTCGCTACCACGGGCTTGGCGGCTCGGAGAGCACCTGCGCGGGAAGTAGACGCCTCATCTGCCCCCATGCGAGTAGTGGTTTCGGTAGTCGACTCCCGCGGTCGGCCCGTCTCAGGAGCGGAGCTGGCCCTAGAAAACGCAGGCTGGAACTCTGGGGGACGCATGCTGGACCAGATTCAGTCACGTGGACGTACGAAGACCACTACGAGTCAACTTGGCCGAGCAACCATGGATGTGGATCAACCGTGTCGGCTGCGCGTAACAGCTAGTGCAGAGGGCTATGCGCGTGGTGCCAGCTCGGTGATCCGTCTGACGGAATCGAACCCGCAGGCCTCGGTAAACATTCGGATCACCGAAGGCGGATCGGTGTCGGGGCGACTGCGGGACATCCACGGCAATCCGGCCGAAGCGATTCAGCTCTCGATCCACCTGGTCGCTTGGCCAGGCGAATCCGCACGGGGCATGACCAGTGTGATGCAACGGATGAAGACCAATGCTGAGGGTGCGTTCCTCTTCACGCACCTGACACCGGGAGACTACTCCCTGTACTCGAGCGGGGACCCTAAGCGGGTGCCACCCCAATCACTCAAGGTGCTGGTAGTTGATGGAGTAACGACCCAGGTCGAATTTGAGGACCTATCCCAATCCCATGTGGTCGTGAAGGGCCTCGTTCTCTGCAACGACCTGCCGCTCCGGAACGCCGGCATCTCAGTTCGATCGGCAGACTCCCAGAGGAGGGGAACGATGGTCGATCAAACGGGCCACTTCCAGGTCATCTTGGATCGGGGTGGAGAATACACATTCACTATCGGCTCGGATGCTCTGGGAGGGAGGGCGGTCAAGAAGCTCTACATCCCCTCAGAGCTGTCCCACCCAATCGAGCTCAGGATCTTCACGGGCGCCATCAGTGGACGGATCGTTGATTTGGCGGGCAAGCCTTGGCCTGGCTACCAATTGACGGCGCACGGCAAGGGAGAAGAGGGCAGCTGGGAAGCTGAGACAACCGCCAATGACTCCGGCGAGTACCAATTCAATGACCTACTTACCGGGACCTACATGATCAGGTCCACGGAAAGCATGCCCTCACGCCAG
Organism: Planctomycetota bacterium; assembly: GCA_047639615.1. Classification (GTDB taxonomy): domain Bacteria; phylum Planctomycetota; class UBA1135; order UBA1135; genus CAYWNK01. Next base: position 6,412 of record JBLIOL010000072.1, on the reverse strand, counting down.
TCAGCGCCCTCCGCAAGACAAGCCCATAGTGGCTCCGCTTCGGTCAGTGACCTAGTGTTGACCCGCGGTTCCTCGCTCAGGAACGTGGACCTGAAACTCCTGACGGCGACCGCCCTCGCCACCTCGGTCATCGACAGCGACGGCAACCCCGCGGAAGGTGCGCAGGTGCTAATTCAATTCATCGGCACCATAGTCCCAGGCACTTCCCCCATAAGTTCGGTTAGGTCTCAAACCAATAGGCAAGGCGTCTTCCTCGCCCGTCGCCTTTCCGCCGGCAAGTACCAGGCAAGGGCTACGCTTGGAGACCAGGTTTCACGTCCCGTAATGGTTGAAGCCCTACTAGACACTACGGCAAGCGTCGAGTTGCGGCTCGAGCCCGGTGCCTGGATCAATTGCACCATACTCCGGAAAGGCGAGTCCGGGAAATCCGGCTTCGCGCATCTGATCGACGCCGATGGTCGCGTGGCGGCATCGGCTTCCTCACGAGACGGACAACTAGAGCTTGGACCCGTCCTCCCCGGCTCCTACACGATCCGCGGACAATCGGGCGGAGGCGCCGAGAAGCTCCAAGCTGAGCAAGCTCTGACAATCGTGGGACTCGAGCCCCTCTCCATCCAACTGGACCTGAGGTAGGCCAAGCCGCGCTCAGCGGAACATGACCTCGATACCGTCGGTCGTGTTCGAGGTCATCTCATCCCGGAACCAGAGCTGGAAGTACCACGTGTCTCCGGGGAGGAGCAGCGTGTGCTGGGGCAGGGCGGTTAGATCTATGTCCTTGCTCACCATTCCCAAGTTGCCCGTGTTCACGGTCAGGCCGGCACCTTTGAGGCGGATGATCGAGGCGCCTAGGCAGAGATTGCCGTCGCTGCCGCCGAAGGCCGGTACGAAGCCTGTGCTCTCGCTCATGAGGAAGTAGCCGATCCTGTTGGGCGGCAAGTGGTCGGCGCGCAGCGTGAATTCGTTTTGCGTGATGACGGGGGTGCCATTTAGTTCGATCACACCCGCCTGACCGGTGCTGTTCAGCGCGGCTGTGCAGTAGCTGGGCGAGACGCAGTCGTTGAGGACACCGTCGCCGGTCCAGTCGAGCCACGGCTCTTGGGCGATCTGGTAGGCGTCCGGAGAACTATCCATGTTGCAGTCATCGGAGATGACCTCGACCAGGCCAGCGTGCTCTGGCAGCTGAGTCTCGTCCGTCCAAAGGCCCGTTCCCGCTTGCAGGAGGGCCCAGTCGGCGCCGGCACCATCGTCGGGTTCACCTTGGGCCCAGTTCTCGTAGCCAGCGGGTTCTCCGCTGATCCACTCGAAGGTGGCTTCCGTGGCCTGGTCGGTGTAGCCGATCCAGAGGCTATCGGTGCTGGCGAAAGTACTCTGCAGCCAATCGTTCTCGGCTTGGCTCCGGACAGCAGCTAGGTGCCCGCCCCAGCTCTCTGCTTGTGCTTCCGCAGCCATCCAGGATTGAGGATCGGTCGTTTGGTACCAGTGACCGCTCACGGGCGACAGGATCCATGTGGGCGGCAGAGGCCCGAAGAGGTACGCCGAGCCTGAATCGGGACCATTGTCACTGTTGAGATTGGCACCCACAAGCGCCGTACTACCGCTGATGGCGACGGAGTAACCAAAGAGGTCATTCGCTGCGCCGTCACTCGGCACGAGCCTCGTTATCTGGGGCCCAGCAGTGCTGAGAGCAAACAGGTACGCCGAGCCTGAGAAGAAGCCATTCTGGTCATCCCCATAGACACCCACGATGGCCGCCGTGTCACTGATCGCAACGCTGCGGCCGAAGTAGTCCCAAGCTTCACCATCACTCGGCAAGAGCTTGACGATCTGCTGACCGTTGCTCAGGTCGAATAGGTAGGCCGAACCAGAGCTGGGGCCATTATCGTCGTCATGGTAGGCGCCCACGATAATCGTCGTGCCGTTGGCAGCAACGGAGATTCCGAAGCCGTCGCCCAGCGCACCATCACTCGGCAAGAGCTTCGCTACTTGCTGCCCCGTGGTCCTATCAAATAGGTACACCGAGCCCGAGTCCGCTCCATTGTCGTCGTCCCCAAGGGCACTCACGATGGCCGTGTTTCCACTGATAGCTACGGAGTACCCGAATAGATCGGCAGTGGTGCCGTCACCGGGCATGAGCTTGGCGATCTGCTGACCAGTCGCTACATCGAATAGGTAGGCCGAGCCCGAGTTGAGGCCATTGTCGCCGTCACGGTAGGCGCCCACAATAGCCGTGCCGCCGCTGATCGCGACCGAGCGACCAAAGTCGTCATTGGTTGCGCCGTCGTTCGGCAAGAGCTTGGCGATCTGTTGCCCGGTCGTCACATCGAAAAGATAGGCCGAGCCCGAATCGACGCCGTTGTCATCATCATAGCTCGCACCCACGATGGCCGTGTTGCCGCTGATCGCGACGGAAATACCAAAGCGATCCTCGGACCCGCCGTCGTTCGCCAAGAGCTTGCTGGTCATCAGCCCCGTCGCCACATCGAAGAGATAGACCGAACCCGAATCCAAGCCATTGTCGTCGTCCTCCACGGCGCCAACGATTGCAGTAGTACCGCTGATCGCAACGGACGCGCCGAAGAAGTCTTTCGCTGCGCCATCGCCAGGCAAGAGCTTGAAAGCCTCCTGTCCGCCAAGAGCACTTGAGGCCGTAACAAGAGCCAGTCCGAGCAACCTGGCAAGGGCGCTGAAGGAACCACAAGCGGCAGGCTTTGAGGCGTTGGTCATGAGTACAGCCTACACCCGCTAGGCATTCTCGTTCCCAGCCAGTAGAGCCGCTAACGGAATAGGGACTCCCCTAGGGAATCTGCGCTATTGACGCGCATCGGGGCGCCTGAAGCCGCAAAGCAAACGAAGCGTACGCCAACCCCAGTACGGCCCAGCACGGCCCAGCACGGCCCAGCGCTCGCCCTCATCTCGCCATGGATTTCCACCACGCTGCCCGCGCGCTGGATTGCGCGCAGGAGTTACCCTGGGGGAATCCCCTCCAGGAGCGCCAGCTCGTGCCACCCCAAGTAGAAGCCCATGCACCTATCCAATTCCCGCAGCCTGACAACCTTCGCACGCACACTGCTGCTGGGACTCGGGCTCGCCGCAACTGCTAGCGCGGCTCAGCAACAAACGGATAGAGCACCCAACGCCCAACCCGCACTGGCGACGGGCTTGGACGTACCCGCTCATCAGGTGCAGCTCTGGCGCGAGCTCGGGAGTCGCGCAGGCACGCAGCTACTGCCGGACTTTCCGCTGAGTGCTGAAGCGAGCGTCGACCTCGAACTGACGCGCTTCTTCGTCACGGGGCCCCAGACAAAATTCGTGTTGGGTGCTGAGCAGGAGCCCATCGACTTCGATCCGCGCAGCGTCACCTTGCTGCGCGGCAGCGTGCGGGGCTATCCCAATTCCAGCGCCTTCCTCGCCCTCTCCGACTACGGCAGCCTCGGCTACGTGGACCTCGGCGAGCCGGGCAGACGCTACTCGGTTAGCAGCTCGGCCCCCGGCTCGAGCGCAACGGCACAGGGTGCGCGCGTGGGACTCAACACCTCGGCCGGCGGCTGGTCCCTGCCCGTTGGGCTGTGCGGCGTCGATGTGGATGCTGCGACGGTTCCCCCGCCGCCGCAGTCCGGCTTCGCCAGCGCTAGCGGCAGCAAACACATCGAGCTAGCGGTCGAGACCGACTACGAGTTCTTTCAACTCTTCGGCAACCTGCCCGCTGCGGGGGCTTACGTGGTCTCCCTATACGGCGTCGTGTCGGACATCTTCCTGCGCGACGTGAACGCCTGGGTCGAGCTGACCTTCGTGCGCCTGTGGGATGACCCCAACGATCTGTTCAACGAGCCCTCCCCGCTGCAGCCCTTCCGCGAGTACTGGAATGCGAACATGGGCGGCGTACAGCGCGACCTAGCGCAGCTCTTCTCGGGCCGCCGCGACCTGCCCTGGGGCGGCATCGCCTGGATCGGGGGACTCTGCAATAGCTATGGGTATTCAGCCTGCGGCTACGCCCTGGGATTCTTCACGGACCCGAGCGCCTCGGCCATTGGCAATCGCGACATCACGGTCAGCGCCCACGAGCTGGGCCACAACGTGGCGGCCTACCACACGCACTCCTACGGCCTCGACACCTGCGACGACGAGTTCTCGATGCCGCGCCGAGGCACGATCATGTCCTACTGCGGCCAGGTCTTCACCGGTGGTGAGAAGAACTCGGACCCGCGCTTCCACACGGTCGTGCAAGACGTGATTGAGGATTACCTGGTGCAGTCCGCCTGCGTGGACGACGACTGCAATCAGAACGCGATTGCCGATGCCCTCGACATCATTCAGGGGACCAGCCTGGACGTCAACGGCAACGGAATCCCTGATGAGTGCGAGGACTGCAACGCCAACGGCACCCTCGATCCCGCCGATATCAGCATGGGCACAAGCTCTGACCTGAACGCCAACGGGGTCCCGGATGAGTGCGAGCCCGACTGCAATGGCAACGGCGTGCCCGACGATCTCGACATCGCTATGCAGGTCAGCCTCGACCAAAACTTCAACCGCATTCCCGATGAGTGCGAGCCGGATTGCGATGGCGATGGAACCTTGGACTTCGTCCAGATCAACGCGGACATGAGCCTCGACCTCAACCGCAACGTGGTGCTCGACACCTGTGAGGATTGTGACGCGGACGGGACCATCGACTTGGTCGAGCTCGATCACGCGCACAACGTCTGGATCGGTAGCCTCGATCACTCGACCCTGCGCGAGTACCTAGCGAAGGTGGGCACGCTCACCGATGTCTCGGACTCCGCGGGCATCAACGAAGCCCAGGACGTGATCGTCACAGAGGACCGGCGCGTGCTGGTCTCCTCCGGGCTCGATCATCGCGTGCTCGAATTCACGGTGGATGGCAGCCTGGTCGGGGACCTGATCGCAAGCGGAGCGGGCGGACTCATGAACCCCGCAGCTCTGCTCATGCGCCCCAACGGCAACCTGCTGGTGGCCAGCCGAGGCACGCACGCCGTACTCGAGTACGACGGCACCAGCGGCGCCTTCCTGGGCGCCTTTGTCAGCGCCGGATCCGGCGGACTGACCCAACCCTTCGGCCTGGCCTACGGCCCCGAGCGCGACCTGTACGTGACCAGTAATGATGGACGCGTGCTGCGCTACGACGGATTCGACGGCTCCTTCGAAGGCGAGTTTGTTAGCGGCGCTGGCAACGGCGGGCTGGACGACCCGCACGGTCTGCTCTTCCTACCCAACGGAAACCTGCTGGTGGCGAGCTACGAGACCAATCAAATCCTCGAGTACGAAATCGGCAGCGGCAACTTCCTGCGCCAGTTCAATCAGGGCGGAACGATCGATCGCCTAACGCTCGATCAACCCTGGACCCTCCGGCTAGGCCCCAACGGCAACGTCTTCGTCAGCCGCGCCAACGACCACCCCATGCCCGGATTCCTGGGGGGCACCCAGGAGCTACACCTCACCAACGCGCGCATCTATGAGTTCCACGTGGAGCTCGGCTTCCTGATTCGTGCCTACATACTTGGCATCAACTCCGGCATCGAGAACCCCACGGGCTTCGACTTCGTGCCGGGCGACAGCCTGGACTGCAACACCAACGGCCTACCCGACCAGTGCGATCTCGCCGGGGGGATCGGCCAGGATGCCAACGCCAACGGCATACTCGACCAGTGCGACATCAACACCTACTGCCGAGCCAAACGCAACTCGGCCGGCTGTGCGCCGCGCATCGGATTCAGCGGACTGCCCAGCCTCACCGGAGCCGATGACTTCCACGTCACGGCCAGCGGAGTCCTAGGAGCTTCCGCCGGCTACTTGACCTTAGGTCTAGCACCCAACCCAGGCTCCGGCGCTGGCCCCTCGCTGCCCTTCGGCCCCTCGCTACTGGGCGGCCGCAACTGCGTGCTCTACCCCATGATCGCCGGCGTGCAGAACTCGAGCGGCCCGGCCGGCACGTGCTACGGCAGCTTCGACTTCCACCTCTCCCAAGCGCTCCTCAGCGCCCAAGGTCTGCAGGCCGGAACGCCCATGTACGCCCAGGTCTGGTACGACGATCCAGGCCACTCGGACGGCTCCAGCGTTGGCCACACAGACGCCCTGGAGTGGATCCTGCTGCCCTAGGAGCAGTCATTTAGCGCCCTGGCTGGACAGAGCTGGGGCGCTGGTGGGCCATTCCAGTCAGCCTACTATGCCTCCCAGCTCGTGAACGAGAGGCACCTCCAGCACGCCCGCTTGGAGCCGGGCACTGTGGTCGTGCTCAGGCTTCTCCCTCTCCGAGTCCGTCCTTCGCAGGCTCGTGAGAGCTGCCAGTGACAAGGCCCGCCGCAGCACCGACTGTGCCCGCCAACTGAGCGGTGCTATTCGCACTCTGTCGGAGCAGTAGCCGCAGCTGGTCGAGAACGACGAGTGACTTTTT
>JBLIOL010000071.1:0-19461 GCA_047639615.1 Planctomycetota bacterium | reverse complement strand
CGCGTCTCCGCCTGCGGACCATCGCCGACCAGCACAGCTTCCATGGCCAGGGTAATTCCACCGACAGGCGTCGACCCGTTCTCATCCGGCGTCTCGCCACACCCCCCCAGTAGCGCGCAGATCACCAAGGCGGAGCCGCGTAAACGCACGCTCATGAACCGATGGGAATGACCTGGTGACCTTCGACCGTGTAGCGCTCCGGATCCCAACGATCGCCGCTGCCATCCCAGTTTATGGCAGCCACGTGCACATTGCGCTGACCCGTGCGCGTCTCATCCGCGTACCAACGCAGTGCACGACCCAGCACGGGAAAGGCTAGCTCTTCCCAAGGCAGCTGATCCATGTCGAAGAGCTGCACCTCTTGGCTCTCCACCCCGGCGCTATAGCCGCTCAGCAGAGTCGCGCGATAGATGGCGTAGCTCTGCCCCAGGAAAGGTAGGTCGAGCACCGCGTGCAGACCATCGATCCGAATCTCCGCACCGGCCTCCTCCATGGTCTCGCGCGCGGCCGCATCCGTGCTGGATTCCCCCACCTCCTGATAGCCGCCCGGAGCAGTCCAGTAGCCCACGCGCGGTTCAATCGCCCGCCGACAGAGCAGCATCTGCCCCTGCTCATTGGTGACGATGGCCGCGGCCACCGGACGCGGGTTGCTGTAGAAAATGAAATCGCACTCGCCACAGACCGCCCGCTCGCGATTGTCTCCGGGGGGCACGCACAGCTTGGTGAGCGCACCGCAACGGCTGCAAAATTTGGGGGGTGTGTGGCTAAGCATCTGTATTGAATGACGTACGCAGACTTCGGCAGGCTACTTCACGCGCCGCAGCAGGTACCAACCTTCCCGGCACTTGTTCGCGTCAAAGGGAACCAGGACGGTCTCGCCGACTTCCATTCCGAGGGCGACTTCCCCGATGATGGCTTTCGGGCCCAGCGCCTGCACATAGAAGCCCATGTTCAGCCGCAGCTGCTCCATGAACATGCGCTGCAATCCTTGACTATGCTCCTGCAACTCCTGCCGCGTAACTTCACCCGCGCGATGAGCGAGATCCATGGCCTTCATCTTATCCTGCGCCGAGTTCCGTAGGTCATAGACCATGCGCTCCCCCTTGTGGTCACGCACGCCCTCATTCAGCACATGGAAGCCGATGTGTCCAAGCTCTTTGGCTGCCGTGACCTGCACAGGGTCATCACTGAACTCCACCGCTAGCTGATCAAAGTCCTCACCGGCCTGCACGCGCTCCAAGAGCTTCGCCGCCAGGGCCGCGGCTTCCTCGGAGGTGCGCGTAGCTTTCGAAAAACGACCCTCGTAGCCGATCAGCATGGAGTGCACGTGCACCCGTTCAGGCTGACCGCCTAGGTCAACGGCCGAGCCAGGGCGCTCGACAGTCTCTCCACTCGGAGCAGGCCCGGCCACAACCCGCGCGGACTCGATCACCAGTCTTGGGGTTGGCACCGAGGGCTCGCCACGCGGGTTCTGGGTAACCTTCACATTGGAGAGCGCCTCCAGAGTGGCAACGCCCTGGGTCATGCGCCCGAAGCTGGCGTACTTGCCATCCAAACTCCAAGCCCCCGGCCCGTCATCGTTGATCAAGAAGAACTGACTGCCGCCTGTATTCGGACGCCCGGTATGGGCCATGGAGAGCACTCCGTAGCGGTGGAACCACTCTGGCTCGTCCGAGAACTCGTCCTTGATGTTGCCCAAGGGACTCTGTCCCGTGCCGGTGCCCAGAGCGCAGCCGCCCTGAATCATGAAGTCGCGCAGCACGCGGTGGAAGGTCAAGCCGTCGTAGAAACCTTGGTCCACCAGACGCAAGAAGTTGCGCACGGTGGCCGGCGCCTTCTCCGGCCAGAATGCGAAGGCCATTTGCCCCGCATCGGCGCCGTCGATGGAGGCGCTCATGAGCACGTGATACTCGCCCAGCTGCTGGTCCGAAACCGGTCCATCCGGACTGAAGTCGAAGCTAGAGCTGCGCGCCTGGCGCTCGCCGTCCTCGACGCTGGCGGCTGGACCAGTCAGTTCAGGCCCCGGATCAGGGGCAGGCTGCATTGCCGGCTCCGCTCCATTTTGTACGCGCAGAGCTTCGTGCTCGGCAGCCTCATTTACGGCTTGGGTGCAGGCGACGAGGCTAGCGAGAAGGAGTAGTGCCGGTAGGCGCCGATGAGATCGAGCTGTGATGGTCAAGGCTAGGTAGGCGTGGGTCGTCAAGAATGCGGAGCGTTCCGCAGCTTCGAATTTAAGCGCATGAGGCCCCCCGCTCCCGACTTTGGACCTAAATCCAACAGATTGCTCCAGCCCTAGGACAGCTTCGGCCGTAGCTAGGGGCAGGTGTCCCGCCTCGGGCAAGCCAGGCTGGGGCACAGGCCATCGGCAACGTAGCATGCACGCCTCTCCCCAGGCCTTGGGCCGCCCCAACCATGTCGCACTCCGCAGCCAAACCAACCCCCTCCCCGAGCCGCCGTGATGTCCTGCGCGGCAGCGCCGCCCTGGCCATGGCCGCCGCCGGAGAGCCCTTCGCCGGCCCGCCCGAGGAGCGTCCCAACGTGCTGCTGATCATGGCCGACCAGCACCGCTATGACCTCTCCGGTTTTGCCGGCGAGGGCCACGCCACCACCCCCCACCTAGATGCCCTGGCTGGCGAGAGCACGCGCATCACGGACGCCTACGCCCAGGTCCCCCTGTGCGTACCCTCGCGCCAGTGCCTCCTGACCGGCCAGTACGCAAGCTCCCATGGTGGCTTCCGCAACCGCATGTCCAAGGTGGATGGACAGCGCACCTTCGCCCACGACTTCACGGGCGCCGGCTATCAAACCGCCTGGATCGGCAAGACCCACTGCAACACCACCGGCTTCTCGCAGACCATCAGCCAAGGTGATATGCAAGCCGCGCATGCAGCAGCCAACGAGGGTGCGCGTCTCCCGGACGAGGGCCCCGATCGCCAGCGCGAGCCGCGCAAGATCATTCGTCCCCTGAATGCCAACTACGAAGGGCCCGGCGAAGGATCCGTCTTCCACATGGAGGAGCACGTGGTGCGCGAAACCAGCGCACTGCTTGAGGGCCGCCCCAAGGACAAGCCCTTCTTCTACGTGGCCAGCTTCCTCAACCCGCACCCGCCGCTCTTCCCCCCCGTGGACTTCCTCGAGCTCTACCGAGACGCGGACGTACCCTGGAACAAGAACTTCCACGACGTGGGCCCCCAACCCTTCACCGACCTGATCCGGCGCCGCGCCACTCAGGGCTGGAAGCTCCTGCCGCTGACCGAGGTGCTCAACATCACGCGCGCCTACTACGCCTGCGTGGCATGGATGGACCACTGCGTCGGCCAACTGCTTGCGAACCTCAAGACCAGCGGCGCCGCCAAAGACACGATCGTGATCTACATGTCGGATCACGGCGAGATGCTCGGCGAACACGGCCTGATGCAGAAGCGCGCGCTCTACGACTCCGCTACCCGCACGCCCCTGATGCTGCGCTGGCCCGGCAAACTCGAGGCCGGGCGTACGCTCCCGCGCGTTGTCGAACACCTAGACCTCATGCGCACCATCTACGAGCTATGCGGCGTTGACTGCAAGCTCGACACCCCCGGCCGCAGCTTCGCCCCCATGCTGCGCGGCGAGGAGCAAGCCTGGCTCGACCAAGCGCGCATGGAGCTCACCAATAGCTCGGGCGTGCCCACCGCCGAAGAGCTGCAATCCCTAGGCGACCTGCCCGCCGGTGGCTTCTGGGCCCTGCGGCTCAACCAGTGGAAGTTCATCGAGCACACCCCCGAACAGCGTGGGCTCTTCAACGTGCACGAGGACCCCAAGGAATACACCAACCGCATCTTCGAACCGGAGCTGCAGGACATGGTTGAGCACATGCGCGCACAACTGATCGCCTCCAACCCGCCCGCCTGGGCCTTCCAGTCCGATATGGACCGCCGCACCGGCCGCGGCCGGTAGGATCGACGCGCAACCCCTAGAGCTCAGTCCCCAACCGGGGTCAACTCGCCGCCGGTAGGACCGTAAAGGAACAGCCAGGTGCTCAATTCCCTGGGAGGACCGGGGGCACTGGGCAGGGCTTCGAAGGCACCCTTGGCGACCTTCCGCTTCTTTGGACTCTTGAAGCGCATGAGCACCACGTCGCGATCCAGGGGCACATTCACCCCGGGCCGCTGACCCTCAAGCTCGGGTGCCACGGAGCGGGTCCAGTTCCAGTCGGGCTCGAAGATGTAGAGGAACTCCTCGAGCTTCACATCCTTGTCCGCAAGCAAGTAGTTGGCCCAGAGCACTGGCTGGCGAGCGTCGCGCGGGAGTTTGGCGCCGGCGACCTTGGCCTTGAGTTCCGCATCCAGGGGACGCCGGAAGGGCAGCACACAAACCACGCGCGCGGGTAACTCGAGCTCCCCGGCACCGAGCAAGTCCTCGATCAGGTGCTGGCGCAAGGCCCACTTCTCCTGACGTTCCGGCTGCAGCCCGCGCCAAGTGGGACTCGCCAGCAACAGGCTGCTGGCCGTGAGCAACGCGGCGACTCCAGCTATGCCACGGCCTCTGCCGCGACCGGCAACTAGGGCTTGCGTCAGGCAAGCGAAAACCAGGCCGAGGGCGGGTAAGAGCGAGTAGGCCTGCCGGCTGTACCAAACCTTCTGGGTCGAAAAGAGCAGCCCATAGGCCAGAATCCAAGCGGCCGCAATCAACGGCGGCGCCGACCAACGGCGCCCCTCTGCTGCTAAGGCACGCGAAGCTCCTCCCAGGCCGAGCAAAAGAATCGCGGCCCAGAGCAGCGGGCCCACGTTGCCGCTGTGACCTAGGAAACCGAAGCCCGCCAGGTCACGCCAGCAAGCGAGCCAAATGGCGGTGGCGCGCATCTGCGCGCTCTCTTCCACCACGTAGCCGCCGATGCCGCCGATCACCGTCCAGCGAAAGTAGAGCGCCAGGCCCACCAGCGCAGCCGGCAATAAGGAGACCTGAACCGCGGAAGCCAGACGACGTCCCGTGGAGCGCGGGCTGCGATCAGCCAGCCAACGCAGGGCAGGTAGGAAGAGGATCGCCACGCTGGCGACCTCATTGGAGAAGAGCGCCAGCACCAGCAGCAAGCCGGAGCACAAGCTCCGCAGCAGCGAACGCGGACCGCTGCCAGCCACGCGCACGCCCACCAGCAAACCCGCGCAGGCGAAGAGCAGGGCCAGGCTGTAGCTGCGCCTCGCGCTGAAGGGCACGACCTCCTCCACTGCGGGGTGCGCCAGCACCATAAACATGCCCACCAGCGCCGCCACCGCAGCCCCCGGCCGGGCAGCGAGCACGCGCCGTAGCAAGGCCCAGAGACACAGCACGCTGGCCAGGTGCACGGCGCAATCCGTGCCGCGGATCATCCAGGAACTCGGCGCAGCCAGAGCAGAGCCCAAGCTGAATGACAGGGCCGTGACCGGCCGGTAGCCGACCTTGAAGTGGCGAGTATGGAAGACCCAGTTGATCCAGTCAGGTCCAGCCGGATCCCCGCGTTCAATCCATGGGCCGGTATCCGTAGCCATGGGCCAGAGATCCATGAGCCCCAACCAGGGCCAGGAGAGCCCAATAGCCAGCAGCAGCACCCCCAGCAGGGCCCGAGGGCGGATGGTCGCAGGCTCAAGCGGGGCGGCATTCATGGGCGTCTGCAGCCTACCCCAAGCGCAGACCCGCGAGCACCGGCGAAATCGAGTGAAGAATCTCCTACCCTGCGCATAGCTACCTCCTCCTCTCCCCCCCCTGCCCTGACGGCACGGCTCTCAACCAAGCTCCCTCGCACCACTATGGTCGAACCCCGCAATCCCGGAACACCTGAATCCTGGCCCCCCGCCGACGACGATCTCGGCAGCCGCCACATCAAAGGCAGCCCCAAGTCCTGGCTGGGCTCCCTCGGAGTCGGCTTTCTCCTGATTCTCTTGGCTGCCTTCGCAACCGGCCGCCTGGGCATCTCCACCATTGCCGACACCGAAGTGGGCGTGCTGGTCAACTACATGAACGGCACCAAGGAGGTCATCGATACCCCCGGTATCCAGATCTATATGCCGGGTGTGCAGGAGATCTTCCTGTTCGATCGCACCAGCCAGGAGTTCAAGATGCAGGGGGAGTACTACGTGGACAACAACCACGCCCCGCGTCTGACAGTGCGTGCCAACGACGGCTCCAACTTCTACTTCGAGGAGCTCACGATACTCTTCGAGTTGATACCCGGTGATGCCGCCCTGCTGCTGGAAGACTCCGGTGCCGGTGAAGGGTTCAAGACCAATTGGATCAAGGCCTACGCGCGCTCGATCCTGCGCGACGAGTTCGGTCGTTACTCCGCCGTGGAAGCGGCCGACCCGACGCAGTACACGACTGCCTCAGCCAAAAGCCGCGAGCGTATGAACGTCCTGCTCGCCCCACACGGCCTGCGTGTGACCCAGGTGATCACTCCCAAGCCCAAGTTCGATAAGAAGTACGAACGGGCCATCGAGGAACGCAAGGAGGCCGATCAAGAGGTCGAGCGCCTCAAGGCCAAAGAAGAGCAATTGGTGGAAGAGCGCGGACGTCGCCTGGCTTCCGTGCTCAAGGACAAGGAGATCGAAATGCAGGAGCTGATCGGTACCCTACGCAAGGGCCTACTGGAGTCCGAACAGTCCGCCATCCGAATCAACGGTGAGGCGAACGCCTTCGCCATTGAGACCAAGCTGGAGGGCGAGGGTTTCCTTGCCCAACGCGTAGCGGAGGCCCGCGGACTGGAAGCCAAGTACACCAAGGAAGCCGAGGGCTTGACCTCTCGGGCAAAAGCACTGGAAGAGCGCGGTGAAGTCATCGTGCGCGAGGCCTTGATCAAGAAACTCGGGGCGATTCGCTTCAGCTTCGTGCCCTATAGCCGAGATCCATCCCCTAAACGTCTGGAGCACCAGCAAACGGCTGGTGACCTAAGCCAGATGATCGACGAGAAGACCGCCACGGAGGACAACTAGCCATGAAGATCACCAAACTCCTCGGAGCGGCCTTTGCGCTCGTAGTCCTAGGCACCATTGTCTTCGCCCTTACCATGGAGCGCGTATCGCCGTCATATATCGGCGTCAAGCAGAACCAGTGGGGCGACGGCGTGGTCGAAAAGGACTACATGACCGGCTATCACCTGGGCGTCACCGGTGTGCACAAGTGGTACCTCTTGGATCGCAAGACTCACTTTTTGACTTTCGCTAACACCCAGAGCGCTCGCTACTTGAGCCAGGAGCGCCCCTCCCTTGAGATCCGGACCAGGGACGGCAATACGGCCAGCATAGACGTCACCTTGAGCTATCGCATCAAGGTGGATGAAGCCCACCTGATCGTCGCCCAGGGCCTGCGGGCCGTCTATCGCGATCGCGTCATCTCCACTGTGGAGAGCGTGCTGCGTGAGGAGTTGGCCCAGCTCAGCTCCGAGGATTTCTACTCCACAGAAACGCGACTGCAACGAGCCAATGCGACCTTGCCGGCCTTGCGCGAGGCCATGGCTCCCCTGCACGTGGAGCCAGTGGTACTACTCCTGCGCGCAGTGGTTTTCCCCCCTGGCTACGAAACACGCCTGCAGGAGAAGCAACTCACCCACCAGAATAAGCTGTTGGCCGCGGCCCAGCAGAAAGTGGAAGCTCAGGAGCAGATCACCGGCACCATGGAGAAGGAGATCGAGGCCGCGGAGAAGGAGCTAACCGGCACCTGGGACAAGCAACTGCAGACCAAGCAGTCCGACAACAAGGTTGCCATCTCCCAGGTCCTAGCCGATGCCGACGTGTACAACAAGCGCACGCGGGCCGAGGCTGAGGCCGACTACGAAACCATGATCGCCGAGGGCAATCTTGCCATCGACAAGGCCGAGGCCCTGCGCAACACCCTGCGCAACCAAGCCCTGAATACGCGCGGTGGTGCGATCTTCATGGCTCAGCAAGCGGCTGAGAACCTGACGATCGATTCGGTCGTGCTCAACTCCAACGATCCCAGCGTGCCGACGGTGCTCGACCTGGGTGAGATGGTGCGACTCTTGGTCGGCCGGGACAAGTAACCCCTAAGTGATACGCTATGGCGGCTCGTGGCTTCGCGCCACGGGCCGCCAACGCATGTCCACCGATCCGCAAAGCACGCGCAAGCCCTTCCCGCGGCCTACTCTCAGTGAGTGGCTATGCCTGGCACTAGGCTTGGCCCTGGTCCTGCGCTACCGCTGGATCTTCGACGACTCCTACGTCTACTTCCGCTACGTAGACAACCTGCTGTTCCTCAAGGCAGGTCTGGTGTTCAACGCGGGCGAGTACGTGGAGGGCTTTTCGAGCCCCCTGCATTGCTTGCTACTGATCGGCTTGCGCTTGGTGGGCTTTGGCTACCCGCTGCTCATCCTGCTGCTGGGCTCCGCCTGCTTCGTGCTCTTCTGGTGGCTCCTCGTGCGCGTCAACCGCGAACTGTGTTGTGAGCCGCACCTGCCAGCGATCAACCTGCCGCTGATCTACCTGGCCGCCAATTACTCGGTGGCCTCCTTTTTCAGCGCCGGGAACGAAGGCCCCCTGATCCACGTGATGGCCGCGGCCTACGCGCTGCTGCTAGTGCAGCCCGGCTCACGACTCGCGATTTTGCTAGTGGCGCTCAGTCCCCTAGCCAGACCGGAGCTCGCCCTGCCTCTAGTGCTCACCGGCATCCTGCTCTGGATCTCGAGCGGTCGATTGCCGCGACTGCTGGTCGGGCTAGCCGTGCTCTTCAATGGCGCTTGGCTGAGCTTCCGCGTGATCTACTACGCGGACCTACTACCCAATACCTACTACCTGAAGACCGGCACACAGCTTGAGGCGGGTAGCAATCTTGACGCGGGCCTGCGCTACCTGGAAGAAGCCGTCGCGCCCTATGGACTTGTGCAGCTCTTGGGCGCCGGCGGCGTGGTGGCCCTGGCAGTCCTGCTGCGCACCACCGGCAGCCTGCGCCTCGCCCCGCGGGCCGGCATGTTGCTGCTAGCCAGCAGCGTAGGCGCCTTCGTCGTCACCAGCGGCGGCTCGGGCATGCACTACTACTACCTGGCGTTCCCCCTGACCCTGGCCGTGTGCAGCTTGGGCGGCTTGCTCGAAGGCCTGCTTGTAGAGAACACCTGGCTTGCGCGCCCGGCCACCACCGCCGGACTCACCCTGCTGCTGGCCGGCCTGTTCGCGAGTCGCTACCCGAGAACCCTCTCCGAGCACCCCATCAGTCGCACGGAGCACATGACCCAGCTGCCCTCGGAGACGGTGCTCACGGACCCATCCTTCTTCCGCCACCGGGTCGAGCCCGATGGCCAGTGGCCGAGCAGGGAACAGCTTCGCGCACACGCGGCCGTGCTCGAAGAAAAGGGCTACGTGGAGTGGACCGACCTGATCTGGTGCCACTCCCTTTACGCCCGCTATGACGTGGGCAGCGTACACGCCTACGGCCTGACCGACGCGATCCTCTCCCGGGTGCAAACGCCGGAACTACGGCGTGGACACAAGCCCGCTCTCGGCCCCCTCTCACGGGACATGATCCAGCTCCAAATCGACGGCCAGGGGCCGGCTCCCGGTCTCTACACGCGCGCCATCGAGGAGGGCCGCGCCCCCGCCTGGATGCAAGCCAACCGCGCCAGCATCGAGATCCTTGAGCGCAAGATCCACAACAGCCATTCTCTGCTGGAGAACCTGCGTCTGGCCTTCAGCTTCCCGGCGCCGATTCAGCTGTAGCCGAGTAGGCTGCCGGCAGCTAGCACCACTCCTCGTATGAAACTGCGCCTCCCCCTACTGCTCGCCCTGGCCCTCGCGGCCTGCGCCGAGGATCCGCCCGCTACGCTCGAGGAGCGCCTGGCGCAGCAGCCCGGATTCTGGTTCGCGGCGCGCGAGATGCCCGAGCTCGAACAGCGCCAGCACGAGCTCTCCGCCCTGGGTTACTCCGACGGCTACGAGCCCGCCGCGGGCGCTACCGGCGTCGTATTCCACGACCCAGAGCAAAGCCAGCCCGGCCTCAATCTTTACAGCTCCGGCCACGGCCCCGAGGCCTTCCTCATGGACCTGGACGGCAAGCGCCTGCACCGCTGGTCGATCCCCTACGAGGACCTGTTGGGCGCGCCGCCCATGGAGCATCAGAGCCAGATCGGCTGGCGCCGGGTACGCATGCTGCCGGGCGGCTCCCTGCTCGCCATCCACGGCGGGCTGGCACTGATCAAACTCGACCGCGACTCCAACTTGCAATGGGTCTTCCCGGGGCGCGCGCACCACGACCTGAAGGTGCTCGAGGACGGACGCATCCTGACACTGACGCGCGAGCTCAAGCTCATCAGCCAGCTGAATCCGAAGCTGCCCAGCGTGGATGATGCGATCAGCGTGCTCTCGCCCGAGGGCAAATTACTGAAGCGCGTCTCCCTGGTCACCGCCCTGCGCAACTCACGCTGGTTCGCCGCCGCCGCGAAACTCGGGCGCAATCCAGACAAGGTCCAACGCCTAGACGCCCAAGGACTCTCCGCCCTCGACATCCTGCACGCCAATTCGATCCATGTGCTCGACGGCAAGCATGTGACTAAGCACCCAGCCTTCGCCGCCGGCAACGTGCTGGTCTGCCTGCGCGAACTCAACGCCATGGTGGTGGTCGACCTGGAGCAGAGCCGCGTGGTCTGGTATCGCGAAGGCGCTTGGTTAGCCCCCCACGACCCGACCCTGACGGCCGAGGGCAACCTGCTCGTGTTCGACAACATGGGGCATGGGGGCTACTCCCAGGTGCTCGAGCTCGACCCCACGGACGGCACGGAAATCTGGGCCTACCGCGGCGACCCGGCCGAGAGCTTCTTCTCCGTGTTCTGTGGCACCGCCAGCCGCCTTCCGGGCGGCAACACCCTGGTCACGGAATCCTGCGCCGGCAACGCCGTAGAAATCACCCCCACCGGCAAGGTGGCCTGGGCCTTCCGCTCGCCCCACCGCGCCGGTGAGAAGGACGATCTGGTAGCGGTCCTATTTGAAGTGGAGCGCATCGCCCCAGAGCGCCTGACTTGGCTCAAGCGTTAGACTGCAACCGTGAACAAGCCTCTCTCCCTCGCCGCCTGCACTCTGGCCTGCTTAGCCTTCAGCGCCTGCAGCAATGACGCTGACACCACGGGCGCAGACCCGGCGCGACCCAACGTGCTCCTGATCGTGGTCGACACCCTGCGTGCGGATCACCTGGGTGCCTACGGAAACGAGCGCCCCACCAGCCCCAACCTGGACGCGCTCGCCGCTAGCGGCGTGCGCTATGGGCAGGCACTCTCCACCGCGCCCTGGACCACGCCCTCCATCGCGGCCCTGATGACCTCGCGCTACCCCAGCTCAGTAGGCATCGAGTCCGAGAAGGCGCGCCTCTCCGACGAGGCCCTGCTCCTGGCCGAGGTCCTGCAGGAAGCCGGCTACCTGACCGGCGCCGCCGTGAGCCACAGCTTCTGCGGCTCCGAGTGGGGCTTTGGCCAGGGCTTCGACGGCTTCGATGAGAGCAATGTGCTCGGCCACGCCGCCGTGACCACCGACGGCGTGACCGCCCGCGGTATGAGTTTCCTCGACGAGGCCGCAGAGCAAGATCAGCCCTGGATGCTCTGGCTGCACTACTTCGACCCGCACTGCGCCTACGTGGAAGACGAGCGCCACCCCATGGGCGGCCGCGGCGACTACGACGGCAAGGTGCAGAGTGGTGAGCTCTACCGCAAGGTGCTGCGCCAGTGGCGACGCTATGACGAGAGCGACTGGAACGAGATGCGCCGGCTCTACGACTCCGAAATCGCGCGCACGGACCAGGGCATCGGCGAACTGCTGGCCCACTTGGACAGGCTCGGACTGACGGACAACACGCTGGTGGTCATGACCGCCGACCATGGCGAGGAGTTCCACGAGCACGGCGGCGTCGGTCACGCGAAGACCCTCTACCGCGAGGTGCTGCACGTGCCGCTGATCGTGCGCTACCCGCG
Organism: Planctomycetota bacterium; assembly: GCA_047639615.1. GTDB lineage: Bacteria > Planctomycetota > UBA1135 > UBA1135 > CAYWNK01. The sequence goes on along the minus strand of JBLIOL010000071.1, from coordinate 7,550 downwards.
CTCCGACGCGCGCTTCGCCGCGGCTCAGCCGGCCGCACCCGAGGGTTGGGTGAGCCTGGTGGACGTCGCCCCCACCGTGCTCGACGTGTGCCAGCTGGAACAACCCCAGCCCTTCGTAGGCCTCTCCCTACTGCGCGAGCGCCGTACGGACCGACCGCACTATGTATTTGGTGAGACGCACCGCGCCGGTGGCCTGCGCACGGTCGTGGCCGATGACTTCAAACTCATCCGCTGGCTCGATCCCCGGCGCACCAATCTCTTCGACCTCTCAGCGGATCCTGAGGAGAGCAAGGATCTCTCCCGCAACCCGCTCCACAAAGCCCGCCTAGGATCCATGAACGCGGCTCTGGATGCGCACCTGGAACGGGTGACGCTCAGCGCCTTGAAGGCGGTCCCGATCGAGCTCGACGCTGAAGCGGAAGAGCGCCTCGGCGACATGGGCTACGCCGGATCGGACGAGGACGACGAGGACTAGCAGCCCGCTTAAAAAACAGCGACTTGTCGCTGTTTTTTAAGCGGGCTTCTAGGGCAACAGCCGGGACGCGGGCGTCGACAGCATGGTCGTCAGCCAGATCGGCAGCTTGCTCCAGGTATCGCGCAAGCCCTTGGTCTTCGGATTCGAAGGCGTCAGGCTGGGTAGGCCCTTGTCCTTGAGCAAGCGATAGCGGTACTGCAGGTCCGCGGGCTCGAAGCCCTGGCGGCGCTTGAAGTCGAAGGCGCCGGAGTCCTTGCGGCTGCGCCCGAAGTCAAAGACGCGGTAGCCGTTCTCCACGCTCCATTCCTGCAGGGCCATGTACATGAAGGCCGAGGCCTTGTAGTTACGGTCCACGTCTTCGGCGGAGCCGGAGTAGTAGGCCAGCACCTGATCCTCATAGAGGAAGCTCATGACCGCGCAGAGGGTCTCATCACCCTTGCGCACCACGTGCACCGTGATCTGCTCACCGAAGTCGGCGAGCAGCTCCTCGAACCAGCTCAGGGGCAGGCCCGGGCTGCCGAGCTGGCGCTTGTTGCGATGGAAAAGTTCCACCAACTCGGGCAGGAACTCGCGGCCTTCTAGAAGCTCGAGCCCATGGGTCTTGCGCGCCTTGCGGGCGTCGGCTCGGGACTTCTTAGGCATGCCCGCCAGCACCTCGTCCACGCTCTCGGGCAGCTGCTTGACGAAGGTGGCGTAGAGCTCGGAAGCGACGAGTTCGTCGCTGAGCGGCAGGCCCGGATCGAGGCGCGTGCGCACTTCCAAGCGACGCGCGCGAAGGTCCTGAGCGTGCTGTTCCGCCATGCGGAAGAGCGACAGCTCGATGCCGGGCGAATCGCCGATGGCGCCGCCATAGACCCCATAGGGCACAGAGATCAGGCTACGCCCGCGCAGGCCGCGGCAGATGGAGACGGGCATCATGCCGACGATATCGGGGCCCTGCAGAGCAACCAGATCCACGCGCCGGTGCTTCATGACCTTCTCGACCACGCGGCCCCAGGTGGAGAGGTGGAAGAAGCTACCGCGCTGGTGAGCACGTACGTAAGAGTCGCGGGCCGCATCGTCCGTGCGGTCAGCCCTGCGAATAGTGACGTCCATGATATCGGCCTGCGCGGAGTAAGGCACGCTGGTCAAAGGGTGCTGCTTGAGAGGCTCGGGCTTGGGTTGACTCATTCGTCCATGCTCTCGATGCGGTACTCGCGGACGTTCTTAGCCTGCGTGAAAATAATGATCTCACCCACCAGCCCGAAGCCGATGATCTGTGCTCCCAGTACCAGCAGCAGTACACCGAGGAGGAACAGTGGACTCGAGAAGAGCGGCGAATGGGGATAGAGCAGCCGGCGCAAACCTAGGCCTAGGCCTAGGGTGCTGCCGAGTACCAAACTCGCGCCGCCGAGTCCGCCGAAGAAGCGCAGTGGCTTGTGGGTGAAGCGTGTCAGGAACACGACGCCCAGAATGTCCAGGGCACGTCGCACGTAGGCGGCAATTCCGAAGACCACCCGGCTGGTGGAGGCATCGATGTGCTTGGCCGGCAACTCCTCCACCCGGAAACCCTGGCGGAAGGCGAGCACCGGCAGGTAGCGGTACATGTTGCCGTAGATGGTCAGCTCCTCGACCACCTCACGGCGCATCAGGCGCACGCAACAGGTCAGGTCGTGGAAGGGTGCGCCCGTAGCCGTACGCAGAATGCTGTTGAAGACCCAGGACTGCAGCTTGGCAAGCATGGGATCGAGCCGCCCGGTGCGCCGACAGGTGGCCAGGTCCGCGCCGCTGCGCAGGGCTTCCACCAAACCGTCCAGCGCGCGCACGTCCACCTGCAGGTAGTCCGGCGCGGTCATGATCCAGCGGCCACCAGCGTGCTCGAAGGCACTGGAGAGGCACACAGACTCACCGAAGACGCGGTGCAACCCGATCGTGCGTACGCGGTTGTCCGAGGAGGCTTGGAGGGCCAAGCCCGCTTCCCAGGCCGGTCCGCGAACGCCGTCGTAGACCAGGATGGCCTCCCAGCTGAGACCCAGGTCATCCAAGCGCTCACCCCAAGCGGCGATGAGTTCCTCGACTTGCGCACTGGCATGGCCCACGGGCACCACCAGGGTCACGTCGATGACCTGCTCGGCGGGCTCGGTTGCGGTGTTCACTTGGCTGCTGGCGTCGCTCACGGCGTTGGGCTGATGGCCAGAGGATCGAAGGACTTGGGCCTGTGCAGATTGGAGACCTTGATGGCCAATTCCGCAAGCAAGCCCAGCAGGACGAAGTTCACCACGGTCATGGTGAGCAGGGAGAAGTACGCCACCGCCGCTCGGTAGCGATCGGTGTTGATGGGTATGTCGGTGATCAGTAGCGCAGCCACTAGGGCAGCGCCGACGAGTGCGAAGGGCACGGCCAAGGCGGCGAAGTACATCAGCGGACTGCGTGAGAAGCCAGCGATCAGCTTCACAGCAAAAAGGTCGAGCAGTACGCGCACCGCGCGTGAGAGTCCGTACTTGCTGGTGCCGTAGATACGCGGCCGGTGGTTGACCACAACCTCGTCCAAGCGCGCGCCGCTGGCCAGAGCCAGGACGGGCAGGAAGCGGTGCTGCTCGGCGTAGATCGGCAGGTTCTCAACGAGCTCACGGCGGAAGGCCTTGAGGGTGCAGCCGGTATCGTGAATGTGTGCGCCGGTCACGCGCGCGATCAAGCGGTTGGCCAGCTGGCTCGGTATCTTGCGCAGCAGCAAGCCGTCCTGTCGGTTGGCGCGCCAGCCCACGACCAGGTCCGCGCCTGCTTCGAGGCGCTCCACCAGCTTGGGCACATCGGCCGGGTCATTTTGCAGGTCGGCGTCCATGGTCACGACCACCGCACCGCGGCTGTGCTCGAAGCCAGCCGCCATGGCGGGCGTCTGACCGAAGTTGCGGCGGAAGCGCAGCAACCGCACATGGGGATCCTTCGCGGCCAAAGCCTGCAGCACTTCATGGGTGTCGTCCGTGCTGCGATCGTCCGTGTAGATCACCTCCCAGGGGCGTCCCATGCCCCCCACGTGCTCCGCGATTTCGGCGTGCAACTGGGGCAGACTCTCCGCCTCGTTGAACACCGGCACGACGATGGAGATCTCGGGAAGGGAAGACATGAGGGGGACTGAGCCGCTGGGCAGCATCGCAGCGGCGCAGCATCGCGGGATACGCTCCAAAGGGGAACCCCTGGCACCCTGAGAGAAGTGCTTACCTCGTCAATCGCCCAGGAAGAGGGGTCCCCTGGAGGCCTGTCCCCGGAATCCTTGGGTTGGGGCTAGGTGACTGCTATCCTCCTATTTGTGCCTGACAAGTCCATGCAATCACCCATTTGGACCGTCGCCCTGGGCCCTGGCCCGCAGGCGGTCGTGCTCACCCCTCTCCTGCAGGCCCTGGGCCAAGTACCAGCGCCTGGAGTTGTGCCCGCCAATAGGCCCGAAATCACCCCATGGGACGACCTAGGGGAGCTTTTGGGCCAGCTCAACCAGCGCGGCAAGCTGATCCTGGACGCTGAGCGCCTGCCCCGGGAAGACCTGGGCCTGGTGCGTCGCTTCCTGGAGCGCGAGCCCGGATGGGAGATCCTATTGCTGGCCGAAGAGGCCCCGCGCCCGTACCTGGCGTCGCTCCTGGCCCACGCCCGAGTGCAGTCGGCCTACTGGCCACTACCCGTAGATCAGCTGGGCAGCCTGCTTCAGGCCCCGGCCTGCGCCCCCCTACAAGCTCCCGTTTCCCAGGAACGGGAAGCCGTGCCTGAGCCCGAATATCCGGAGGCCAGCGTCTGGGAAGACGACCTCGAGGAGGACCCCTTCGACTCGGACTCGCTGGTGGCGGAGATCGCACTCTCGGCTCCCGACCTCGAGCGCATCGAGGCCATTCTCAAGGGCACGGATCCCCTCAGCCTGCCGGAGCCGGACCTGGATCTGGAACCCGAGAGCAGCTTCGCCTTCGAGTCCGAGGGCCTGCACCCGGCCGAGTTCATGGATCCCATGGCTCTCGAGCCCAAGCTCTCCGAGTACAGCGACTACATCCCCCAGGCTGGCCAGACGCCTGCGGAACAGAGCTCGACCTCTACCCTGGAATCGGCCATGTCCGTCGGCCTCTCCCGAGAGGAGCTGGACGCCTTCAGTGCGCCCATGGCCATGGAGCCCGAGGCGCTTGCAGACCCCGAGCCCGAGCTACGCCTCGACCCTGAGCCCCACACTCAGCCGCTAGTAGCGCCTGAGCCTGAGCGCTTGCCCGTCTGGTATCGACCCCAGGTCGCAGACCTAGCGGACCTCGCCCAGCGCCTGCAGTTGGACTCTCTCGCCATGCGCGAAGCCGGCGGTCCCGCCGCGGGAGCGGATGATGCTTGGCTGGCCCTCGAGCAGGACGTCCTACGTCTGGGCCAGTTCGCACGCACCCTCGGGTTTGTCGCCGCGCCCCCGCCCCCCGGCGACCAAGCCGTGGATCTGGCCGGCTTCACCCAAGAACTACTCTCTGGCTCCCTCGGAGACGTGCACGCTGGACATCGCCCGCGAGTGCTCTTCCGTGCGACGGAACGGCTGCATGTACTGGCCGACAAGTCCCTGCTCGGTGCAGCCCTCGACGCCCTCGTACAACTCGCCGCTCACTGCGTATCCGAGCACGACCGGGTAGCGGTTGAAGCTGACCATGAAGCCGCCACAGGCTCGATCAAGGTGCGTGTGGAAGCCGCCGGAGAGCGCGCTCTCCTGGATCTCGAGTTCCCCGCCGGGCCGCTACATCCCTCGCACGCCATCGACCAAGCGTGCCTGCGCCCCGAGCTGCTCGAGCCCTACGCGGTGCGACGCATCTTCCCTGACTACGGGGCCAACGCCCTCGCGGCAGCCGCAGGCATCCTCGCGGGTCACGGCGGCGGACTGCAAGCCTACGACCGCCCCGACGGCAAGCTGGCCCTGGTGGTCGACCTGCCCCGCATGCCCTAGCCGGACTCCTTGCCCTACCCGGAAAGCTTTTCCGGATAGGACAGGCCTCGAGTGTTTAGGGAACTAGACACGCATGTCGATGAACTTCGACGTGTCGGTCCCCTTTGCTCAACGCCCCTGGCCCCTGCGCGACCAGGTGGATTCACCCCTAGCGGGTCGCCGCATCGGCATTGTCGATCCGGATCGTGAACGCGGCCGCGACCTGCAGAGCGCCCTCGTCCAGGGCGGCCTACTGGCCAGCTGGTCGGCCGGGCCAAGCTTGCACGCGAACCACGAACCGGCCGGGTTGGATCTGCTGGTCTACCTACACCCGGAAGGCCCAGATGCCGCACTGCTGAAGCAGCTTCCACCTACCTGCGCCCTGGTGCTGGGAGCGAATGCCCACTGCGATCTGCCCGCTGGAACCGAGTGGGCGCGAGTGCCCCTACCGGTGGATCCGGACACCCTGCTGACCACCCTGGGTCGCGCTCTGGAGCGCGCCAACCTGAAAGCAGAGAACGCTGACTTGCGTGCGAGGCTGAAAGGCCGCCTGAGCCTTGGGCCCCTCGTCTGCCGCGATGCGGCCATGGCGGAAGTGCTCGAAACAGCCCGTACGGTGGCAGATACCCGGGCAACCGTACTCCTGCTCGGAGAGAGTGGTACGGGCAAGAGCCTGCTAGCCCGCGCCTTGCACGGCAGCTCATCACGGGCTGAAGAGCCCTTCGTGGTGGTCAACTGTGGTGCCTTGCCGGGCCCGCTGCTCGAGAGCGAGCTCTTCGGTCACGCTAAGGGAGCCTTCACCGGCGCCGTGCAGGACAAGCTCGGCCGCTTTGAGCTGGCCAGCACGGGAACCCTCTTCCTGGACGAGATCAATTCCGCACCGCCCGAGCTGCAGATCAAGCTGCTGCGCGTGCTGCAGGAACGCAGCTTCGAGCGCGTCGGGGAGAACACCACGCGCCTCACGGATGCACGCGTGGTGGCTGCTAGCAACCAAGACTTGATGGCCGAGGTGCGCGCCGGACGCTTCCGCGAAGACCTCTACTGGCGCCTGAATGTGGTCAGCCTGGAGCTGCCGCCCTTGCGCGCCCGACCGGCCGACCTTGCCATGCTGGTGGAGCGCTTCCTGGAAGACTTCTCGCGCGAGTATGATCGCCCGCTTCCTGCACTTTCGCCCGAAGCGATGGGTGCCGTAGCTGCGTATGAATGGCCGGGCAATGTGCGGCAGCTAATGAACGCCCTAGAGCGTGCTGTTCTGCTGGCTGCAGGCCCCGAAATCCAGCTCCACAACCTACCCATCGAGCTCCGTGAAGCGGACCAAGCCAGGTCTCTGAGCGGGCCCGGAGTCAGTCTCGAAGCCGGACTACAAGTGCTCGCAGGACTAGCGGAACTACCAACCCTCAAAGAGGCCCTCGCGGGCCCCGAGCGCGCCATCTTGGTGCGCGCCCTCGAGCTCGCGCGCGGCTCCCGTAAGGACGCCGCCGACTCCTTGGGAATCAATCGTACAACCCTGTTCAACAAGATGAAGAAGTACGCTCTGATGGGCCTCTCCTTCCCCGGCACACAGCCGTAGGCTGCAAGCACATGAAGTGGACAACCGCAACCGGATTGGTCGTGACCCTCAGCCTCGGCGGCTACATGGCCAAGGGACTTCTCAGCCCCTCGCGCCAAGACCCGCGCATCGTGTTGGCGGGTGTTCGTGACCGAGCTGAACTCCCGTCCTTCGATCGCCGCCTGGCATTGCGCGAGCTGGATCGCGCGCTCACGCATCCGTTCGCCACTCGCGACGATGACCTGACCGTCGACCTGCTCTTGGAGCGCGCCAGCGTCTTCGAACGCATGGGTGCCATTGGCGACGCACGACTCGAGATCGAGCGCGTGATCGCGGGCTACCGACCTGACGATCTTCAGCTACAGCTGCACTCCGCTCAGCTACAGGCCACTGAAGGCTTGAACCGCGAAGCACTGCTACGCGTGGAGAGTGTGCTCAAACAGGCTCCGAAAATGGGCGCTGCCTGGCGCCTGCGTGGGCGCTTGGAAGTTCAACTCGGCGAGCAGCTCTTGGCCGAGGCACTTATGCAGTGCGATGAGGTCTTGATCCAGGACGACTACGAGCTGGTCGCCATGATCCTGCCGCGCATCGCTGCCAAGGATCAGGCCGATTCCAGTCGC
>JBLIOL010000070.1:0-19566 GCA_047639615.1 Planctomycetota bacterium | reverse complement strand
CTCAGGCCGAGCCGGCGCCCGCGAGTCTCGAGAGCGCCATACGCGCCTGGTCCCAGCAGTCCGGCGAGCGCAGCGTGATCGTGCTCGGAGACAGCGGTTGGCACCCGGGCTTCCTGGAGAGCATCGAACTCGACGTGTTGCGTTGGCCTCTCGATGGCGACGAACGCGCCAGCAACAACGCCGTGCGTGTTCTTGGTATCAGCCCCGCGCGCTCCGGCGACCCGCTCAGCGTGGACGCGCTTGTGATCACCGAGGAGGCCAGCGCATCCGTGGAGGTCAGCCTCGATGGTAGCGCTCTCGCCGCAACCAGCGAGCAGATCCTCGCCGGTCGGAAGCTGCAGCACTTCCGCGATCTGCCCGCCGCCGGCGGCCGCCTACTGGTGCGCCTTCTGGACAGCGATGGCATCGCCCTAGACGATCAAGCGGCGCGCATCCTGCCCGTCAGGCGCGCTCTGCGCGTGGCGTTGGACCCGGCACTGCCCGCCGTCTTCGAGGCCGTCATCGCAGCGGACCGTGGCCTGCAGTCAGCCAGCGATAGCGCGAACGCGGATGTGGTCGTGCGTCAGAGGGCGGATTTCGGTGCCGGCTTACCCGCGCTCGAATGGAACGGCCGCGGCACGCAGCAGGAACCGCTGCTGATCACCCATGACGCCGACGCGGACTCCACGGGCACGCTGGAAATCCTCGTACCGCAGCTTGGGCTTGACCGTATCGACGCGCAGGCCCTGGCGACCGCCATGGGTGCACCCTTCGCGGTGGGCGCGAGGCCCGGTTCGGTGCGAAGCATCGGCCTTTGGAATGACCTCTTAGACGCGGAAGGCGCCGACCTGGCGAGCAGCCGCGCCTTCCCGGTCTTGATCTCTCGCGGCTTGCGTTGGCTGGGCGGTTCGACCGAATTCCCGGCCGAGATTAGCGCCGGCCGGCCGCTGTCCGCCGCGCACGATCTCTTCGACGCGCAAGGCAGCGCACTCGCGGCCTTCGGTGCGCCGAGCGTGCCGACCCTTGCGGGCGAATGGCATGTGCCTGGTGGCGCTCAGCAGGCAGTCGCTCTGCTCGCGGACTTCGCTCCAGAGACGGCCGCCATGGAGAGCTTGCCGGACCTTGATAGTTCCGGTCCAAGCGCCATCACCCTTTTGATTCTGGCGGCCCTAGCACTGCTCGCCCTCGAGTGGTTCTTCGTGCGTACGGGACGCATGCCCTAATCCATGGACCTGTCCTTCCTCAATACGAGCGCACTCGGCCTGCTGGTCTTGCTGCCCTTGCTCGCCTTCTTTCCGCGTCCAGGTGGTTTCGCAAGAGCCACTCTGCTGCGCATGTTGGTGGGCCTGTTGCTGATCCTTGCGCTTGCGCATCCCGTCAGTTTGAAGACTCAGAGCAGCGCGCATCATGTGCTGCTGGTGGATCGCAGCGCTAGTGTTACGCAGGCCGATGCCGCCTTGGCCAGCGCCCGCGCCAGCGAGTGGTACGCGGCCTTGCCCGAGGGCGCGTTTCCTAGCTTGATCGAGCTTGGCTCGGACTCGGGCAGCTCCTTGCTTGGAGATGCGCCCACGACTCTCACGCGTATCGCGCTCGGCGCGGACGCGAGCCTGGCAGCGGCCATGATCGCCGCAGCCGCCCAGGTGCCGAATGGCGCGCTCGGCAGTCTCACCGTTCTGAGCGATGGCTTGGGAGCGGATCTGCAGGCGAGTCGCACGGCGGCTGACCTAGTGCGCCGGGGCTTGCCCGTGCATACGCAGACTTTGAGCAACGACCCGGCCCCGCGACCTGTGGGTTTGGTTTCCTTGTCGCCGGTACGGCTCGGTACCAGCGCGCGCTTGCGCGCGACCTTGGCGGGCCAAGGCGCGAACTTGAGCGTGGCAGTCTTCGAAGGTGACGTGGAGCGGGTGCGTGTGGACGGACTGCAGGTGGATGGCACAGCCGAGGTAATGCTGAGCTTTGAGCCGGAGCGCACGGGGTTCTTGTCCCTGCGCTTGGTGCTCGAAGGTGCCGGCGTGGACCCTGCTCGTTCGAGCTACAGCATGACCCTGCCGGTGGACGATCCCTTGCGCGCCCTCTACCTTGGCCGCGAAGGAAGCGGTGGCGCGCAGGCCATGGGGAACTTGGTCGGTCCAGGCCTCAGGCTCGAGACAGCCCAAGGCGACGCACAGAACTTGGACGCTTACGACCTGGTGGTGCTCGATGACTTGGGAGCCGATGGCTTGCCCGAAGAACTGTGCAGCGCCCTGGCGCAGGCGGTGACCGAAGACGGTCTGGGCCTGTTCGCCTGCGGCGCTCGTTCGGCCTTCGGTGCCGGCGGCTGGCAGGACACGGCTCTGGCGGATGTGCTTCCGGTGGAGGCGCTTCAGAAGGAAGAGAAGCGCGATCCTTCCGTGGCCTTAGGCATCGTGATCGATACCTCGGGTTCCATGGGCGGCAATCGCGTGCAGCTCGCCAAGGAAGTGGCGCGTCTGGCCATGCGCCGGCTCCTGCCCCACGACAAGGTGGGCATCGTCGAGTTCTACGGCGCCAAGCGCTGGGCTGCTCCCCTGCAGCCGGCTTCCAATAGCATCGAGCTTGAACGTGCGCTCAACCGCCTGGCTGCCGGCGGCGGTACGGTCATTCTGCCCGCTATCGAAGAGGCCTTCTACGGCTTGCTCAACATCGACGCGCGCTATAAGCACATCCTGGTGCTGACCGACGGCGGCGTGGAGAGCGGCGCCTTTGAACCCATGCTGCGTCGCATGGCTTCGCGCGGGATCACGACTTCCACGGTGCTGATCGGCGGCGATGCGCACTCGGAATTCCTGGTGACTCTGGCGAACTGGGGCAAGGGACGTTTCTACAGCGTGCCCAACCGCTTCAACCTGCCGGAGATCATGTTCAAGCAGCCTACCAGCGCCAAGCTCTCCGCTTGGCAGCCCGGCGCAGCCGACGTGAGCGCCGGTGGCGGACCCGCCTGGTGGGGCGATATGGATCCGAGCCTAGTGCCTGCGGTGGAGGGCTTGGTGCAGACCGAGCGCAAGGCCGGTGCCACGGGCGTGCTCGAAACGGTGGAGGGCAAACGCCCGGTGTTGGCCTCCTGGCGCCACGGCCTTGGCCGCGTCACGGCCATGCCTACGGAACCCGTGGGGCCGGGGAGTCGCGGCTGGGATGAGTGGCCGGACTACGGTCGCTTCCTGGCACGCACGCTCGAACGCACCGCGCGCGATCTCGCGCCTTTCGATTTCCAGCTGAACCGCAACGGATACGCTGTGACGCTTACCGCGCTGCGCATGGTGGCGAGTGACTTGCTGCCCGCCGCGCTCGTGCACGGACCGGATGGCGAGAACACTGAGCTGTCCTTCCAGGAGCGCGCGCCCGGCCGCTTTGAGGCTAGCTGGTTCATGGCGCCCGACGCGCTGCTGACCTTGGACGCAGGCGCTGCGGGCCAGCGCCATAGGCAACGCCTAGCCCTCGACCCGGCCCAGGAGCAACTGCTCGATCCGCGTCTTGGATTGGACCTAGCCAGCCTTTCCGCCACTAGCGGCGGGCAGGCCTTGGATTTCAGCGCCGCGCTACCAGCGCCTCAGGCCGGTGGTGCTGGCCGCAACCTAGATTACCGCGAGCTGCGTCCGTGGCTCTTGCTGTTGGCCCTCGCGGCCTACCTATTTGACGTCTTCGACCGCCGGCGCGACCGAGCAACCGTGGAGAGCGTGTGATGATTCGATCCCTGCTACTAGCGGGCTTTCTGCTCCAACCCTTCGCGCTCGCGCAGTCCGGTGCTGACCCCGAAGTCGTACTCGAAGCCGCGCTTGGAACGCCCAGCACGGGTGCTCCCGACAACCTGCACGATGCCTTCGCGGGACGTGACGGCGACCTCGATAGCGTCTTTGAAGCTCTTGGGCTGGAGCTAGCGGAGGACGCTAGCGGCAGCCCCGAGCGCGTGGCTGAAGCGCGCCGCTTGCGAGCATGGTTGCGTTGGCGAGACGGCGACCTCGACGGTGCTACCGAAGACTTCGCTGTACTGGCTGCGGCTGATCCTGCTGGCGATTCAGCACTCTCCCACGCGCGCCTGCTAGACGCTAGCGGTAAGGCCAAGGAGGCGCTGGACGCCTACCGCACACTCGCTGACGCGCGCGCGGGCGGTCCCGATGAGGACTGGCTGCGGCTGCGCATGGCGCTGATGGAGATGGAACTCGGAGGCGATGAAGCCAAGGGCTCTTTGGCCACCCATGCCATGTCCGCCGGCACGGATCCGGACCTGGCCAACCGCGCGGCGGTGCTGCTGGCGCTCATGGGCCGGCCTGGGGATGCGATCGATGTGTTTCAGGTGCCGAGCGATCCCAAGGGAGCCTTCCGCGGCGAGTTGCGCGTGGCCGAATGGGGCCTGCGCTCGGACCAACCCGAGATCGCTCAGGCAGCAGCCTGGCGCGCGGTCAAGGTCGCGGGCCTCAAGCGCGACCGGCGCTACGCCCTGGCCGTGCTCCTGGAAGCCCACCGCGCGGACGAGAGCGAGGCCGCTCTGATCGAGCGTTTCGCGGCCGAGGCGGAATTGAGCGCGGACGAACGCAGCACCTGGATCGCGCTGCTGCGCGAGACCGATCGCTACAGCGAGGCCATCGAACTCTTCGCCGGCGACCGCGCAGATCGATTCAGCCCGGAGGAGCGTCTCGAACTGCTCGAGATGTATCGTCAAGCGGATCGCGTGGACGAGATGCTGGCTGCCTATGGGCAGCTGATCGCCGACGAACCGGCGCAACTCACATGGCGCGAAGGTCTTTCGCGTCATCACTTGGAGCGCGGCGATACGGAGGCGGCGGAGGCCACCTGGAATCAATGGTTGGCCGCCGACGCAGCTGGCGGAGATTTGCTCGACGGTGCGCGCGTGCTCTCGGACCTAGGCTTGGATGGCTTGGCTCTGGCAGCGACCGAACGACATCTGGAGCTGGGCGCTTCCATGGAGGAGGGTTTACTGTTTCTGTTTGAGCTAGAGCGCGGTCGTGGCGACTTGATCGCTGCGGCGCAGGTGCTCGAGCGCTTGGATGCGAACGCTGTACCCGATGCGCCCGTGCGCTATCAGCTCTCGGAATGCTGGGAGCAGCTAGGCGACCCCGCGCGCGCGGCGAGTACTCTGGAGACGGTGGTGGCGGCGCGCGGTTTAGAAGAGGCCGGTGAGGATGTGGCCATGCGTTTGGCTTGGCTCTACTCGGAACTCGGCGATGAGGATCGCGCGCTCGATGCTTGGGGCTCTCTCGCGGAGCGCGTCAATTCCATCCCGCGTCGGCGCTACGTGGAGGACCGCTTGATGACCGTGGCTGCGCGCCTTGGGCGCTTGGCTGATATTGCCGTCGACCTGGAAACCAAGCTGATGGGGGGCACTGCGAATGAGCGCGAGGCCAACCTCTTGGTGCGGCTCTACAGCAAGGTCAACGACGCTGTCTCTGCGGCCGAAGTCATCGACGAGTTCCTGAAGACCGGAGGCAAGAGCGAGGTCGAGGCCCTGCAGGAGAAAGGGCGCGTCTATCTCGCTTGCACCGATTACTACAACTACGAGCGCACGGTTAAGCGCTTGATGAAAATCGATCCCGAGGGCCACGGCGACTATCTGCGTCAGATGGCCATGAGTCAGCTCGAGCGCGGCAAGCCCGATGAGGCGCGCAAGACCCTGGCCCAATTGCAGGGGCTTGAGAACGATTCGGTCGGCGCAGAGTTCGAAGCCGGCGTGCTGACCCTCGCGGGTCTGCGTGACGAAGCTGCACAGGCCTACAGAAAGGGGCTGGCTGAGAATCCCGAGCGCATCGACAGCTACCTGCTCATGGCCGGTCTGTACCGCGAGCTCGGTCGCGCGGATGAAGCCGTGGGCATGTTCCAGTACCTGGCGGAGACCGCTAGCAAGGATGACCTCTTCACGGTCTCTATCGACGGCTTGCTCAACCAGTTGGTGGATGCGCCGCCGCGGCCGAAGATGCTCGCTTGGGCTCGGCGTCAGGCACTCGAACGTCTGGCAAGGCGCAACGACAAGTCCTACCTGTATCAGCTGCTGGCGGACTTGGCCGAGGAGGCTGAGGACGGCTCGGCGCAGCTGGATGCCTTGGAGTACTCCCTGGCCATTGCAGGGCCGCGTCGTGGCTCGGTATTGCGTGAGTTGATGGACTTGGCCAAGGCCGACATGGACATCTTCTCGAGCTCCGAGAAGGAGAGCGATAAGGATCGGCAGCTGGCCTACGGCCGGCGCTTGATCGGTTTGGGCGAGCTGGTGCCGCCGGATGTGTTCTTGGACCTGGGCGAGGTCTTCCTGGATGCGGAGGATGTGTCCAGCGCCGTGAAGACCTTCGAGATGGCGCGCGACCTGCCGGATCCGGTGGTCTTCCGACGTCAGACCGCAGCGCTCTTGGAGACATCTGGCTACGAGCAGGAAGGCCTCGAGGCGTACTCGAAGGTGCTCGCTACGCGGCCCACGGATGTGGGCCTGTTGGTCAAGGTCGCGGAGATGGAGGAGGCGCTGGGCTCGGACGAGCGCGCGCGGCCGCTCTACGCACGGGCGCTCGAGTTGATGCTCGGCCGCAAGCCTCTGGTGGAATCGGACTCGGAGGAGGAAGAGGAGGACGACTCGAACTCCTTCCTCTCCTTCTCGCGCAATGTTGACGAGTACGACAGCTTCCACGCACGGGCGATCACCGGTTGGTTGGCTACCAGCGACGACCTGCAGCTCGCCGCGGCTGACCTAGCGGCGTGGCGTTCGCTCGCTATGGGGGAGTTGGAGCTGGGACGAGCGACCTTTGGTGGCGTGCAACCGCCCACCCAGATCGAGCAGTATCCGCGCCTAGCCATTCGTGCCCAGCTCCACCGTCAGCGAACCCTGGCTTTGGGCCAGATCGCTGCGGCTGATGAGATGGACGCCGAGCTCATTGGAGAATTCCCCGAAGACGAGGACCTGATCGAGGCCGCCGTCGACGCACGCGTCAGGCGCGGGCAGGCGCGTTCGGCTCAGGCTCTGGTGGAGGGCGCAAATCTAGAAGCGGATCGTCGCGCCGAACTCATGGTGCGTGCCGGTCGCTCCGCTGGCGCGCTGAGTGGTTCACGCATTCCCTTGGCGGAGGGCCTGCGCCAATTGCTGCCCATGGCGGTGGCCGGTGATACGGGGGCCTTGGCCCTCTTCCTGCGGCGCATCGACCTGACTGGTTTGGATGTGGAGCAGCTGCCCGAGATGGCAGCGCTCTTCTCCGCCGCGCGTTGGACCGGTGATCAGGACCTGTGCTTGTTCATCGCTCGCGAGTGGGTCCGTCACGGCATGGCCCAAGGTCAGCAGAGCTACCAGCTTGAGAGCACTCTTGATTCCTGCGCGAGCGCTCTGACGGATGAAGGACGTCGCAGCCTCTATCAGTACTTCGTTGGCTTGATCCTGAAAGATACGGAGAAGGGCAGCAGCTTCGTGCGCATGCTGCCGGAGCTCTCGGAGAAGGCCGGCGGCGATTTGCTCAGCTCTGAGCAGGTGGCCGAGATCATGGAGAACTACGGCGAGCGCTACGCCTACGGCCTGGGACCGGTGCTGGCATTGATGGATCCCGCCGAACGTGCCGGAGCCATGCGCGGCCTGTGGCCCAAGATCGAGGAGACTTCCCGGGCCGACTTCCTGCTTGGCCTAATCAACGACATGCGCGCGGGCACCGGTCCCGAGCTTGCGGACTTCATTGTGGAGGCCTTCGCCGAGTCCTTGCCCAAGGCGCGCTCCTATGTGAGCTACAGCATTGGACGCATGAGTGAGGCGGAAGCCAACTTCGATGTGATCCTGCGTTTGGACGCCGCGCTGGAGAGCAAGTTCCCGGGCTCGGCCATGAACCTGGCGATCCGCTTGCATTGCTTGAACAAGCTCGAGCGCACGGAGGAGGCCTTGGCCATGGTGGGCGATACATGGCTCGCCCTCGTTCAGGGTGATGCTTCGGACTACAACCAAACTCGCGCCCAGCGCGAGATCCTCGAGCAGTACTTGCCCGAGCACGTGGAGCTGTTCTTTGGCGTGGCACAGGCAGCCATGGAAGAGGATGCGACCAAGGAGCTTGCCCTCGCCATGGTCGAACTGGCCGTGAAGGCGGAGCTGGACGAGCGTCAGTTGGAGCTGATGAACTCGGCCCTCGCGCAGTTCCCAGAGGAAGTGTCGGTGCTGCAGCGCGCGCGTGGTGTGTTCAGCTCCCTCGGGGACCGCCCGCGTGCCTTCGACATGCTCGAGCGGGTGATCGCTCTGGAGAGTGAGACCGATGAGAAGGTGCGCAAGGAACGGCTTACGGAGCTAGCTGATGGCTGGCGTGCTCTCGAGCACTGGCCGCATGTGTGGGAGGTCACCCAGCGCATCGACGCGCTCGGTCTCGGTGACGAGGAGGAGGTCGGAATCCCGGGCTACCCTGCGGGTTTCAAGCTGCCGCCGAATGCCTTGATCGTGGTCAATGGAGTCGTTGTGCGCTTCGGTGACGTCAAGGCTAAGGGCTTGCCCAAGAGTATCGCGAAAATGAAGGAGTCGCTCGAGGCTGGCAAGCCCGAGGAGGCGCGCGCTACTTTGCGCCGCTTCTGGCGAACCTTCAAGGCGGGCGAGGTCGCGGACCGCTACGGATCATTTGGCAGGGGCGCCTCGCCCCTGGCGAATGCTGTCTGGCCCGCGGATAAGGATGACGCAGAGCCGAGTACAGAGGAACAAACTGAGAAGGACCTGTTGGCACGCGGCGGCCTAGACGCCTATCGCGACAAGGACCCCGAGAAGGAAGAGCCAGGCATGACCGCCTTCGAGCACATGGCCCAACATGCGCCGCTCGTGGAGGAGATGACGCGCTTCTTGCGCACCCGTTCTTCCAGCCAGTTGTCGCGCTTGCAGGGACTCTTCGAAGGCTTGCTGGCAGCACGTGTTGCTGAGTTCGGCCCCACCGGTGCCCTGCAGGGTCTTCTGCAGGAGGCGCGCTCGGGTTCCGGTGGTAAGGCCGAGGCGGCCATGCTGTTGGCTCTCTTGGACAAACACCCCGATCTGATCAACGAGGAAGTCGACGAACACTTGGCCGGTTTGGTGCGCGGCGTGGATCCCAAGGATGCTGTGCAGGTACGTCGCTTGGCGCGAGTTTGGGCCCGGGCGGGTCGCGTGGACGATGCACTGCGGCTCTACCGTTGGTGCGCTACGCGCGTCAGCGGCGGTCGCAACTTCTTCGGAGGCGACGATGGCTCCAGTACGGTCAGCGCGAGCGAGTTGGTGGAAGAGGCTCAGGAGGTCCTCGAGGGCGAGCAGTGCTTGGCCCTGGTGGAAGACATCCTGCACTTTGCTAAGCCGCCCGAAAATCCCTGGCAGATGGGCTACTTCGAAAACCTCGTGCTCGATACCTGGCGCGAAATGGTGGGACCGCGCGAAGCTCTAGGTCGCGCGCGCGCGATCGCTGAAAAGTCCATCGACCTAGGCCAAGGCCTACGCCGTGACACCGCCAAGCGCGCCGCGGGACTCTTCGCCAGTTCGGGCGAGATCGACAACGCTCTGCGTGCATTTGAGATTGGACTCTGTGAGCTGCCCGATGAGGGCATCGCTCAGCCCACGGAAACTTGGTACCGCAAGGATCCCTCGCGCCCCGGCAGCTTGGGCACGCGGGATCTGCGCAACCTCTTCCCGGCGGATAGCAGTGACTGGACCGAGCCCGTGGTTTGGTTGCAACGGGCAGCCGATGCTCTGCACTCCTGGGGCGTCGACGAACGCTTCCCGGTCGAGCGCACCTATCGCGCTCAGGCGTTGATAGCCGTGCGTCTCTTTGATCTGGGCGAGGTCGGCGCCGCGCGCACGATCGTCGGCCGCTTGGGCGATGGCTCCTTGGAGTCCGAGAGCGCTGCGCTCTGGGTTGCGGATGCCGCTCGGCACGTTGGACAAGACGACTTGCAGATCTACGTGGAGAGCGAATTGCTCAAGTCCGGCCGCTTGCGCGTGGCCCGCATGGCGCAGTTGATTGAGCAGGTGCGCGAGAGCAAGGGAGCGACCGAAGCTCTGGCCCTGGGCACCGGCGCGCTTGAGCTCTCCCGTAGCGACGAGCTGCTGACGGCGTTGCTCGGCTGCGCTCAGGAAATCCAGGACGAGTTTGGCACCGCCCGCTGGGGTGAGTTCCAAACCGAGAGCCGCGCCGCCAAGGCTGCCCTCGACGCTCGCAAAGCGGAGCGCAAAGCAGAGCGCGAGGCCAAGGCCAACGCGCCCGGCTAGTCCTTCAGGAAGGCCACGATCTGCTCCATGAGCGGCGTTCCTTGCCGTAGGGGCAGATCGTTGTGGCCAGAGCCTTCGAGCAATTCGAGCGTCGCCTGCGGTAGCAACTCGGCCATGCGCTGACCCATGGCTACGGGGATGATCTCGTCCTGCCGGCCGTGAATTACGAGCACAGGGATCTCGATCGCCGGCGCCTTGCGGTCGCTCTCGAAGCGGTCCTTCACCAAGAGACCAGCCGGAGCAAAGGGCATCATCTTGCGCGCCATGTCGACGATCGATGTGTAGGGCGTGATCAGCACCATGCGCGCAACGTGACCGCGTCCCGCCATCTCCACCGCGGGACCGGAGCCGAGGGAGCGTCCAACGATCATGATCTGCTTGCGCGCAACCCCCCTCGAGAGAAGCCAGTCGATGCCGGCTTGGGTGGCGGCGTAGATGCTCTTCTCGGTGGCGCTCTGCTTGGACAGCACGCCGTAGCCCGGGTACTCAAGAGCAAGAAAGCCCAAGCCCTCGGCGGTCAAGGCCTGCGCCATGTCCTTGGCATGGCGGATGTCCTCCGCGTTGCCGTGCAGGAAGATCACCGTCGGGGCTGCCTCATCGGCGGGGGCCGCGTACATGCCCGCTCCAGTGGGTCCGCCTTCGCGTGGAATCTGTACCAAGCTGCAGGGCTCGTACTGCGGCGCTGCCCCCGACGGCGGTGCGGGGAAAATCAGGCGACGTTGGAAGATGTAGAGCGCTCCGCAGACCGCTCCGTACACCACCAACGCCAGCCGCGCCACCCGCCAAAACCATGTCATGCTGACAGTGAAGCACACAGGGCCCCGGCGGGATACGGGCAGTTAGCTAGCAAGGCCGGATTCCGCCGGGATTAGGTCCATGCTCTGCAGCACTTCGTTCAATTGCTGCCAGCGCTGCTCGATACTGCCCGTGTAGCCCATGGAGATGCGCACAAGGCCCGGTCGGATGCCTGCGCGACGTAGGTCCCTCTCGCTGAGCTCGCTGGAGGTGGAGCTGGCGGGGCAGGAGAGTAGGGTCTCGGAGAAGCCCAGGCTGACGGCCATTAGCCCGAAGCGGCCGTTGTCCTGCAGGCGTTGCATGAAGACGTTGGCGCGTTCGGCGGTGCCCAGGTCCAGGCAGAGCAGGCCGCCGAAGCCGAACTCTGCGTTGCCTTGGGCTTGCAGCAGTTCGTGGTCCGGGTGATCGGGCAATCCCGGGTAGGTGACGTCTAGGCCAAGCGCGCTGAGACGCTCGGCGAAGAGCAGCGCGCGACGGCTGTGTTCCTGCATGCGCAGACCTAGGTGCGGTAGGCGCATGCTGATGCTGTAGGCCACGTGCGGATCCATGGTCGGGCCGAGCAGCATGAGCGCGCCCATGTGCAGGTCCATCAGGCTGGTGATGAATTCGGCTGAGCCGCAGACCA
Source organism: Planctomycetota bacterium (assembly GCA_047639615.1). Taxonomy (GTDB): domain Bacteria; phylum Planctomycetota; class UBA1135; order UBA1135; genus CAYWNK01. The sequence goes on along the minus strand of JBLIOL010000070.1, from coordinate 7,975 downwards.
CGCCGGCGATGGCATCGGAGGCGCCGTTGATGAACTTGGTCAGGCTGTGCACGACCACATCCGCGCCGAGTTGCAGGGGCGAGAGCACCAGCGGGCAGAAGGTGTTGTCCACCACGAGCTTGGCGCCGTGATCATGGGCGAGCTTGCTGAGCGCCTTGATGTCGGCCACGCGTAGGGTCGGGTTGGACATGCTCTCCACGTAGAGCACCTTGGTGTTGGCGCGGAAGGCGCGCTCCACTGCATCGAGATCGGTGATGTCCACGAAGTCCACGGCCAGGCCCATCTTGGCCGGTAGGAACTCGCCCAGCAGGGCGAAGGTGCCGCCGTAGATGGTGTTGCTTGAGATCAGGTGCTCGCCGGCGTTGCACAGTTGCAGCAAGGCGGCGGAGATGGCGCTCATGCCACTGGCTGTGCAGTAACCCGCCTCGGCGCCTTCCATGGCGGCGATCTGCTTGCCGAGCACATAGACCGTGGGGTTGTAGTGGCGGCCGTAGAGATAGCAGCCACCCTGGTCCGGACCGTGCAGTCCTTGGAACACCTCGGGCATGGTGCTGGCGTCCAACACGGTGAAGGTGGTGCTGGTCTCGATGGACATGTTCACACCGCCGTGCTCGCCAAATTCATGGCGGGCGGTGGCGAGGGATTCGAGCGGATTGAAGGGCTGCATGGTGGCTCTAGTTCACGTACGGAATTCGGGATAACTGGCGCCCATTCGTATAACCCATGCCTGCGTATGATTGATGCCGAATAGAATGCGGTATATGAACGGAATTGACGCTCTCGACCGAATCGACTTCGGCATTCTGGTGGCCCTGCGGAAGGATGCACGGATATCCAACAAGGAGCTCGCTGCCCTGGTTCAGCTAGCTCCTTCGAGCTGCCTCGAACGTGTCCGCCGCCTGCGCTCCAGCGGAGCCCTGCGGGGCTTCCACGCGGACGTGGATCCCGAGGCCTTGGGCATCGGTCTGGAGGCTTTGATCTCCGTGCGCATCCAACGTCACTCGCGCGATCAGCTCGAGCAATTCCAAGCCCACGTGCTCTCGCTCCCGGAGACCACCCATGTCTACCACGTGGCCGGCGCCAACGACTTCCTCGTGCACGTGCAGGTGCGCGACGCCGCGCACTTGCGCGACCTCGCACTCGACTCATTCACCACGCGCCCGGAGGTCGAGCACATGGAGACCAACCTGATCTTCAGCCACCGGCAGAGCTACCTGCTGCCGCGCGAGTCTGACGCCTAGAAGTGATAGGTCAGGCCGATGAGCACGGCGCTATCAAACTCTTGATCGGGCCCGATCGGGAACTGGTACGCGCCACGCACGCCCCAGGTCTCGGTCAGACTGCGGCTGACTCCGATAAGTACCTCGGCGGAATCGGCTCCTTCGTCCGGGCCATCGAGGGCTGTTTGGCCGGTGAGCTCCAGCATCACGCTGGTCAGACCGCTGGGTGCATGGTCGCTGCTGTGGTCGTGGGAGTCCGCGTCGATCGGATCATCCTGGGGGAAGGCATAGGCTAGGGCTGCTCCGTAGAAGAGCTCCGTGTCCTCGCTTTCCAGGCCGGTCTCGGTGCCGATCACCGCGCTGGCCTGCAGCCTTCCACCGAGATTGAACCAAGCGCTGAAGGAGGGGGCGAAGCCGGTCTCGCCGCTGCCGAGGCCCTTGCTCTCGGAGCCGCTGGGCAGGGCTAGTTCGAGGTTGCTGGAGAGTAGGAAGTCCGGCGATTCGATCAGCAGCAAGCGCAGCGCAACCGCCACATCCCCAAGGCCGGATTCCGACGAGCCCATCTCAGGGGCTAGCCGCTCGAGGGGGGCTTCTAGCAAGACGCCGATCCGGCGCGTGACGGCCCATTCGAGTTCCGCAGCGAGCTCGAAGTCCTTCGAGTCGGAAGAGCGCGTTCTACGCAGGTCGATGAAGAGGTCGCGGTCCAGGAAGGCCGGCTCGAGGCCGAAGTTGTGCACGTAGGGGGCGTCGTGCTGGCTCTCATGGTGGTCGGGCCAAGGCTCGAACCAGCCGCCCGGTGTGTGCTCGGGCTGGGTCTGCTCCCGGGTTCCTTGTCCCACATCGGACTCGGTGTGGGTGTGGGTGTTCGGGACCGCCGGGGTGCTTGCGCAGCCGGCCATGAAGAGTCCGCCTAAGCAGGCGCTGGAGAAGTCGCGGGGGAACATGGGCGAGACCTTACTGCTAATGCATATCCATTTGCAATAAGGGGTCCGGATTTAGTACAGTGGCCGGCATGATCCGCATGACGCATCAGCGGCGGGCGATCCTCAACGTGCTAGAAAGCGCGGAGCGCCCGCTTAGCCCACAGGAAATCCTCGCTGATTCGAGCGCGAGCGGGGCCGATATCAGCCTCACGACGGTCTACCGCACCCTGAAGGCAGTGGTGGAAGCCGGTCGTGCGGTCGCCGTGGAGTTCGTCGGCCAGGCTCCGCGTTATGAGCTCTCGGGCCTCGAACACCATCACCACTTCCTATGCGAGAGTTGTGATCGCTTGTTCGACATCCCTGGCTGCCCGGGTTCCCTGGCAGGGCTGGCGCCCAAGGGCTTCACGGTCAGGGCGCACGACCTACTGTTGATAGGCCAGTGCGAGTCCTGTGCCTGACTAGGCCGGCTGTTGGGCTTCGGCCAGAGTCGTGAAGTAGACGTCTTCCAGGTCAGGTTGCACCGCATCGAAGCCGCTGGGCTGAGTCTCGGCGTTGACGTGTACGGTGATCTTGCCGGCGCGGCGTTTGGTGGAGATCACCTGCAAGCTTTGTCGCAGGACATCAATGTCTTCGCGCTCGCAGGAGCGGCTCCAGATGGAGCCTTCGAGGCCTTTGATGCAGGCGGCGGGCTCGCCGCTCTGGAGTACGCGACCCTCGTTGAGGATGGCCATGTTCGGGCACAGCTCGCGCACATCATCCACTAGGTGGGTGGAGAAGATCACGGCCACTTGCTCACTGACTTCGCAGATCAAGTCCAGGAAGCGTTGGCGTTCGGCGGGGTCGAGGCCGGCGGTGGGCTCGTCGACGATCAGGAGGCGCGGCGAACCGAGTAGTGCTTGGGCTACGCCGAAGCGCTGGCGCATGCCGCCGGAGAAACCGGACACGGCCTTCTTGCGCTGATCCCAGAGGTTCGTCTGTTGCAGCAGGGCTTGCACGCATTCGCGACGTTCGCCCTTGTTGCCGAGCCCGCTTAGGATGGCCAAGTGGTTGAGCAAAGACTCGGCCCCGACGCCTGGGTAGACGCCGAATTCTTGGGGTAGATAGCCGAGCACGCGCCGCGCCGCGTCGGGATCCGCCAGCACATCGATGTTCTCGAACTGCACGCTACCCGCATCCGGTTGTTGCAGCGTAGCGATGGTGCGCATCAGGCTGGACTTCCCGGCGCCGTTCGGCCCGAGCAGGCCAAACATGCCCTGGGGCACGTCCAGATCGACGTTGTCGAGGGCACGGGTGCCGTTGGCGTAGGTCTTGGTGAGACCTCGGATGGTGAGCATGGTCATTGGGCTAGCTCCACGACGGAGCGTGAGTTGTTGGTCAGGTCGCGGTCTAGGTGCAGGAGTCGCGGGTCCGTGCGGACTGAGGTGGGCGGGGCGGGGAAGCTGGCGTCGAAGCTCACGCGACCGTCCGTAACTTGCGCTTCCAGCCTGACGGCGGGTTCGCCGTCCTGGAAGAGCACGTTAAATTCGAGGGGGCCTTCGTAGTCGTAGGGTGTCTCGGCGCCGTCGCCGTCCGCGCGCATGGCTTTCACGTCGGCTTCCACGTGCAGCCTGTAGGGCGTGTCTGTGTTGTCAGTCTCGCGCAGCTCGGCGCGTGTTACGGCGGACTCCACGAAGGCGATCTCGCTCAGGAGTTCCTGCAGGATGGGCCCGAGTTCCGGAGGTAGACCGGCTTCGAGAGCAGCGATCAACTGCAGCGATGTGAGCGGCGGACCGTCCTTGCCGCCGTGCTTCGTGACGATCTCAGCCAGGACCTTATCGACTGCTTCGTATCCAGCTAGCTGAGCCAAAGCGTGGAAGGCAACCATGCCCTTGCCGTAGTGCAGGTGTGCTTGGTCGTCGACCTTGGTCAGTGTGCGCTCCTGGCGATCCGAAGAGGAGCGGCCGGTCATGTAGCGCTCCCACTCGAACTGCACCACGCGCTGGGCAACGGCCTCGCCGTACTCCGCGTGCACCACTGCTAAGGAGCCGTACTGGGCCAGACTCTCGGAGGCGAAGCCCGCGCCTAGGGCCTTGGCCGGGAGCACGTCCGCATCCCACCACTGGTGCGCCACTTCGTGGGCTACGATCCAGAGGATTGGATCCAGGTCTGTGGTCTCCGCGTCGGCGTCGGTCAAGCCGGGGAAGTCCAGGGCGTGACCGTCGCCCGCTGGGCAGGTGAAGGACATGCCTTCCGCGAAGGCCATCATGCCTGGGAAGGAGCAGGCGTAGCTGTTGGCGCCAGGGATCTCACCCATGCGCAGGAACTCGTGGGGATAGGGGCCCCAGTGTTCCTCGAAGTAGGCGAGCGAGCGCTCCAATGCCCAGAGGATGTGCTGCACGCGCTGAGGATGTGCGGCGTGGTAGAAGAGGTCGATATCGACCTCACCCATGCGCGTGCCGATGTGCTCGTACTCGCCGATGACCACCGGGAAGAAGGCCTGGATGCGCTCCTTGGTCCTGTAGTGGTGAGTCGCGCGATCGCCTTGCAGCGTGCGTGCGAGGAACTTGCCGGGAGCGATGGCGTGTTGCTCGCTGGGCGTGTGAATCCAGAGCTCCGCGTGGGCCCAATCCGAACAGGCGGCAGCTTCGCCTTGTACGTCGCGTGCGCTGCGATCCTGCTCGTAGGCATGGGGATCGACTGGACCCTCCCAGGCTTCAAGGCCATGGCGTTTGCGGCTGCGGGTGGAGCGCAACTCGCGATCAGCGTTGTAGCCGAAACTCGGGAAGACGCGGCTGCCCTGGAAGAACTCGTAGGTACCCGTGCCGCACATGAGTAGCGAGCCGTTGTTCTTGATCCAGCGGTCCGCCGGGCGCGGGCCTAGGCCCTTGGGCGCGAACTCCAGGTCGAAGTCCAGGCTGATGGTCGCACCGCTGGCCAGGGGTGGATCGAAGTGCATCACCTGGGTGCCAAGCACGGATCCGGGTACGCCCTCGACGTTGTCGGTGAGAGCCAGGCCGGAGGCCTTGCGTGTGCTGACGAGCTGCTCGAATTCCGTTGCGCTCGACCCCTCATGCAGGCGCAGTCCGTGGAGTTCGAGGTCCGGACCAAAGTCCACGAGCATGCGCTCGATGGACTCCGGGTGCTGATTGGAGAGTACGTAGCGACCGCGCACGTGAACCTGGCGACCCACGACCTCCATGTCGCCCATAAGGGTGATCACTTCGGGCTTTGGGACGTCGATCCAGTGCTGGAATTCCTCTTCGTACCGGACCGCGATGGCATCCAATTGGTCGCGGTTCCAGCCCATGCCGGGGGCCTCGATCTGCGCGTAGACGTTGAGTCCTGCGAGCAGGCTGAGTGCGAGAGAGAAGGCCAGCGCAATGCCGCCGCCGCTCGCGGCGCGTTGGCGTGCCTGAGCCACGCGCTCGCCGAAGGATAGGAGCACGCCCCGGGGCCAGAGTAGGCCCGCAGCGCAAGCCATGCTGAACGCCATGAGCGTCCAATAGCCGTGTACTAGGAGCACGCGCGGCCAGCTGTGGCCGAAGCCATCCATGCCGGTGAGCTGGGGCATGCGCAGGCTGGCGATGGAGTAGAGGTCGCTGCGATAGCCCATGCCGACGAGGCCCAGGCGTAGCACAAGGAAGCCGGCCATGGCCATGTAGCCTGCCATGCGTCCACCGGCGATGGTCTGCAGGAGCACGGCGACCGCTGCCAGCTGCAGGTAGCTCAGTGATTCATGGGCGACCATCATGGCTACTTGGCTGAACTCCGCGGGTCGGCCGACGCCTTCAGCTAGGGAACTCTGCAGGGCCCAAGCGCACGCGCCCAGCGCGGCCATGGTTCCGAAGACCAAGACACTTAGGGCGCCAAGCTTGCCGGCTACGCGTGTCCACAGGGGACTGCCCAGGGAGTCCAGGATCAGTCCCATGCGCGTGCTCTGCTCGCGCCAGACAAGGTCGCCGGCGAAGAGCGTGATGAGCAGGGTCATGACCAACTTGCCGCTGCCCCTGAGCGCAAAGGCCACATTGCGGCCCTCCGGAACGGACAGCACGCCCATGACGCGCTCGCCGCGCGTGACTCCATAGAGGGCGAAGGCCAGGGCGCTCAGGAAGAGCACCTTGAAGGTCAGCGTGGAGAGCATGCGCCGCAATTCGAAGCGCATGATGGCCCGCATTTGTTGCAGCTGAAGCGCAAGGCCTTGCTGCGGTTTGGCTTGGGGCAAGCTGCTCGCCACGGAGCTACTGGTTCCATCCTCGGCGCTCTCTACCTGCGCCGGCTTACGCGAGCGCTCGCCCAAGTCCGCGCGCCGGGTCCGGCGTGCAAAGACCCATTGGGAGAGGAGCAATCCAAGCGCGGTAATCGAGCCCCAGATCAAGCGGTTCAGCAGCAGGTCGCCACTAAGCCCAGGGATCTGATGGGTGTATTGCTGCACGGTCCAGGTGCGCGTGACGCTCACCAGCCCCGCAATCCCGAGCGGGTCGAGCAACGCCGGAAGCTGGTAGCCGAAGATCGCCACAGGCAATGCCTCGGCAATGTCCTGCCCGAACATCAGCGGCAAGAGACCCAGGAAGGACGCGCCCATGCTGCGTGTCCAGAGCGCCAGCAAGAACACCAAAGCGCCCGCCAACAGCAGGTTAGGTGCGAGCATGCAGACGATGCCGTACACCCATGTCAGCCAAGAGATCGGCCCAATCTCCGGGTCGCTGCCGCGCAAGGCCAGCATGGTCAGGACCGAGGCCAGCGCGCCACAAAGCACCGCCAAGAGCCCAACCACATACCCACCTGCGAAGCGTCCCAGCAGATAGCCGCGCGTCACCACCGGCCTCGAAAAGATAAGCGGCGCCGTACCACTACTGAAGTCGCGCATGGCCGCCTGCCCGACGCTCACCAGCATCACAAACATGCCCATGGCGGAGAGCCCCACCAGGTTGTTCAGCATCGCGTAGGGCACATTCCGCGGAATGCGCCCCGCCGCCACCGACAACGCGCCCACATCCGTAGCCGCAAGACCGATCCCCGCCGCAACGCAAATCAGTACGGATATCCAGAAAGCTGGCTGACGCAGCTGTTGACGGAGCTCGAAACGAAAGAACTCGCGAGCTTGAGTTAGGGCAGGCAACGGGACACTCAAGGGGGCTTGGGAAGGGAGGTCACCCCGCTACGCAGGCTGCTCTTGAAGATCTCCGGCAATCTCTGGAAGTCGTGCTACGGTGCGCCCATGGGCCCAAAGCAAGCACGCACATTGGAGGTGCGCGACCTGAATGGGGTGTGGCTCGCCTACGGTGGATTCGCAGTGGTCGCCGTTTGCTTCGTGATCCTCGGTACGGCTGGTGATCTTGGGGCGCAGCAGGCGCTGATGGACGTAATAAGCGGGCCAGTGGGCGGGCCATTCTCGGGAGAGCCGATCATGGTGCTCGGTCTTCTGCTCCTGCTTGGTCTCGGCGCATTGCTCGCCGGCAGGCTCAGCGGGCTGCTTTGCTGGTGCGCTGGCGTTTCTGGCTGGGTGCTCCTGGGCGGCGCGACCAGCATGCTGCGATTGGGCTAGCGGAATCCGCGCATTTGGGTTTGCGGGAACTGGTTAGTCCTGCTGAGCAGCTTCGCGGATGGCTGCTATCAGTCGGTCCAGGTCAGCTTCCGACGTGAACGGGTTCGAGATGGTGACGCGCATCCAGAGCTTGTCGTTTAGGCGGGCTTGGGTGATGTAGAAGTCGCCGGCTTTGAGGACGGCGGCGCGGATGCGGGCTTGGTGGGCGTCGAGGTCGGCCGGGTTTGTGGACTCGGCTTCGGGGAGGTGGCGGAAGCAGAGGATGTTGGCTTCGGGGTAGGTGGCTAGCTCGAAGTCGGGGGCGATTT
>JBLIOL010000069.1:0-19598 GCA_047639615.1 Planctomycetota bacterium | reverse complement strand
CAAGTATACACACGCCCCGACGGTATGCCTAAGAATTGGGGGGGGCCTGCCCCATAGGGCAGGCCCGTCCGACTTTACCAGGCCGCCCGGGGGCGGGTGGCGGTCGTGTCTCCAACACGGCCACAAGTCGGCTCTCCATTCTCCACTGCGGTCTACGCCCCTCCGCCCCCTTGGTAACCGACGACCTTGGACTTCCTGCAGGAACCTTGCGGGCTAGGATGGCAGCGTGCGATTCACCCCCCTAGGAACCCTATCCGCGTCCGTGTATCTGCTTCGTATGGGAGCTGGCATGGTTCTATTGGCCGCCCTGTCCCAAGCTGGGCAGGAGCCGCCCGAAGCGCGGCTGCCGGGGAGCGCGCCGGCCATGGGCGCTACGCGCGAAGCCTTGGAGTTGGTGGCTACGGATGCAGATGACTGGCGCGCTGAGACGCTTGCCGACCAGGGCAAGGCCAGTCTCTTAGCGCTGCTCGCCGCGGCGGACGGCATGGGGTCTGCCCCGGATTGGGATCCGGAGCTTGAGGCTAGTGAGCTGCTTCCGGCCGAGCCGCTCAGTGAGCAAAGGGGTGTATGGCAATTGCTCTCCGGCGCGGCTGCATCGGAAGAGGAGCGCGTGTCGCGTACGCCGGAGGAAGTCTTGGGTTTGGTGCGCGCTTGGGATGCGGTGCTTGGCGAGGGCCAGCGCCGGACGCACTTGCACGTGCAGGATGTACAGCTCGGTGATGGTTGGTTCAGCCTCTTGGTGCATGTTCAGCGTTCGTGCGGTGCGCGCGGCTTGCATGGCCATTGGCGCGTGAAATTCCGTGTGGGCGAGGATGAGGTAGCGCGGCTCTGGCACTTGGAGCGCGAGTCGTTCAGCGCATCTATCGGCGCGCAGCCGCTCTTCCAGGACGCCACTCAAGCGGTCTTCGGTGGCGACGTGTTGCGCGATCAGTTGGACCTAGGAATCGACGGGTGGCGCCGGCGTTTGGATCCGAGTCTGGGCGTTGGCTTGCTCGGTCATCACGGGCTCGCGGTGGGCGACCTGAACGAGGACGGGCTTGAGGACCTGTACTTGTGCCAGCCGGGGGGCTTGCCCAACCGGGCCTACCTGCGTCAGCCCGATGGCAGCGTGCGCGAGGGGGCGTCGGCCATGGGGATCAACATTCTGGACTCTTGTACCAGCGCTCTGATCGTGGACTTCGATGGGGATGGGGATCGCGAGTTGGTGCTGACCACCGTGGATGAGGTCATCCTGATGGAGAACACGGGGCGCGGGCGATTTCGGATTGCGGGACGCTACGAAGCTCCGAGCGGAACCTCCATGGCGGCGGCTGATGTGGACAACGACGGGGACGTGGACCTGTTCGTGTGCGGCTACCTATCGCCCTACGACGGTGGTGCGCGGCCCGTGCCCTATCACGATGCACAGAACGGGCAGGGCAATCTATTCCTGTTGAACCTGGGGCAGCTGCTCTTTCGAGATGCCACCGCGGAGCTGGGCCTCGATGCGGAGGGCAATCGCTTCTCCTTCGCGGCGGCCTTCGAAGACTTCGATGGGGATGGTGATCAGGATCTGTACGTGGCCAATGACTTTGGGCGTAACGCGCTCTACGTGAACGCGGATGGACGCTTCACGGAAGCGGCTGCCGCTCACGGGGTTGAGGATATTTCCGCTGGCATGGGCGTGACCTGGGCGGACTTCGATGGGGACGGCGTGGAGGATCTCTACGTGTCGAATATGCAGTCCTCGGCGGGTGCGCGCATCACGCAGCAGGCGCGCTTTCAGCCCGGTGGCGATGAAAATGTGCGTGCACAGTTCCGCCGGCATGCGCGCGGCAACAGTCTGTTTCTCGGGCAGGTCAACGCGAGCTTCGAGGATGCGAGCGTGGGCTCGGGTGCCAGCGATGGTGGCTGGGCCTGGGGCGCCTTAGCCGTGGACTTGAATCTGGATTGCCTGCCAGACTTGGTCGTGCCCAATGGCTTCGTGAGTGGTGCGGCAGGTGGGCCGGACTTGTGAAGCTTCTTCTGGCGACAGGTCGTGTCGCAATCACCGTTGGATGCTGAGGCCGTTGCGGAAGACGCATACGGTGGCGGTTGGGCCGCCATCGCAAGTTTGATTCGCGAGGGGCGTTCTTGGAGCGGGGGCGAGCAGGACAGGGCTTTTCTCAACCTAGGCGGCGGCCGCTTTGCGGATGTGTCGGAAGCAATGGGGCTCGACCTGGTGCGCGATGGTCGCGCTCTGGCGCGTGTGGATTGGGACGGGGATGGGGACCTAGATCTGGTTAGTACGGGGCGCGATGGTCCGCGCTTTCGCTATCTGCGCAACGACCTGGTGAAGCCTGGGTCGGATGAGAGTGCCGCATCGATCAGCCTGCGCCTGGTGGGCACCAACGGCAACACGGACGCCATCGGCGCGCGCGTGCGTTGGCGGCCGGCAGGGCGCGAGGGCGCGGCCTTGCAGATGACGCGGCGTGCGGGTGAGGGCTACTTGGCCCAATCCAGTGCACGCTGCGTGCTCGGCATGGGCAGCGCTGCCCAGGCTGGGGTAGAGATTCGTTGGCCCGGCGGGGAGTGGGAGGACTTCGGGCAATTGGAAGCCGGGCGTTCCTACAGCCTGGTACAGGGCAGTGGGCGTGCGCGCCGGGTCCCTAGTACGGGGAGCGTGAAGGCGCCGGAGCAACCGGCGCAGGACGCGGCCGCAGGGCAACCGAGCGTTGATGGAGAGGTGCTGATTTTGGCTGCGGCCGTGCCCTTGCCCAGCCTGGAAATGCTTACGGCCCAGGGACAGCGTGCGGAACTGTTTGGCGTCGGACCTACGGGTTCGCGCGGAACTGGCCGGCCGCTCGTGATGCAACTGTGGGCGAGTTGGTGTGCGCCATGCTTGAAGGAACTGGGGGGCATGGCGCAGCAAGCAGAGGAGTTCGAGCGCTTGGCTGTGGACGTTTTGGCGCTTTCCGTGGACGCGGAGGAGGATCGACCCAAGGCACTGGAGTTGCTCGAGCAGTTGGGTTGGAAGTCCTCGCGCGGCTTTGCTCCGACCGAGACCATCGAAGTCTTGGACGCGATCTTAGCGAGCCTCAAGGATCGTTCGGAGCGCTTGCCACTGCCTACTACGCTCCTGTTCACGCCGGCCGGACGTTTGGTGGCAATCTACTCAGGCGCGGTGAGCCCGGAACAGGTACTTCAGAATCTGGACCTGGTCACGATCTCACCTGAGGCGCGCCGGCAGCGAGCCGTGCCCTTCGCGGGACGCTTCCTAGGCGACGCACCGGCGGTGGACTTGGCGCGCTTGCAAGGTGCGCTCAACCGGCGCGGCTTGCGGCAGGCGGCCGAGCAATATGGTCTGGCGCAGATCCAGGTGAAGAGCGTCGATCAGGCTGGCGTGGCCTATGAAGTTGGCGTGGCACGTGCGCGCCAGGGGCGCACGCAGGAAGCATTGGAGCTGTTCAGGCAAGCTGCCGATTTGGATCCCTCCCAGGCGGCCACGTGGAGTGCCTTGGGTTGGGCGGCTGAGACCACGGGCGAGCTGGAGGAAGCGCTGGCGGCTTACCGGCGTGCTCTGGCCCTGGATGGGTCGGACGCAACGGCGCGCTTTAACCTGGGGCGCTTGGCCCTCGCACAAGGTGGCCTGGAGGAAGCGCGCGCACAGCAGTTGATCCTGGCGCGGATTCACCCGGAGTTGGGTGCGCGCCTAGCTCAGGAACTAGCGGCGTACGCGCGCAGGGGAACGGGCAGCGTCACGGACGACGACTGAGGTTGTGGCCTACCAGCTGCGGTGGCGCAGGCCGAGGCTGGCTTGGCTGACGCGCATGGGCTGGCCAGCGATCTGCGCGCTCTCGAAGGTCTCGCGGCCGATGCGCGCGGAGTCCTCGTCGACGAACTCCACGAAGGCGAAGCCCCGTGCGCGACCGGTGGCCTCATCCAGGGGAACCTGAATGGAGCTCGCGGTGGTTTTTCCGGCCTGCACTAGCAGGTGCTCCAGATCCGCGGCGGTGGTCTCGGGAGAGAGGTTTCCGATGTAGAGGCGTTGTTTCATGGGCTTGTTTCTCTGGGATCAGGGTAGCACGGACCGAATTTTTGGAAGGCGGCGAGCCCGAATCGGAATCAAGGGGGAGTGGCCGCTGCGCGGCCCGTACACTTTTGGGACGAAGCCTATGGCGCGCTCCCAGCCTGCCCATGCATAGCGCCCTCTCCGATCAACTACGCGCTCTGGCGCAGGCCCTTGGCCCTATGGCCCCAATGGCGGGGGAAAGCCCTACGGCGCGTGCCTTGCAGGAGCGCCTCGAGAGGGATTTGCTTCCTCGTACGGCCGGCGGGCCGGGTCACCTGGTGGTGGGGATTGTGGGTCCGAACAATGCTGGGAAATCAGCCTTGTTCAACTCCTTGGCGGGTCGCTTGCTGTCGCCATCGCTGCCGACCGGTGGCGCTACGCGGCGCTTGGTGGGGGCCTTGCACCCGGATTTGCTCGTGACCTTGGAGGGTGAGTCCGACGCTCAGGGCTTGCGTCTAGTGCGGGCCACGCCCGGTGCCCAGGGCATCAGCTTGGCCACGGAGGGCGATCACGATCCGGCGGAGTTGTTGGTGGCGGAGGAGCCCAGCCTGCCGGTTGGGCTCTTGTTGGTGGACACGCCGGACTTCGATAGCGTGGCGCGCGCGAATCGGCTGGCTTCGGAGGCCCTCTTGCAGGTGGTGGACCTTGCCTTGGTAGTGGTCACGCGACACACCTATCAGAATGCTGCTGTGGTTCATTTCTTGGAGCGCTGGCTCGCCCATGGGCGACCCTGGGCGCTGGTGTACAACGAGTCCATTCAGGCTGAGACCACGGGCGAGCATGCGGCCAAGTTGGCGCAGGATGTGGGCAGCGAACCCTTGGCCGTATTCCACGCGCCCTTTCAATTGGAAGTGGCCGAGGGGCGCGCGAGGTTGAATCCTTGCAATCTGTTGGACCCTAGCCGCGAGCTGCGTAGCTGGCTCTTTGATGGACAGGAGCGCGCGCGCTTGAAGGGCTGTGCGCTGGCGTCTTCACTGGCGCAGTTGGCCGATGAATGGGACGAGCATCTCATAAGCGAGCGGGCGCGGGTGCGTGGCTTGGCGGAGGTGGCAGATTGCTTGCGCGAGCGCGCCTTGGCCCTAGGCGGCCGGGTTGCGCGCGATGCCATGCCCATGGGGCCTTTCCTCGAAGCATTCCGGGCGGTGCTCGATCGGCGTCCGGGGCTCTTGCCGCGCGGCTATCGCGGCGTGCTCGGGAAGGTTCGCGGGGCAGCCATGCGCGGGCTGCGGCGCTTGCCTTGGGTAAAGAAGACAGATTCTTCAGAGGACGGCGGGGAGCAGGTGCTCTTGGATTCTGAGCGCGAGACCTTGGCTCCCCTTTGGCCGCTGTTCTACGAGGGTTTGGCTGCTGATCTGGCTGGTTTGTCTTCGGAGTCTGCTGGGCAGGAGCGGGCGCAGGCCCTCGAACAGGAGTTGCAGCCCGCAGCCTTGGTGCTCGCCGGCAAGCGCATGAGCGAGCGCTTGGGGGAGGACGGGTCTGCGTTGATGGAATTCCAACTGGCCTGTGAGGCGCGCATCGAAGAGGAGCTCGAAGGTCGCCAGGATGAGTGGGTGTTGCAGTTGGCGGTGGACGTCACGCACCTCTTGCCGGCGGCGGTGGCGGGCCTGGTGATCGTCAAGACCGGCGGATTGGGTGCTGATGTGGCGGTGGGAAGTGCCGGCGCTCTCTCGACTTTGATCAGTGAGCGGGTGAGTCGCCTGCTCGGAACCGGCGTGGCCAACAGCGCGCGTGAACGTTGGGGCGAGCTGCGTGGCGCGGCCCTGGCGGAGCTGCTCTTGGACTGTGCCCTGCCTGTAGGTTGGCCGGACTTGCGCAAGCGCAGCAGCACCGCAGCTGATGATTTGAAGCGACTCGAACCCCTCGGCGAATTCCTCCGACAGGAAGGACCAGAAGCATGAATCGCACCCTGCGTTTTCTCCTCGATGAACTGCACAGCGACCTCGGCGCCTTGGAACCGCTCGAGGCCGCACGGCAGGCGCGACCGGATATCGACCCTTTGGTCGTGGATCTCGAAACCCAGCTGAAGCGTGCGGAAGGTGCTGCGGTGATCACTCTGGTTGGCGCGACGGGTGCCGGCAAGTCGAGCTTGCTGAATGCACTTGTGGGCGCCGATGTGGCGCGTCCGGGAACGCAGCGTCCGACGACTTCCGCTCCGGTGATCTATCGTCCGCGGGACGCGGATGTGGGCCAGCTGGTGCGCGATCTGCCGGGCGCGGCGCCCACGGTCGTGGACTACGACCCGGCGGCGGGCGGGCTTTGGAGCGAGCAGATTTTGGTGGATGCACCGGACACCAATAGCGTGGCGCAGGAGCATCGTGAGGTGGTGCGCGCACTCGCGGAACGTTCGGATGTGCTGGTGGTGGTCGCGCACAGGCAGTCGGTGGCGGAGCTGGCTTCAGCTAGCTTCGTGGATGATTTTGCGGGTCGTCGCGGTCTGCTCTTTGTGTTGGGGCGTGGCGATGAGCTGGCCACGGATTCGCGTGCTGCCCTCGTGCAGCAGTTACAAGACCTGGCGCGCGAGCGCTGGGGCGTGGAAGAGCCGCGGGTGCACGTGCTCTCTCCCACACAGGCCCGCGTTGATGCGAGTAGTGCTGGTTGGCGCGAGTTTGTGGATGAGCTGCAGACCCTGGTGCAGGGTGGTCGTCTTGGGCGGGTGAGACGACACAATGCTCTCGGCACCTTGGAGCGACTGGAGGGGCGCTTGATCGAGGTTGCCAACGTGGCGCGACCGCGGCTTGCGGAGGCGCAGTCCGAGTTGGAGGCTGGGCTTGGCCTCTGGTGTGGACGTATCGAGGGTGAGGTGCGTGAGCGGCTCGAGCTGCGCCGACCGGATCTTGCGCAGTTGCTTTGGAATGAGGTCGGGCGGCGCTGGGAAGGGCCCGGTGGCTTGGCCGTGCGCGCGGGTGGGCTGGCGACGCTCGGGCTCGGCGCTGGAGCGCTAATTGCACGGCGTAATCCGCTCTTGGCTGCTGGCGCTGCGGCTACGGCGGTGGTTGCGGATCGCGCCCGGGGCGCGCTACAAGAGCGCTCCTTTGGGGACACGGGTGGGCTCTTGCCGGGGCCGGGTGAGCTGCGTGAGTTGGAGGCCGAGGTGCTGGGCGGCGCACGACTTGCTGCCAAGCGTGCAGGAGACGTTGGACTTGTGCCCAGTGCGGAGAGCCTCGGGCCACGGGCTGCAGAGGCGGTGGCGGAGGCTTGGCAGGGTTTGGTGGAGCGTGATGTGCCGGCCACCGCTGCGCGCTCGGCGCCTTTCTGGTTGCGCTGGGTGGTCGATTGCCCGGTGTACGCTTTTGGAGCCTGGATTGTGTACTGCGCGGGCAAGGGCTTCTGGCAGCACGAGTACGTCGGCTTAGACTTCCTGGTGAATGCGGTGCTGCTATTGGGGGCGTGGCTGTTGGTGGCTCGCAGTGCGGTTCGCATGTGGTTGCGCACGCGGGCGGAGGGCTTGCTCCAAGGTGTGCAGCGCAATGTGTCTGCGCGCCTTGCGGCCAGTGTGCTGGAACTGAATCGCGATCAGGAGCAGGCGCTGGAGCGGCCGATGTCGGCTCTGGAGCGTCTCGTGGCGCTTCAGGAGCGCTGGCAGGAGCGCCTGCGCGGATAGCTGGGGGCAGCATCGGGGAGGTCCTTAAGAAGGCTGACGCCAACGGACGATTCCAAGGGTGGCCGAAGGGCTATCCCTATGGCAGACATCGTCCAAGACCCCCCCGTCGAACCCCACCTGATGGCCAATCAGGAAGAGGTTGCTCCATGCTCTGTTCTTGACCGTCTGGTTGAGGAGGGGGTGATCGAGGCAGGAGCGAGGAGCCTGGCGGGTTGCAGGCTTGAGGAGGAGGACTTCTCGGGTCTGGATCTCTCGCATTGGGACCTGACAGGAGCCAGCCTCGAGCGCTGTGATTTTACCAATGCGCGGCTTAATCAGACGCTGATGAAGGGCGCGAGCTTGGGCGACTCAATTTTTGATGGTGCGCAGATGCAGGGCGCCATCTTGGAGGGGGCGGATCTATCGGGTGCGAGCTTGGTGCGCGCTCGCATGAGTCAGGCGGATCTGCGTGCCATCGAGGCCTATGATGCCAGCTTCGACGGGGCCACCATGTTGGCCGTGCGATTGGATAGTGCCAACCTCGAGGCGGCCAGCCTGGTGGGGGCCCAAGTGGTGGGCGCGCGGTTGATTGGCACCAACCTGCGCGGCGCCGATCTGACGGATGCCGACCTGCAGCTCAGTCATGTGAAGGGAGCTTGCTTCGATGGCTGCCGAGTTGATGGCGCATTGATGCACAGTGTCCACAACTACGACAAGGCGAGTTGGCTTGGGCTCGACCTACGCCAGGTGGATTTCACGGGCGCCTACATGCTGCGCTCCTTCATCCTAGACCAGAACTACCTGGAGGAATTCCGTACCACGAGTCCCTCGCACGCCGCCGTCTACAGACTGTGGAAGGTATCGAGCGATTGTGGCCGGAGCCTCGTGCGCTGGGGCATCGTTACCCTCGGGCTTGTGCTGAGCTTCGCCTGGATGCTGAGCTTGTGCGACGTGGATTACGGCCCGCATCAGACCATCCTCTCGCCGCTCTATATGAGCGTCGTGACCCTGACCACTCTGGGCTACGGGGATGCGCTGCCCGTGTCGGTTGCGGCGCAGATGGTGGTAATGGCGGAAGTGATCACCGGCTATATGTTGTTGGGCGGACTGCTAAGCATCCTCTCCAACAAGATGGCTCGCCGGGCCGAGTAGGGCGCCGACGCGCTCGGAGTGGTTGACTCGGCTGGTGCGAAGAATGCGCCAGCGGCCGTTGACCTGCACCAGGATGATGTGCGCGCGAGCATCCCACCAGGGCCGCTTCTCGCCATTCACTAGAGCATAGATGCGCGCGGTGGCGTCCACTTCGGCTCGCCCGCTGCCCTCTTCGACCTGCAGATCCAGAAGCTCCTCCGGCAGCTCAAGGCGAAGGCGAAAGGCGCGTGTGACCGGGTCCCGCTCTCGGAAATAGAGGCCGCGTAGGGCGCGCTGGACGTCGTCGTAGCGAGCGCCCGAGCTCTCATCGTGGAAGTCCGCGTGGAAGAAGCTTCCGACTTTGCCCACGTTTCCGGAGTCGACGTTCTCTACGAGCTCTTCGAGGGCCCAGCGCAGGGTTTGTTCGTCGCTGGCGAGGGCTCGGCGGATGCGGCCCACAGCCACCACCAAGAAGACGGTGGCTAGGGCGCCGATGAGTAGGCGGCGGATCATGGTGGGACAAGGGGACTACGAATGGGAGAGCATCCCCTGAAGTGGGGGCGCCGATAGGGCGAGGCTCCTACAATGCGGGCCCGTTTTCAAAGACCCCATGCTGTTCCTCAAGGCCGCGATCCATCCCTGCAACTATTCGCCTGGCGCCCTCTCGACTCCTGCCGGAGAGGCTTGGGTCGGAGCAGGCTTGCTGCCGATGCCTGGGGTAGGACTTACCCGATGATCCAAGGCCTACGATCTTTGCTGAAGCGGCTGGGTTCCCTGCGGGACCCCAAGCCCTATACCCTCGCCGAGTGGACGGAGCGGCACCGGGAGGTGGTGCGCCGGGATGTGGAACGCATCCTGCCCTATGTCCCCGAGGACGGGCTCTTCCTGGATGTGGGCGCCAATGTGGGCCTCTTCACGGAGGCGATTTTGGAGCAACGCCCGAATGCGCGCGCGATTCTCTTCGAGCCGGTGCAGCTGTACTACGACCACTGCATGGAGCGCCTGGGAGATCGCGCGAACGTGACCATCCACCGGCTAGCACTGTCGGATTCGGATGAGACGCGCTCGATCTTCAAGGCCAAGCACAACTACGGTGCGAACTCGGTCATGAAGGAGATCATGTTCGATCGCCGGGACAATGCCATGGTCAGGCCGGACACCGTGGTCGAGGAAGAGCTCATCGAATGCCGCCGTTTGGATAGCTTCGCGCCGGAGCATGACATCAGCGGTGTGGACTTCATCAAGACGGACACGGAAGGCTTCGACTACGCTGTATTGGGCGGCATGCTCGGGTTCCTCGAGGGCTGCGAGCAGCTGCCGGTGATCCTCTCGGAGTTGCTCGAGGAGTCCTACCACCCTTGCTGGGACCAACAGCTGGCTGCGGTGAGGAAGCTGGAGGCGCTGGGTTATGAGCCGGTGGACCTTTCCAACATGGCGACGGTGGACGACATCCTGTTCGTTCCCAAGGGCCGACGCGTGGACGCGTCTGGCAAGGCCGGCGGGGATTCTCCTGCGTCCGGTAGTCGCGCGTGAATCTGAAGGAACTGCGTAGCAGTCGCTTCCTACGGGATTCGACCACCCTGCAGGTCGGAGCGCTGTGCCTCTCTGCAGGCAACTTGCTGGGGTTGCTGGCGCTCACGCACGTGCTCGGCGCGCAGAACCAGGGTGAGTTCTATCTGGCGATCGCGCTGTACTCATTCCTGTGGTTCTTGGTGGGTATGGGCTTGTACCCCGTGACCATCAGCCACGTGGCCAAGGCCATTGCTGACGGCAAGCGCGAGTTGGTGGCCCATTGGCTGGGTTACTTAGGCAAGGGCACCTTTCTATTGGGCCTGGTCTGCTTGGCCTTGGCCTGGTTTGTGCTGCCACCTTTGGTGGAACTCTGGTTCAAAGACAGTACTCAGGATCCCTCACAAGTAGCGCGCAACGCAGGCATCCTGTGTTTGATTCCGCTGGCCGAAGTGCCGCGGGTGGTGGCGATGGCGGGCTTGACCGGCGCGCGCCGCATGGGATCTCTTGCGCGCGTGGAGAATGGCCAAGAGGCTAGCCGCGTGCTGTTGGTGGTTGTGGGGGCCTTGGCTACTGGAGATGCGCGCGGGCCTGTGGTGGGCTTGCTACTGGCTTCTTGCGTCGGCTCATTGCTAGGGCTTGAAGCCTGGCTGCGGGAAGCTCGCGCCGGGTATTTGCCAGGCCCGTGGACCGTGTTTAAGTCCGCACGGGTGCTGCCCCTGCGCGCGGGGCTGAAGGAAGGTCTGCAGATGGGTTTGGTGCGCAATATTGATGCCTTCGGTGTACAGATTCTGCCGACCCTGATCCTCGGGCATTTTGGCTCCGCCCGTTGGGTGGCGTATCTACGGGTGGCTCAGCGTTTCACAGATGTGGTCCGCTTGATGATGAAGGGCATCAGCCAAACCGTCCTGCCTGTGCTCTCCGAGTTGCGCGGCGGCCGGGACCCGGCGCGCTTGCGGCATGTGTACTGGCGGGCGAGCGGGCTATCCGGCTTGGTGGTAGGTGCCGGCTTGCTGCTGAGCTTGATCGTCGCTCCGACGATCATCGAGCGCTGCTTGCCGCGAGACTTCCGTGATCCGGTTTGGCGCTGTCTCTTGATCTTGGCGCCGGGAGTGCTGGTGGTGGGCTTCTCTGTGGCCAACGACATCTTCTATCTGGTTACAGGCACCCTCAAGGTGGGCATCTGGCTCTCCGTGGTGGGGCTGGTGGTGAACACGACCGTCGTGGCACTCCTCGCTTGGCAACTGCCAACCGTTGGCGTGGCCATGGGGCTCTCGTTCACCTTCCTGTGGAGCGTGACGCACCTGGCCTATGCGGCTTGGTGGTTCCACCGAAACTTGGATTCGGCCCGTCCCGAAGGGCTGCGAGGAGCACCCAGCGCCTAGCCGGAAAATCTTTCGTGCGCTCCATCTCCGGCTTCGTCGTGGATGAATGAAGCAAGCTGGAGAGGATGACCCAATTGAGCCGATAGGATCCGTGCTAGCTATGCGTACCGGTTCCTCCGCAGCCCCGATCCAGGCCGTCCTCTTCGACCTGGATGGCACCCTCTATCACCAGGCCCCCCTGCGTTGGCGCATGCTGCGTGAGTTGGCTTTGACACCGCTCACGCGCGGTCCCCTCGGGGCGCGGCGCTTGGCGCGCATTCTGGGGCGCTTCCGCAAGGAACGTGAACTGATGCGCGAAGTGCCTGGGCGTACTACGCCTCTGGCTCAGTTGCAATACCAGGTACCCGCGCAGGACTTAGGTGTGTCCGCCGGCGACGTTGAGCGCGAAGTGGTGGAGTGGATGTACGAGCGGCCCCTGCGTCACCTTCGACCGCACCGACGCGCAGGCGTGGGACGTTTCATGGAGCAAGCGCAGCAGGCAGGTCTTGGCTTGGGTTGCTTCAGTGACTATCCCGTCGATCTGAAGTTGGAGGCGCTCGGACTCTCGGGCAGCTTCGATGTGCAGATGGACGCTACGCAGCCTGACATCGATTGCTTCAAGCCGGAGCCCAAGGGCTTCTTGGTGTGCGCCGAACGGCTTGGGGTGGACCCGCAGCGTGTGCTGTATGTGGGCGATCGCCCCGAGGTGGATGGAGAGGGCGCGCGCCGCGCGGGCATGCCCGTGATCATCCTCTCCGATGCGCCGCTCGATGATGGCTTCCAGTATGCGACCAGCATGAAGGAGGTTTGGCGTGTCGTCCGAGAGAGCAACTGAGTACCGGGGCGGCATCTGGCCCTACATCGAGATCGCCCGTATCGATCACTGGTTCAAGAACGCCTTCATGCTCCTGGGCGTGCTATTGGCCTTCTTCTATCGCTCGACCCTCTTCGAATGGCAGAGCCTGGGCTACTTGGTTTGGGCCTTGGCGGCGACCTGCTTGGTGGCGTCGAGCAACTACGTGCTCAACGAGTACCTGGATGCGCCTATGGATCGGCTGCATCCTAAGAAGCGCTTCCGGCCCGCCGCGCGTGGCGCCATCAATGGCCCCATCGCCCTGCTTGAGTGGGGCACCCTTGGGCTGGTCGGAATTCTGATGGGCTTCGCCCTCAACGGCCCCTTCGGTGCTTCGGCACTCCTGCTGTGGGTCATGGGCTGCATCTACAACATCCCTCCGGTGCGCACCAAGGAAGTGCCCTTCCTGGATGTGCTCTCGGAGTCCTTGAACAACCCGATTCGGTTGCTGCTCGGCTGGTTCGCGCTCGTGCCCGACCAACTGCCGCCGCTCTCCTTGGCGCTGGCCTACTGGATGGTGGGGGCCTTCTTCATGGCGGCTAAGCGCTTCGCGGAGTATCGCGAAATCGATGATCCTGAAGTGGCCGCGAAGTATCGGCGCTCCTTCGCTTTCTATGACGAGGCGCGCCTGCTGGCGAGCATGTCGTACTACCTGGCTGCGGGCTCGCTCTTCGGTGGCGTCTTCATCGTGCGTTACAAGCTGGAACTTATCCTGGTGGTGCCCTTCGTGGCCGGCTTCTTCGCCTGGTACACGGCCATCTCCATGCGGCCGGACAGCCCTGTTCAGAACCCTGAGAAGCTACATCGAGAGAAGGCCTTCTTCGCTTACGCGCTCTTCTGCACGGCACTCTTCATTGCGCTGATGTACGTGCGCATACCCTCCCTGTACGGGCTCTTCAACGTGGAGGCCGACGGCCTCCCCAATCTGTGGACGGTCCGGCGCTAGTCCAAGGTGATGGACGTCGTGGCGGGCTCTTGCGCACGCTGCTGCTCGGCTTGGCCTTTTGGATTGCCTGCCTCGGTGGGCGCATCATGGCAGGCGCTACGAGCTCGTCCTTTGGCGCCTACGAGGATGAGCCCGCGCACCTAGTCACGGGGCTGATGATTCGGGACTTCCTGCAGGATGGGGAGCTCGACACCTCAAGGCAGTTTGCTGAGGAGTACTACGCGCACTCACCCAAGGTCGCTTTTGGCCAATGGCCGCCGGTGTTGCACGGTGCCCTCGGGCTTTGGACCTATCTGTTCGGTCACTCGCGCTTTTCCTTGGTGGCCATGTGTTCGTTGGTGACGGCCCTAGCGGCCTTGCTCACGCGCGCCTTGCTACGCCAGTGCGGCGCTCAGGATCCACTGCCAACCATTGCCGGTTGGTTGTTCCTGGCGCTTCCATTGGTTCAGGAGTACGCCGGCTTGATCATGACCGAGGGGCCTTTGGCTCTGACCTGCGGCTTCGCTGTGCTGGGTTTGGCGCGGCTCCTGGAACGGGATGACTGGGTGGGGGCCATGCAGTTCGCTGCGGGGGCGATCGCCGCGCTCTTGATCAAGGGGTTGGCCTTGGCATTGGCCTTGTTGCCGCTGGCGGCGATCCTTTTGGCCTGGCGCTGGGAGCGCTTACGCTCCAAGCGTCTGTGGACTGCAGCCTTGCTCATCGGCGTGTTTACGGCGCCCTGGTACTTGGCCTTCTATCGCACTGCGATCGAGACTTGGTCGGGCGGAAGTTCGCCCACCTGGGGCTACGCCGCCTACGCGCTGGGCTTCTATCCGCGTGCCCTCTGGGAACTGGGTGGTTCGGGCTTCCTCGCTCTGGTTCTGGTGGGATTCGCTGCCGGCGTAATGGGAGCCGAGAAGCGCACGCGCTGGTGTGTCTACTTGGCTTGGACGCCCGCGCTTTTTGGTTTCCTGGCTACGATTCCTTCCAGCGCAGAGGCACGGCATCTGATCCTCGCTGCGCCCGTGCTGGCCTGCGCGGCCACGCTTGGAGCTTGGTTCCTGGCTGGCAAGTTCACAAGTCAGCGCCGCTTGTTGCTCACGTTGACGATTCTGATGTTGGCCTACGTCCCCATGGGGATGCGTTTTCCGGGCAAGCGTTACCGTGGGTTCGAGGAAGTCGCCCTGCGCTGCCTCAGCGATCCGGAGCTGGCCGCGGGGCCATTCCTGGTGGCGTCCGACGCGGCCGGTGAGGGCATGCTGGTCTCGGAGTTCCTCATGCGGCGCTCAGCCGTGCAGTCGCCGTACGTACTGCGCGGCAGCAAGCTCTTGGGCTCAGGCAACTGGCTTGGGCACGGCTACGAACCACGCTTCGAAAACGCGCAGGCCTTGGAGGAGTTCCTGATCTCCCTGCCTGTGTCTGTGCTTGTGATCGATGGCAGCACCAAGTCCGAGCATTGGTTCGGACACATGGAACAACTTAAGGAAATGGTCCGCCGTCAACCCAGCCGCTGGCGCGAGGTAGCGCGCGTGGATGTGGAGCGCGACGGCGTGTTACATGCGGGCGCCATGCAGCTCTTCGAGCTGCGCGGTCACGCGCAACTCCCGCATACACCGATCACCTTCCGGCTCGCCCGTGGGGCGGACCAGAGGGATCACTAGGCAGCGGCCGCCTGCCTACTTCAGTTCGGCGTGGGTGCGGCCCGCTTCGGGGGTGGTGCTGGTGGGGAAGCCGCGTGACTCCCAGCCTTCGATCAGGCTATTTGTCGAGGGGTCGTGGCGGCCGGAGTAGCCGCCGTCCATGTTGACCAAGCTGCCGAATCCAGCGCCTGCCAGCAGTTCGCAGGCGTGGGCGGAGCGGACTCCTACGGCGCAACCCAACACCAATGAGGTGGATGTATCGAAGTGCTTTTGTACCTGCGCGAGGAAGCTCGCGTTGGGTTGAGCTCCTCCCGGACCCCGGAAGAGGTAGGGGATGTTGTAGGCACCCGGCGGGTGGCCTGCCTCAAACTCCTCGGGGGTGCGTACGTCCAAGAATGTGTAGGGCGGCTCGCCATTAAGGCGCTCGCGGGCGCCTGCCGGATCTAAGGTTTCGTAGCTCATCCAGGCAGCATAGCGTGCCTGGATGAGCATCTCCTGCTTACTCGGTGACGATGTGCAGGACCAAGCTGTCCTCGTCGCCGTCCGTGCCTGCCCAGAGGATGGCAGCAAGCCTCTTGTCGGCGGTGACCATTTGGGCCAGGGACCGGCATGCGTTTAGCTCTCCGGGCTGGGAGAGACCAACGGTGGTCAGGGCACGGGCTTCCAGGCTGACACCCAGTTCACCCTCTTCGCCAAGGCCGTAGACCTCGCGACCGGAGTCGCGCAAGGCATCAGCGATGCCGCGCAGGTCTTTGCGGTCCGACCCGAGGTCATTGCCGCGCAGGACGAGTACGCCGCCCTTGCGGCCGGCCAGTTGTTCGGCGAGGACCTGCGGGACGCTGGGCTTGTTGGATTCTGTAGCGCTGCCCAGGGACATCCGGGGGGCGGGCAAGATGCCCGACTCGAGGAAGGCTAGGGCGCGTTCGGTCTCGGTGCGTGCGCGGGCGGATGCCTGGCGCAAGCCTGCACGAACGGGGCCGATGGTGGCCCGGGTCATGCGTCGAGCTTGATTGGCGTAGCTGGAATGGTTGTGGCCGTTGGAGTCGACGGCAACAGCAAAGACACCCAGGGCGGCCACGGATCCGAGTACCACAGCGGCCGTCCTCACCCTACGCTTGCGCGGCTCGATGGCTTCATTGCGCAGGGCGCGTCGCTCTTTGCGCGCGGCACGATGTGCCTTGCGTGCAACGCGCATGGTTGCGAATGCTCCGAGCGGTGCCGCGGCGCCGGAGGGCGTCTCGGTAGCGGCCGGCGGGGGCGGGATGGGAGGCAGGGCCGAGCGAGTCTTGCGGGAGAGTGAAGGCAGTTCAGCGGGCAGGACCGAGTAGGGGTTCTTAGCGGCCAATACATGCGCCAGGTCGCGGCCGAGCTCATCGGCGCTACGGTAGCGGGTGGCTAGGTCGGCCATGCAGCGACGCACGATCCAAGCCAAGGCATCCGGGCAGCGCTTGGAGATGCGCGACAGGCTGCCATGGGCGGGGAAGCTGTTCTCGACCATGGAATAGAGCACAGCGCCGGCGCTGTAGAGGTCGAACTTGACGCCGTCGACCTCGTGGACTTTCACACCTTGCATGGCGAGGCGCACCATCTCGGGGTCCCTGTAGTACTCCGTGCCGTGGGTGGTCAGCGTGAGCGCTGAAGCCAACGGTGTGACCAGGCCCAGGTCGACCACGTGCACGCGATCGCTAGAGACGATCAGGTTGCTGGGCTTGACGTCCTTGTGCCACAGGCCCTCGCCGTGGAATTGACCGAGGGTGGCGGCTACGTCGCAGCCGAAGCCGACCACTTGGCGCAGGGCGCTGTCGTCCAATCCGCCGGGGCCGCAGTCCGCGTGCAGTTTCTCGGTGGCAACGCCCAGGTCTTCACCGGGGACGAAGGGCATCACGTAGTGGAAGCGGCCGTCGGCCAGCTCGTGATCGAGTACCAGGCCCAGACGACGGGCGGCCACCAGTGCGCGGTTCTCGCGCACGATTTGGGGCAGCGTTGAGCCAAACTCGAGGTCGAAGGACTTGATCACCACCTGGCCCGGATCGCGCAGGCCGGCGGCGCGCCAGTCGGCGCGCTTGGGGTCTTCGGGGTTGGCCAGATAGAGACGGGCGCCGCTACCACCGGCGCGCATCTCGCGTTCGATGCTGTAGCCGGCGAACTCGGGCAGCTCCATGCTGCGGGCGCGACTCTTGAGCGCGGCCATGGCGGCCTTGGGAGAGAACTCGCGGCTGTGGCCTTCTTCGGATTGGCGCGCCTTGGCGATGGTATCGGGCAGGCGGCGTTCGAGGCCATCGGTGATAGCGGTCAGGCCAAAGAAGCGTGCGGGGTGGCCGATGGCTAGGCGATAGAGCGAGCCGCCGAAGCTGCTCAGCTCGGTTCCCATGGCGCGTCCATAGTTACTGGCGGCGCGCGGGCGGCCCAGGGCCAGGTTGCCCAGGGTCAGGGGCAGCATGGCGCCGGCGGTCAGACCGCTACCTACGGCGTGGACTCCATCAATGGCCAAGCCGCTGGCCAGGCTGAAGGTTCGAGCTAGAACGTTCCCCACCAAGGAGAAAGCGCCGCCAAGAATGGCTCCCGTCGCCCTGAAGGTGAGCCTGATGGCCCATATCAGGGCCATGGGCAGCATGAAGACGGCGGCGATGCCGAGCAGGACGGCGGGGAATTCGGCGTTCATGATCGATCCGGTAGGAGAGCAGTGTCGGTGGGGGGCCCGGCTTGGCGCTGTACGAGACGGTGGTAGACGTCGGCGACGGCGAGTTCGAATTGGGCCTCGTCCTTTCTGTTGGGATTCGGGTCCAGACCATTTCGCTCGAGCTCCTCCCATTCCTCAGGTGTGAAGCTGTATTTGGAGAAGACCTGGAAGAGGTTCTCCTTGAGGCGCGTGCGTACTTTGGCCAGGCGCCTGGAGATGGTGGGCTCTGAGGTACCTAGAGCACGGGCCACATCCTTGCCGCTGCGCCCCTCGAGGATGCGCTGGCGGAAGACTTCGAAATCTTCAAAACCCACATCGCGTTCCACGGCCCGCAGGGCAGCTTCGACCTTGGCGTCGAAGACTTCCTGTTCGTAGGCCTCGTCCGGGGCGGGGCCTGGGTCAGGGCTCAAGAAGCCCATGTCCGAGGAATCACCCACCTGGGCGTTGAGGCTGAGGGGCTTCACGCCGCCACCGCGCTTCTGGGCCATGCGGCGGTCGATTTCGTCTCCCAAGGTGTAGCGCGCGATGGCGAGCAGCCAGGTTGAAAAGCGTGCCCCTTGGGAGGGATCGTGGCGGTCGATGGCTGATGCCAAGGCCACCAGGGTCTCTTGGGAGAGGTCCTGAACAGTTTCATGGCCAATACGACCGCGGCCCCAGCGTGAGAGCTGCGCTCTCAGGACGGGGCCGAAGGTCTCCCAGAGCTCAAACCAGGCCTGGGGATCACGGGTGCGGAGGCGGGCAATGAAGTTGGTCGTGAGGTCGTGCATGGGTGTGGCCCCCTATCTACGGCCCAGAGGGGCCTGGCATTCTCATTCAACCTTGAGTTTCGCGCCTCCGGGGAGTCGCGCGGCAGGAAATCTCGCTGGGGGTGAAAAACCGGCGTACGACCTCCCAAGAAGGTGGTGTGACCCGAGCGAGGACTGTCCGCGCTGCTGAGTCCGAAACCCACCACTTAGACCCGAACCCACCTTTCATCATGCTGTGCCTCTTCAAAGGACTGATCAAGACCGCCGCTATCGGTGGTGCCGTACTCGCTACCGCCGCCGGTGGAGCCGCCCTCCTGGGTGATACCCGTGCCCAGGCCATCGTTAGCCAGGTCCGCGAAGGCGTACTCTCTCAAATCGACGCCGCCGTCGATGACCCCATGGCCCTCAAGGCCGAGCTCCAGCGTCTCGAGAAGGAGTACCCGCAGCGCATCGCTACCGTGCGCACGGACCTGACCGGATTGCAGGAGGACGTGCGTCGCATCAACCGCGAGCGTCAGGTCTCCCAGCGCGTTACCGATCTGGCTCAGGCCGATCTCGAGATCCTCGAGCCGCAGCTTCAGGCAGTGCTCGAGCGCACCCGCATGGAAGGTCCCGCCGTCGCACGCCGCGTGGCCATCACCACCGAAGATGCGGTCATGAGCTTCAACTACGCTAGCCAGAAGGCCAAGCAACTTGAGCAGTTGATCCTCAGCCACCAAGACCGCGTGGCCGGTGCTGATCACGACCTCGTCTACCTGGATAGCCAAGTGGAACGTTTCCAGGGCTTGCTGACCGAGCTCGAAGGCGAACAGGCTCAGTTCCAGACTCAGATCCTGCAGCTCAGCCGTCAGGTTGATTCCATCGAGCGCAACAGCCGCTTGATCAAGTTGCTCGAACGTCGCCAGCGCACCTTCAACGAGTGCAGCCGCTACAACGCTTCCACCGTGGGCCAGATCCAAGGCCAAGTGGAGAGCATCCGCGCCGAGCAGGAAGCACGTCTTGACCTACTGACCGCTCGCCGCGCTGAAACCGACTACGAAGAGATCGCCCGCCGTCAGGTGGTCGAAGAGACGAGCGTCCCCGAGACCATCGTTCAAGAGTCTGCAGGCTCCTTCTAATCGGCTGATGGCAGCGCTCTGC
>JBLIOL010000068.1:0-19709 GCA_047639615.1 Planctomycetota bacterium | reverse complement strand
AGCCGCGGCGCACCTGCTCGGAGATGGCCAAGAAGCGGTCGGCCATGTATTCGTTGCCGCAGGTGGCACCGGCGGCCTCAAGTACGCTGGCGATGGGACATCCGGCGCCCTGCAGAGTAGCGGCGGTTGATGCGAAGCGAGAGGTGGCCAGCATGCGCGCCACGGTGCCATAGCGCGGGATGCGCAATTGGAAGCGCGCCAGCGCCACGCGGAACTCGCGCTTGCGGCGCGCGAATGTGTAGGCCAGAACCGTGCCGGCCACAGCTCCGACCAGCAGCATCCAATTCCCGATCAGGAAATCGGAGACGGCCATCACGAGGCGTGTCTGGGAGGGCAGTTGATCCTTGCCGCCGGGGAAGAGCGAAGTGATGCGCGGCAGCACAAAGGTGAGTAGCACCACAATCAGGCCGGTGATAGCGCACATCAAGATTCCCGGATAGACCATGGCCTGGATAGTTGTCGCGCGCATGGCGCGCACCCAGGTGAGAAAGCTCGCGAGACGGTTCAGAACCTCGGGTAGGGAGCCGGACATCTCGCCTGCAGCCACGCACTGGCAGTACACCGTGGGAAAGGAGCGCGGCTGAGTTTCCAATGTATCCGCCAGTCCGTGGCCGGCCTCGAGACGCTCTAGCAAGAGCTTGACCATGCTGCTGCCCTGGGGCGTACGCATGCGCTTGGCAATGCCGTGCAGGCCATCCACCACGGGCACACCTGCATCGAGCAGGGTAGCCAACTGGGTGGTGAAGAACACGAGTTCGTCGCTGGAGAGCTTGGCGCCCTTGGACTGTACCTCGCCCCTGACCTTCTTGGCCTTGGTCAGGCACAGGCCGCGGATTTCGAGATCGCGATCCAAGCTGATTTCGTCGGGAGCCGAAGCGCGGCCCGTGACGGCCAGACCGCCTCCATCGAGCGCGGCATACTCGTAGAACACCATCTCAGCTCTCCTCCATGCGGTGGCTACTGCAGACGCGCTGTACTTCACTGACGGTGGTGATTCCTGCGCGCACCTTGGCGCGCCCATCGGCGGCCATGTCGGTCTGCCCGCATTCATCGGCCATGCGACGCAGAGTGCGGCCGTCCGCACCCGTGCGAATGGCTGCGCCGATCGCCTCGGTGACTAGGAAGAGCTCCGAAATAACCGTGCGGCCCGAGAGGCCCTGGGAGCCGCAATGATCGCAGCCTGCACCGTGCATGGGTGTGCCTTGATCCGGCCCCATCCAACGTGCCTCCTCTTCGGTAAACTCGTAGGGCTCCACGCAGAAGCGGCAGATGCGGCGCACGAGCCTCTGTGCAAGCACACCCACGAGGGCGTCCTCCACCAGGTAAGCCGGCATGCCCAGGTCGACCAGGCGCGAAATCGCTCCCACCGCATCGTTGGTGTGCAGGGTGGAGAACACCAAGTGACCCGTCATCGAGGCTTTGATGGCCATGCCGGCCGTTTCCTCGTCGCGGATTTCGCCCACCAACATTACATCCGGGTCCTGTCGCAGTAGAGAGCGCAGTCCGTCGCCGAAGCCGTAGCCTGCAGCGGGCTCCACCTGGCTCTGGCGCACCAGAGGCATGCGATACTCCACGGGGTCTTCCACGGTCACCACGTTGCGTTCGATGGCATCCACTTGGCCCAAGAGACCGTAGAGCGTGGTTGTCTTGCCGGAGCCCGTGGGCCCCGTCACCAGGAACAAGCCGTGTGAACGAACCGCGACCTGTGCCAGCTTGCGGTGGACTGACTTCTCAAAGCCCAAGGACTCAATACCAATGGCGCCCGCCGTGCGGTCTAAGATTCGCATGACGAGGTTCTCGCCATGAATCACAGGCATGACCGAGATACGCAAATCCACGTCGCGTCCATCCACTTGGACACGCATGCGGCCGTCCTGGGGCCGACGGCGTTCGGCTATATCGAGCTTCGAGAGGATCTTGACGCAACTGATGACGGCGTCGGTCACATCCCGCGGGAGGTTCTCGGCAGCCTGCAGCACACCGTCAATGCGGTAGCGCAAGCGCGTGACTTTCTCTTCGGGCTCCAAGTGGATATCCGTAGCGGAGAGGCGCACGCCATCCACGACGATAGCTGCAGCAAGGTCCTCCACAGGGAAGTTGGAGGAGTTTCGGCCCTGCTCGGTCGCACTGGTTAAGACCCCCGTGACCTGCGCTTCCTGCTGGGGCAGGAAGTTTTGCGTGAGTGCGTTAAGGTCGTCTTCGGTGACCAGCGCCACTTCCAAGGGGAAGGGAAAACGCTGCCGAACGGCCGAGACCAACTCGGGGTTGCCCGGGTCCACCATGACCACGTGCAAGGTGCCCTCCACGACTTTGATGGGGAAGGCTCCGGTCTCACGTACGAAGGCAGAATCCAAAGCTGCCGTCAGCATCGGATCCGGATGTAGGTCGTGAGCGTGTTCGAATTTGACTCCGAGAACTTCGGCGACCACCTCGGCCATCTGCACCGGTGACACGAAGCCGAGGGAGACCAAAATCTCCCCCAAAGGCCGGTATACCCGGCGCTGCTCACCTAGGGCCACCTCGAGCTCGTTGGAGTTCAATAAGCCTCTAGCGACCAGCGTGTCGCCCAGCCGGAGTCGGGTGGTGGGTTGCGCCATCTCGCCTAGTCCTCCTTAGACGTGATGACTTCTGAATTGACCGCCTCGCCCAACTGCCCGCGGACCTCGCGGTAGTGGTCCTGATAGTGGTCGGCCATGACGGAGGCTTCGTGCGGGTTCAGAATCCTGGGGGTCACAAAGACCAGCAACTCACGACGCTCGCTCGTGTCCTCGTCCCTGCGGAACAGACGCCCGAGCAGCGGAATGTCCATTAGGATCGGAACCCCTTCATCGATGTCACGGCGGCGATCTTGCATCAATCCGCCGAGTACAATCGTCTCGTTGTCCCCCACCAGGAAGGTGTTAGCGATGCGCCGGGAGTCCACGATCGGAACGTTATTGAAGAAGTCGACCACCTCGGAAAGCTCCAGGTCGATTTCGATCTGCAGCACGCCTTGATCTTGAATGGTGGGCGTCGCCTTGAGCTTGACGCCGGACTCCTTGAAGACCACCTGCTCGACCACGTTGCTCCCCAAGCCGTCGCCGGTCGAGGTGGTGCTGGTGGCTTCCACATAGGGCACCTCCTCCAAGACCTCGACCGAAGCCTCGGTGTTGGTGACCGCGATCACGCGCGGGGCAGAGAGCAGCTCGAGGCCGATGTAACGGCGTAGGGTGTTCATGGCGCCACGCGGATCACCGTCACCGTCCTGAATGGTGAACGAGAAGGCGTCTCCCGGGGAGGCTAGGCTGGTGAGGATGTCGTAGGTGCCCTCGTTCCAGTTATCCGAGAAGTTCGCGCTCAGGCCCAGGTCGAAGCGCTCGTCTAGCAAGGCCTCAAGGATGGTCACTTCAATCAGTACTTGAGGCTTGAGACGGTCTACAGCCTGTAGGTACTCGGCGACTGCATCGACCACACCCTGGGTACCATCGACGAGCACTACGTTCTGCTGACGATCGACGATCACACTTCCGCCGTCGCCCGCCAGGGCGACGAGTTGTTCCTCAATGTCCTCGGCCGACACGGAACGCAGGGCAAAGACCCGACGTGCGGGTTCTGTGCCTCGTAGGGAGCGGATGAAGTAGACGCCCTTGGGCTCCTCCATCAGGCGCATGCCGTTGCGCGAGAGTAGGGTCTGCAGGGCATTGTCGAGAGTGACCGACGGGAAGGACGCATCCACGGGCTTATCGAGGCCCGCATCGAAGTAGATGTTCACATTGGCGAGCTCAGCGATCACGTGGACCGCCTCCGCCAAGCTGGAACCGCGCAGCTCGAGGCTCACGAGCTCATCACCGGCCATGCGCGGTGCTTCGGGCTTGAGCGGAATGCGCGGGGTAATATCCATGCCTTGAGGCCGCACAGGGCGACGAATAGGCGAGGCTGAAATGCGCGAGAGGATGTCCTCATCCAGCTTGGCGACGTCGGATTCGAGAGACGAGCAAGCAACGCTAAAGGGCAAGCTGATGAGGAGCAGGCTGTAGGCAAGTTTCATATCAGACTCCATCCGTCGGAAGAGCTTCAGATTCGGATTCGGCTTCGATCTCGGTCGATTCCGCGGGACTGCCTTCGTCGACGGTGCCTAGCTGATTATCCGAGCGACTTGAACGGACCACCAAGGCCGGTAGAACCACACGCAGGGACGTGCCTCCGTACTTGAACCAGACCGCGCGCGCTTCAATGCGCTCTATGACAGCACCGGGTTCGGGGCTGTCGCCTTCGGAGAACACGCGCGCACCCATCACAACCCGCTTCCCAGTGGGAGCGTGCAGGATGGCGGTCAGCGGGTAGGGCTCGAGCAGATCCTCTAAGCCAGAGCGCAGCATGGACCTGGGCAGCACTGTATCCACAAGCGGCTCGCTGGGTTCCACCCCCACCTCAGGCTCGAGGGTGACCGCAAGCTCCGGACGGAAGCTGCGCATGGAACCCAGCAAGGCCTCGAGACCTGCTGTACTCGTGCTGCTCTCGCCTTGTTTATGCTGGTCTAGCTCAGTGCCAGGCTCCTCCAGGTCAACCTCAGAGAGCTCGTCAGAGGACTCCTCAAGCGGTACCTCTGTCACGCTCAGTGCACTGGCATCCGGAATGCCTAAGCCTGCCGGAACAGATTGCTCGAAAGGACTCGCGCTGCTCATACGCGCCCGAATCTGAGGTACCCAGACAGCGGCGGAGCCTCCGAGGAGAAGGGTCAAAATCAGGGCTTGCTTGGAAGGCATTACTGAGAAAGCATGTCCATGAGCCCCATGGATTCAGGGCTGTCGTCGGTAGATTCGACGGCAGGGATGTGGTGAAACACGTCGAACAGAAGGTCCGCCGAGTAGGCAGCACTCCCATTTCGGCGGGCGAAGGTGTAGGCCTGCACGGCCACAGGCAAACCGCTAGCACGCAGTCGATCGACGAACTCAGAGGCTTCTCTGGAGGAGCTCCTCGCCCGCACGCGGATCTCGCGTCGACCGATACTGCGGCCCCGCGTGGCGTCGCGGAAGAAGATCGGGTCGCCGACCTGAAGGGACTCGAGCCTGAAGCCGGCAGCGGAGGCCGCGCTGCGCACAACGCTGTAGACCTCGAGGCTCTGCAGGTCCACAGGGATCAGTGCATCCGAGGCGCGCTCAACCAGGGCGGCGCGGTACTCCAGGTCTTCGACGGAGCCGAAGTTCCGCAGCTCCTCGCGCAGGACAGTGGTCTCGTAAGCCTGCCGCTCAGCGGTATGGGCCTCGGCGGCCGCTTCCCGGAAAGCGAGCATGGGTCGAACGGTCACGCCTGCAAGGGAGAGGGGCAGGAGTAAGGTAGGCAGGAGCACCATGGCTGCACGACGCACCCGGCCATTCACTAGATTGCTGGTGGTTACGTTCACTATTGGATCTCGACCTTGCTGGTTATCTCGAAGGAGAGGTCCTCGCTACCCGACCGAGAGAGCGCACCCTGTCTCGGCTCCAGGACGACATCGGTGAAGGTCGCTGAGGTCTCCAGGGCGGCGATCACTTGATTCAGATTGCGCAGGGAACGTCCGGGATCGGAATCCGTGCTCCCGGTCATGGTCACCTTGTAGCCCTTGCCCTCCGGACTCACCTGGATGCTGTCCAGACGGGCGAAGCCCTCGAAGGAGACCTCGACATCCTGCATGGCGTCAGCCAAGGGGACACTGGCGTTGCCCACGGCGAGTAGGCGCTCAACCCCATCGTCAGATACGGCCAATGCCTGCTGCGCACGACCAAGTTCATCGGTAAGGCGGTCGTGATCGCGTGACTCGAGCCAAAGAGCTGAGCTGCGCTGCTCAAGCTCGGTGCGCTCGAGCTGGATCCGATTCTGCCCGCGGAAGCCAATGTCCAAGCCGATGCCGATAGCTACCGCAGCGCAGACCGTCATGAGCGAGTACGAGGGCGGTCGCTTGGGACTTAGGTCTCCGCGCGGGTCCGCTTGATTGGCAGCCACGATCAGAGCGTTTGCGCGCGCATCGGAATCTGTCGCGCAGTCCGAGTTAGCGGAGATCGCGCATTCGGGGTTGCCCAACGCAGCGTTGATGGCGGGGCACAGGGTCTTGAAAGCGTCCTCGGTCAAGCCGATTACGAGCACCTCATCCATGGATCCGCCGCGAGACAACTTGCGCCAGAAGCCCTCGAAGCTACGCAGCTCCTGTAGCAGGGTGGCCACGAAGCCAGGCTGATCGAAGCTCCCGGCGATGTAGCTCTGCTGGACCAGGCTGCCCTCGGAGAGCAGGGAGATGGAAGCCCCCTGGGGTTCGACGTTAAGCAGGATGCGGGTGTGACCTTCCTTACTCTTCGGCTCTACTTCCGACTGCCCACGGGCAGTCAGGATTGAAAAACGCGGACTGGAGATGCGCACGGCGTGAAAACCCGCGCGCTTCAATTCATGGGTTAGCGAGAGCAACTCGGACTTTCGCAGGGCACAGATCAGCCAGCGCTTCTCCTCTGCCTCGGCGCCGCACAGTTGGATAGCGCGATACCAAGCGTCCGCTGATTCCACCCCCAGCAAGCCGGTAGCCTTGCGTTGCAGCACGCGCGCCAGATCCTTGGGACCCATGCTGACCAGGTTGATCACCTTCTGGGTGGTCCAGTCGCCACCCAACATCAGGATGCAACGTCCCGGGCGGTCGCCACAATCCTGAACTAGCTTGGCCGCCAGACCCGCCAGCTCCCTCGGCGAGTGACTAGCCGCGGGCACGCTCTGGCAAGTGGAAGCCGACTTAGCCCCATGCTGCACCCACTCCACACGACCGTCACCGATGAACAGTATCGGGTGCCGGTTTTGCTGTTTCTTGCTCTGGGTACTCATGGACGCTACGGGAACGGTGGTGGTAAATCCCCAATCGGGACTTCCGCTATCGACCGACTTCCTACAGCACTTGAGCGCCCTAGCCCTTCAGCTCCAGTTCGTACGCCTGGCAAGCCGATTGCAGATTGTCATGGATCTCCACCCCCAGAGCCGAGAAGCGTCCCAGCGGACCTCCACGCGTGGTTTCACCCTAATCGAGCTAGTGATCGGACTAGCGATCCTGGCTCTGCTCGCTGGAATGGCCATGCCCCGAATAACCAGTTTTCAGGCTCGGGCCCGAGACTCGCGCCGGGTCGCGGACATGAAAATTTTTCGCGATGCGGTCGAGCGCTTCCGACTGGATCTCGGACGCTATCCGGCCTCAAGTAGCGAAGTTGCCGGCTGGGATACGTCACTCAATGGCACCCTCGCCAGCGAGTTGCTCGCCGAAGGCTACGCGAGCGAGGTCCTGCTCGACCCTGGTCGTAACACCAACCACTACTTCCGCTTTCGCGTCTACCCCAAGGGGAGCCAAGGATGCTTCGGACCGGGCCCCTTCTACGTGGTCGGCATCCAACGCTTCGAAACCCAGTGGGCACGCGACAGATTCCAGAGCCAGTTCAAGTGCTCCGGCCATGACTGGTCCACGGAGTTCGAATTCGTCATGGGCGGTGGCGCAAGCTATTCCGCGCCGAGCCCGCCCTCCGGTCCCGGCCTGTAGCGTCCGGCGCGAAGGCCTACTTCCCGCTCAGGCCCACGGCGGAATTCACGATGGGGTCCACAGCGGCGGCCGGGAAGGCGACCACCCAGTCCATGGGTGCGCGAATAGCTAACACACGGCCATCTTCGCCTGTGGCGCCGAAGTGACCGACCCAGGGTTCGCCGTCACCAACACCTTCAAGCCTAACGCTCAGTCGCGGCTCGCCCACGCCCTCGCCGCCATCCTCGAGCACCTCCGCGACGAAGAGCGCTTCCAGACTCTCCAAGAGGAGGCGCACCTGCGCCGGAGAGACGATCTCTTCCTGCGGATTCAACCAGGACTGGCTGCCCTCGGAACGCTCCAAGCGCACGCTACCCTCGATGGCCGTGCCCGACAGCACGATCGCATCAACCTGCAAGCGGCTGCGGTTGAAAGGCATCCAACGCGGCTCCATCCAAGAGGTGGGCTTAGCCGAGATGCGCTGCCCCAGGCGCGGTACGCGCCAGACGTCGTCACTGCCATAGGCACGCAAGTAACTCGCGCGCCCACCAGGCGCCAAGCCGCCCTGCAAGAGGTCCACCAGGATCGTCCCAGCCTGATCGTAGATGCGCACGCGCACGGCCTTGTCCTCGGTCACACCGTAGGCCGCGTGACCGGCCACATCCGAGGCCAAGAGGTCCAGAGTCTCGAGGTTTTCGATGCCGCGCAGCAGGTTGCTCGCCAGCCCGTCACGGACCGGCCAGCCGTTCATGATCGGCATGCGCCAGGCCATGCTGGGCGCACGCTCAAGCTCCGCACCATCGGCCAGGTAGAGCACCAGGGGCGCTTCCACGTCCGGCGCTTCAATCTCGATGCGCACGGGCTCGGCGCCCTGCAATTGTTCAAAGATCGGCACGGCCACGCGCGCCTCGGGCGCGCTAGCCAAGGTGCCAAAGTCCACGGCCAACAGGCCAAGGGCCAGGGCTCCCAGCACGAGGTTGCGTCGTTCGAACCTCATGCGGACCTCCGCGCAGCTAGGTTCAGGCCCAAGGCCAAAGCGAGCAGTAGCCCAAGCACCACCACCAACGGCGTGAGCATGGCGCGCATGCGCCGTCCGGCAGCGATACCCTTGGCCTTGTCCGCGGCCGCGTAGCGCGCGCGCAACTCGCCCTGACTGTCGTAAGACTCCTGCGGACCGCTGAGCCCGACCTTGGCCAGTTCTTCCGCATCCAAGTCTCGCAAGGGCCTCGAACGCGGCTGCTTGCCACGCACGGCGATCAGCTCATCGTCCCTCTGCAGCCAAT
Source organism: Planctomycetota bacterium (assembly GCA_047639615.1). Lineage (GTDB taxonomy): Bacteria > Planctomycetota > UBA1135 > UBA1135 > CAYWNK01. The sequence continues at coordinate 10,925 of JBLIOL010000068.1, read as the reverse complement.
CCACCAGATCATCGAGCAAGCGACCGTTGCCGTCACTCATCCCAGGCATGAGCACGCGATAGTCGCCACCGCCAGGATCGCGCATCCAGTCCGCATCTCCCATGACCACCACCGCCGCCTCCGCGGCCGCGCTTAGCACAGGTTCGTCCGTGGTCACCACCGCCGCACCGCGCTCATCGATGGTGGCGTCGAAGGCCTTGGGCGCGCCCTTTTCAAAGGGGCTGGGGAAGCGCCCTTCCAGCACGCAAGCAATGGTGAAAGACTGCGCCGCGGATGCCACCGCGCCAAAGCCGATCGAACGGCTGTCGACGTTGCCTTCAGAGCGCGGCGCCTGGGCCAAGAGTTCGCCCATGGGCCAGGTACGTTCCGAGGTGCTGAGCACATCCAAGCGCGACACTCCTGTGGGCACCGACACTCCTGTGGCCACGGTGTTCTGAGCGATGGGCTGCACCCAGTAGGTCTGTAGTCCGCCGAAGTTGGCCGTGGGCGGGAAGGTCGCTGCCCCTGATCCAGGCGCGAGGCTCGGACAGGAGGGATCCGACAGGGGTCGCAGCATGGCCTGACCGGGCTGACCCGGGACGGAGACCGCGCGCACCACCTGGCCTGGGCGCTCCACATCCCACAGGTGCTGAGCTATGACCGGCGCGCCCCAGCGGTGCAGCAAACTCTCCAAACCCGTGGGGTGCACCGCTTCCCCGCGTGCCGCGTGCAAGGCGTCGCCGCCAACACCCATACGCACCTGATCCACGCAGATCAGCAAGCGACCGCCGCGTTGCACGAATTGATCCAAAGCGAAGACCGTGCGCGGATGCAGGCGATCCGGACGCACCACCAGCACAACGTTGATCTCATCGGGAATTGGCGTGCCGGCTTCCAGGCGCGCCGCCTGCAGCGGGCGCACGTCGTAGCGCACGCCGAGGCGTGCCTGAGCGCTGGAGAAACGGCCGAACAAATCCTGGACCGCGCTCTCGGGGTCCATCGCATCGCCTAACCAGCCCACCACCCGCCGGCGATCCGCCAGCAGTCGGTGCACGGCGCCCGCAAACTCCGCCTCCATGGACCAAGGGTTGAGTCGCGGCAACACTTCCTGGCGCCCGCGATAGCGCAACACCAAACCCAGATAAGCCGACTGAGCCGTGATGCGCGTGCCGCTCCGCTGGCCGTCTTGGTAGGGCTGCAAACCGTAGGTCTGCGCCTCCACCAAGGCTGTGGAATCCACCGAGGGGTCGAGTTCGGTGACGTCGATCAAAGCAGCGTTCAGTCCGGCCAGCTCCTCCAGCTGCGCACGCACGCGCGCCTGCAGGAGGGCCAAGCTACCGAGCTCCACGTCGCTGGTGACGTAGGCCTTGAGACTCAAACGATCGTCGAGCCGACCGAGGATCGAACGCGTGGCGTCCGAGATGGCGTAGAGCTGGTCCTCCGAAAAATCGCGCCGCGCATTTAAGAAGCGCGGGGCCAAGCGATTGGCCTCCACGGCCAGCACCAAGAGGATCAGCGCCGTGAGCCAGCCATTCAGGCGGGCAGATTTTCGATCGAGGGGTCCGCGCATGACTAGCTCCAGCGACGCCGCTCCACCAGCACGGTATTGAGCACGAGTCCGACGCCAACCAAGGAGGCGAAGTAGATTCCGTCGCGAAGGTCAAGCACGCCACGCGCAGCGCTGTCGAGCACATGGCCCGCAGGGCAGAGGGCGTCGAGCATGCTGGCGTACTCAGCCGGAAGCACGCCCACCAAAAGGCGCAAAGCCCAAAGCACGCCAAGCAACAGCGCGCCCACCAGGAAAGCCACCAGAGGTTCGGCGCTGATAGCGGAGCAACATAGGGCTAAGGCGCAGTACGCACCGGCAAGAGCGCTAGCTCCCACCAAGCCCACCCACAGGGTGCCCCAGTCCAAGTCGCCGAGCCCAGCAACCGTCCACGCCAGGGGCAGTGTTCCGGCGACCAGCATGACGGTCACCAGTGTCCAAGACGCCAGCCACTTGCCCAGCACCACCTCACCGGTACGCAGGGGATAGGTGAAGAGCAACTCCTCCGTACCCGAGCGGCGCTCCTCGGTCCAGGCCCCCATGCACAGGGCCGGCACCAGGAAAGCCAAGAGCAAGGGTTGCCAAGTGAAGGGCACCACCAAGCTCGCTTGTCCGCCTTCCCAAAGGGCCGGCAGGGGCACCGGGCCCACGGGGTAGCCGATCCAATAGAAGAGCCCGGCTTGCACCAAGACAAAGACGGCGATGGACACGTAGGCAACCGGCGAGGAGAAGGCTTCGCTTAGCTCCCGACGCCAAACGTATAGGGCGCGCATCATGCGTTCACCTCGTCAGCCGCAAGACCGCCGGCCACGCCACGGGTGCGCGCTAGGAAGACAGACTCGAGGCTGGGCGCTTCATGGCCCAACTCGAAGAGCGTCCAACCGCGGGCGCGCGTCAGTTCGGAAATGCGCGCCGCCGCTTCGAAGCGATCGGAAACATCCAGGGCAAAACTCGGGCGTTCCGTGGTACCGCCCAAGGGCCGCACCTGCTTCACACCGGGCACCTGGCCCAGGGCTTGTTCGATTTCGGCGCGCTCACCGGCCAAGGTCACGCGCAGGACGGGCGCCTGACTCGCGGAGAGCTCCTCCAAGCTGCCATCCGCCACCACTTTGCCGCCGGCCAGGATCACCACGCGCTGGCAGATCTCCTGGATCTCACCGAGTACGTGGGTGCTGAGCAGGATCGTGGCCTGCTGTGCCAAGCGCACAACCAGGTCGCGAATTCGCACGATCTCGGCCGGGTCGAGGCCGCTGGTGGGCTCGTCGAGGATCAGCACCTCAGGCTCGGACAGCAGCGCTTGGGCTAGGCCCACCCGTTGGCGGTAGCCCTTGGACAGGGTCCCGATGCGCCGGTTCGTGTAGCCCGCCAGATCGCAAGCCGCCACGACGCGCTCCACCGCGTCCGCGCGCCCGGCTCGGCGCAGGCCGCGCAGGGAGGCCACGAAGCCCAGGTAGCGATCCACGCGCATGCCCTTGTAGAGCGGCGTGTGCTCGGGCAGATAACCCAGGCAGGCGCGCGCCCGCAGGCCCCCATCGGGGCCGCCTAGCACGCTTTGCCCGGCCACGCGCACTTCCCCGCCATCGGGCACCAAGGAGCCCGTGAGCATCTTCATGGTGGTGCTCTTGCCGGCCCCGTTGGGTCCCAGAAAGCCGACGATCTCGCCGCGGCCCACCCGGAAGCTGACCCCGTCCACGGCCTTGACCGGGCCGTAGTGCTTGATCAAGCCACGGGCCTCGATCATCGCATCGGAGGCGGAACTAGGGCTGGGAGGAGCCGACATCAGGGCAGTAGACACATGGAAGGAAGGACACCCGCCGAAGATTCGGCGAGCCGCAATGGGAGCAGGGCAAGTGTCATGCCGAGCGGTCTAGGAGCGTGTCGCGCATAGCCGAGCTTGCGAGGTATGTGCCATTTTTCGCGAGGCAAGGCGCGCCAAGACCCTCGTAACCGTAGCTACTTGGGGTTTGGTGCAACGCAGCATCGCGGAAAAGGGCGCGTGGCTCGCGAAGTTGGCTATGTGCGACACGCTCCTAGGAGCGAGAGTACCCCGCCAACCTGGCGCGGTCACGCCTCGGGATCGACCTCGAAGCGCTTGAGGAAGTCGTCGGTCTTGTCCACTTCACTGAGCTTTGTAATCAGCGTGTCCATGGCATCAGCCCAGTGCAGCCTGGCCAAGACCCGGCGCAGGATGTGGATCTGCTTGAGGCGGCGCATGCCCACCAGCTTCTCCTCCTTACGGGTACCGGTCTTCTCCACGTCGATGGCGGGGAAGATGCGGCGATCCGCGAGGCGTCGATCGAGCACGAGCTCCATGTTGCCGGTGCCCTTGAACTCCTCGAAGACCAGCTGGTCCATACGGCTGCCCGTATGCACCAGGGCCGTACCGAGGATCGTCAGGCTGCCCGCTTCGATGGTGTTGCGTGCCGCTCCAAAGATCTTGCGCGGGCGTTCCATGGCGCGGCTGTCGAGGCCGCCGGACATGGTGCGTCCGCTGCCGGCCGAGTTGTTGTTATAGGCGCGCGCTAGGCGGGTGATGGAGTCCATCAAGAGCACGACGTCCTCGCCCATCTCCACCAGTCGCATACAACGCATCCAAACAGCCTCAGCCAGTTGAATGTGCTTCTTGGTGTCCTCGTCGGAGGTCGAGACGAAGACCTTGCCGTTGGTGATGCTGCGCTTCCAATCCGTAGCCTCCTCCGGCCGCTCGTCCACGAGCAGCACGAAGAGATGCACCTCGGGGTAGCCCTTTTCGATGCCCGCTGCGAAGGAGCGCATGATCGTGGTCTTGCCGCTGCGCGGGGGCGCTACCAACAGGCCACGCTGACCCCGGCCGATAGGCGAGAGCAGATCCACGATGCGCATGGACACGTCGCCGGTCACGTCCCCCACCTGGTAGTGGAAGTCGGGGTCGATGCTGGTCAGGTTCTGGAAGGCGGTTTTGTGGCGCCACTCCTTCGGATCCTTGCCGTCCACATCGATCACATCCGCCAGCTGGTACTTCTGCTTCTGACCACGGGTTAGGTGTCCACGCACCAACATGCCGTCGTGCAGCTTGTGCACTTGGATCAGGCGCTTGGCCACGAAGATGTCGTCCTTGGAGGGCAGGAACTGGTTGGCCTCCAGGCGTAGCTGACCGATGTTGCCCTTGTCGAGCACGAACATGCCGACGCCCTCGCTGGGGATCGGGGTCTCGTCCCTGTGATTGCTGCCGCGCTCCGGGCCGCGCTCAGGCCTGCGCTCCGGGCCGCGCTCAGGCCTGCGCTCAGGCCTGCGCTCCGGGCTGCGTTCCGGGCTGCGTTCCGGGCTGCGTTCCGGGCTGCGTTCCGGGCTGCGTTCCGGGCTGCGTTCCGCACCGCGCTCTTCACGCTGGCCGCCAGAGCTGCGCCGATTGGGGCGCGGCCCCTTGCGGCGCGCGCCGCCCTCCTTACCGCCGCCCTCCTTACCGCCGCGGTCCTGACCGCCGCGATCCTGACCGCCGCGATCCTGACCGCCGCCGGCCTCGTTCTCGCTGGAAGCGGGCTTGCCACGGCGCCGGCGACGGCGACGTTTCTTGCCATCGCCTCCACCTTCGCCGGAGGAGGATCCTGAGGAGGATCCGGAAGAGGATCCTGAGGAAGGCTCCCCCGAGGAATCGGGGGCGGGACGCGCTTCGGCGTCAGACCCATCACGGGTCGGACGCTTCTTGCGACGAGAGGGTCGTTTCTTGCGTACACCATCCGAGCCGGAGCCGGGCAAGGCGCCAAAGGGCAGCTTGTCCTGGGAGGTGCGAGAGGAGGGGTTTTCGGGAACCAAGCGGGTCTCCGGAATCATCGAGACTTGGGTGTCGCGGGTCCCATCGACCCGATCACAGAGGATCGCGAGGGGCGACGGGGGGAAGCCGAGGGCACATGGGCCAACGGGGTGAAAGCGCATCTGACAAGGGCGGACTCCCTTGGGGAGCCCTCTAGGAGGGTCCAGAGGACCGTCCCGGGGTGGCCGGTGGTAGCTGAACGCCGTGTGGCTCAGGCCCAACCAGCTCTGCGTTCTCGTTCGTCCGGGCTAGGCCCAGCAGGCGAGAACTGCTGCCTTCAGGGAAAGCATGCCCCATGAGGAGGGGCCAGTCGAGGTTTGGACGCCAGAACCCATTCCGAGATGGGTAAAAGTGCCCACAGGAGACCAATTTAGGCCCAAAGTGCTCTTTGGGACGGGTTCCCAAGGGTTCCATCCGCCCCTAACCCCTACAGGGAAGGGGGGATGGTCGGGGTGAGAGGATTTGAACCTCCGACCTCTGCGACCCGAACGCAGCGCTCTACCATGCTGAGCCACACCCCGACAAGGCGGGGAATCTAGTCCTAATAGGCGCCGGCGTCAATGGCGCCGACGGGGTTGTTCCCGGGGAAGTTGTCCCGGAAGCACTTCGGAGGCCTACTGGCCCAGGTCCACGAATTGGCCGCGGTTCTCCGTGGCCAGACGCTTCATGAAGGTCTTTTGGAACTCTCCGATGGCCAGGGCGTGGATCGTGACCTTGCGCACGGAGTTGGCCTTCTTGACCTCTTGCAGGATGCGATCGGTGTCCACATGGCGCCCGTGGGTCGGGCGGCCGTCCGAGAGGAAAAAAATCGTATCCACGGCCATCTCGTACTCCTCTTTACCCTTGCCGTCGTTGACCGCCAGGGCCCAGGCCAGTGCGCCCCAGGTATTGGTCTTGCCGGCTTCCAGATTGGCGGAACTACCCAGACCCACTTCGGCCAGCTCCTGCTTGGAGTTGCCGCCCAGGGGCTCGAGTCGCAAGATCCAAGACTTGGCGCTCGAGCGATTGAGCACATTGGCCTTCGTCAGCGACTTCTTCCAAGAGCGCACATCCGTAGCGAAGGCCAGGATGTTGAAGGTCACGTAGGGCTCTAGACTATCGATAGTGCGCGAGAGCTCGGTCTTGACGATGTCCATGCGCGAGTACGAGGGATAGCCGCCATCCTTGAAGCGATCCTTCTCCGTGATCTCGTTCTCCATGGAACCCGACACGTCCACCACGAAGAGCACCGAGCGACTGGGCGTCTCGATTCCGTGGTAGCTGGTACCGCCCCCCGTGCCCGGCTTGTAGACCAAAGCGTTCTCCGCCTGGCGCTTACGGAACTTGGCCATGGCCTCGTCCGTGGGGATCTCGTAGCGGTCCTTGTACTGCTCCCAAAAGCGCTCCCAAAGCACGATGCGTTGACCGAAGTCGCGCGTGGTTAGATTCTCGAGAGCCGTGGCCACGTCCTCGGAAAGACGGCCTTCCTCAACTTTCATGTGCGCGATCAAGGCCGGCACATTGTCCCGGTGGCGTACCTTCCCAAGCACCTCGATGGCGCTCGCGCGCACTTGCCAGGATTCGTCTTCCAAGGCCGCCAACCCGAGGATGCGAGCCTCTTCGCGGCCCATGTTGCCCAAGGAATCGAGCACGATCAAACGCACGGCAGCCTCCTTGTCTTGGGCCAAAGGCAGGATCGCCTCCACGTGCGTCTCGGAGTTATTGTTGACCAAGGCTTCCACGGCATAGCGCCGGATCTCCCAGGAGCGATCCTCCAGACTCGGCAGCACGGCCTCCCCATCGTGCGCGTAGTTCGCGCGAGCGATAGTGCGCAGGAGAGCCAGGCGCACGGCGTCCTTCTTCGCATCGGTCAGAGCCAACAACAGCGCATCGATGGCCGAGCGCGATTTGAAACCCGCGAGTACCTTCACACTGGCACTGACCACATCCGGATCCTTGTCCTTCAGGATCGGAACCAGCAGGTCGACCACTCCCCCCACGTCGAGCCCTTCCAGGGAGAGCACGGCCTCGATGCGCTCGGAGCTCTCCTTGTACTTGCGGAAGTAGCGCTTGAACTCCTTGAGCAGCTCGTCATCAGCGCCAAAGGAGAAATTGGCCAGCAGCAGCATTAGGCCGAAGAGGCCCATGAAGCCCTTCAGGGCGGTTGCGGAACGGGGCGCGGAAGCGGTGGGCATAGGTCGTTTGGGCCGGGGGGCCGGGGCATGCAGGCGTCTGCAGCATAACTCCCTGGGACAAAACGACAGCGATCCGACCCTACAAGGTAGAGCCGGATCGCCAAAAACTGCTCGGCTCGGAGCCTACTCGGCGACCACCGGCTTCTCGGAGTCGTAGTCTTCGACCCGGCGCAGGTCCACGGCCCGGTATTGGCGGGAGGGGCTGATCTCCACATCGGTCAGGCTGATGCGGAATCCCTGGTCCGTGAAGAGCGTGATGCTGTTGCCCTCGCGAGAGAGCTGGTGACCCTCGAAGGTGCCGCCTTTGGCGACGACCCGTACATGCGGGAGTCGGGAGTAGTCTTTGGCCCGGTGCAGGGCCGGTATGCCAAGGCCCGGATCGAGCTTATCGATGCCAGCGATGCGGCGGCGCTCAAGGCTGATCTGACCCAGGCTAGTCGCCAGCCAGAGCTGATCGAAGCCAACCGAGTGCAGACGCCCTTCAAGACTCTGACCGTCCACCAAGTCGATGTGCACGGGGCCCACGTTGGGCGTCAGCAGCTTGCGCTCGGCGCTGATCGCATGCTCCGGAACTTCGGTACCGTCCCAGCGGTGGGCGCTGCTAGCGCGGCGCAGGACGCCGCCCTTGAGCGGCGCGCTGGAGATGGCCACGTCGACGCCCTGTCCTTCGGATAGGGCCTCGGTCGGTCTCAGCGGACCTTGGGTCTGGCTCAGATCGTAGGGTGCATAGGCGCTACCGGGTACGCCATTGACCGCGGACAAGATGGGCGTTTCGGCCGGCATCAGGCTCGCCACGCGCATCCAATCGGAATAGGTGCCAAGCAGATCGCGCGGGGCGGCCGGGCTTGACTGCTCTTCCACAACGGCAACGCTGGGCTCGGGCTCGATCGTCGGCTCGGCGACCGCTACCGGCTCGGGCTGCGGTTCGGGCTGCGCTGCGACTTGCGGTGCGACTTGCGCTGCGACTTGCGGCTCGGATTGCGGTTCAGAAGCAAGCTCCAGCTCAGCAACGAGTGCCTCGCCTGCGTCCTCTTCGACTACGGGGGTGGGCTCCATCTGCGGGCCGACCTCGAGACCGTTCTGCCGACGCTGTTCTTCTAGCTCGGCCTCGGACAACGCTAGCAGCGCAGCCACCTCCGGGCTCAACCCGGAGTCCTGAGGCTCGTCGTCTTGCTTAGCAAGCGCCTTGCCTTCGGGCTTGCGGTTGCCGCGCCATTCGGTGCCATCGGGGCCCAACCAGTACTCGTCGCCTTCGCTGGACGCGATGGTCTGCGTCAGGGCGCCTTCCTCTTCCACAGGCAAGCTCTCGGGCTCGCCCAGTTCTTGGAATTCACCGGGCCATCGGTCCAACGCTAAGAGCTCCGAATCGGGCAAGCTGATGGGCTCTTCGGCGACCGGTGCCTGGTCCAGTTCAGCGAAGATATCGCCCTCGGCCTCTTGGATCGCATCGGGCTCCTGCTCCACAAGGAACGGCTCACCTGCGGAGGCCAAATCGTCCAAGTCGCCAGCAGTCTGGTCGGTATCGGACCAGATGTGCTCGAGGGTCAGGTCGATAGGCTCACCAAACCACGGCTCGGGCTCGATCACCACGGACATCGGGAAGGGATCCTTCACCGGGATCGAAGCCATGGTGCTGTCATCTGTGCTAGCGATCGGATCGGGGGTCGTTTCCGGCTCTGCGATCACTACGGGATCGGCGCTGATCACGGGCTCCGGAAGCGCTTCCGGTTCGGCACTTGCTACCTGCTCCGGCTCGGAAGCGATCGGGGGCTTGGACTGGGGCTGGATCTCATCCCAGGCCGCCGGGCGCTGCGGGGGCTGAGTGTCCGCGACTAGGATGCGCTTGTCGGTCACCTGCGGCTTGGCTTGAGCCTGCAGCTTGGCTTGAGCCTGCAGCTTGGCCTTAGCCTGCAGCTTGGCCTTAGCCTGCAGCTTGGACTGAGCCCGGCGCTTGGCCTTAGCTTGCTGCTTGGCCTGGGCCAACAGCTTGGCCTGCGCCTGGTACTTGGAGCGAGCCTCCAGCTTGGCCTGAGCCTTTAGCTTGGCCTTGGACTGCTTGCTGGACGGAGCAGAATTCTTGGGGGCTGCCGCAGGCTTTCGGCTGGGGGGCATCTTGGATGCCTTGGCCGGCGCGATGGAGCCATCGCGATCGATGGCACGCCGCTGCGTGGGCTGGGACTTCCTGTTGCGCGCGGTGCCGGTATCAAACTCGGGGCCTACCAACTGCACGTCCGGGTTGAGGTCCTCGGTCAGCACGATCGCCGCCGGGAACTGACCGGAGTCCGTGAACTGCGGTGGTCTGCGCGAGCTCACCACGGCGGATCCCGCGAAGGCTAGGATCGCGCCAAGCACGACCGGAACGGCCGCCGTGCGTGAATTGAACTTCGACCCTTCGGCCACGTAGGAGACCTCGAGGGGACCGCTCTCGAAGCTCGTGAGGGCCTGGTCCGGCTCCTCCCGCTCATCCGAGGCGTCCTCGAGGACGACCGGTGTATCAGCCTGCGCATCGGCAGGCTCCAACAGCCAACTGCCTCCGTCTGCACTGGAGGGCTCTGTGGGCGTGGGCGGGCTGAAGGCGTTCTCGCGATTCCCTTGAGAAGGGTCTTGGCCCGGTGTGGGATCGCTAGGGTTGTGTTCCTGAACCATTTTGCTCGGTGGACGAAAGGCTTTGGACTCGAGGAATTGCGCCGCTGGGCGCTAATGAATCCGAGGCACCTATCGCCGTCCGAGCGGGCGTAGCTCAAGCCAGCTTGCAAACTCTATTTGCGGCGCAAGACCCGTGTCCCACCCTGACGCATGGTCAGGCCCTCGGTGTCGAAGGATTCCAAGATCGGGATCAGGTACTTGCGCGTAGTGCCCAAGCGATCGCGCAGGCCCGGGATCTCCAACTGGCCGTTTGCCTGGCAGTTTTCGACCACCGCCGTGCGTGCCTCATCATGAGCCTCGCGTGCGATCAACAGGCCGGCACCGATGCGCACGACCTCGCCGCGATCGAGCATGGATTCGATGACCAAATCCATATCAGCCTCGCTCGAACCTAGTCCTTCGCGCAGCTCGTCGGCCGTAGGCGGCTGATAGCCAGCCTCCTGTAGCTTGGCCAGGGCGCCTTCGCGCAGCTTGGTTTCCTTCTCGCCGAAGGCCGCCTCGCGGCCAGCCAGACCGATGTGTCCACCGGCCTCCAGCACCACATCACCGTCCTTCTCCAAACGCTCCAGGAGCATGGCTAGGAAGGGCGCCTCGGTCTTCGTGCGCGTGCGTAGATCGCGCACATCCATGCGCGAACGGTGCGGATTTTCCGCAAACCAATCCGTCAGGCCCGCGCGCGCATCGGACGTAGCTTGCACCAACGCATCGGCGTGCATCCAGCGATCCTGCGGACCCGTGTGCACGGCCTCACCCTTACCTTCGAGAGCAGCCAGCAGCTCGCGCACATCCA
>JBLIOL010000067.1:0-19768 GCA_047639615.1 Planctomycetota bacterium | reverse complement strand
GTGGCGCCGGTGATGTCTGGGGGACCGTTGACTCCGAGGGATGTGACGCCGACGACCTCTCCCACCAGCATAGCGTGGTGGGCGGCTAGGCCGCGCCCCGACTCCGACAGGATCGTCGGCATGGGGATGTCGGCTTCGCGGCAGCTCTCGCCCAGGGTCCAGACCACGTCGTTGGCGTACTCCTGGAGCGAGTAGTTGCGGGAGGAATCGGCGGCGGTGTGACTGCCGTCGTAATCGATGCCGAGGCCGCCGCCCACATCGAAGTACTCGATGCGCGCCCCGAGCTCGTGCAGCCCAATCAGCATCCGCGTGGATTCCTGCATGGCCTTCTTGAGTGAGCGGATGCGCGTGATCTGGCTACCCACGTGAAAGTGCGTGAGCTTGAGGCAGTCGAGCATGCCATTGCGCTCTAGGGTCTTCACCACTCGCACGACCTCGCTCGGGGAGAGTCCAAACTTGGAGCGATCCCCAACGGAATCGCGCCAGCGTCCAGAGCCCTGGATCGAAAGCTTGCTGCGCACACCGAGTACGGGGCGAATGCCTAGCTTGGCCGAGGCGGTCAGGACCGTCTCCAGCTCGGTGAACTTCTCGATCACGAGGATAGCCGTGATCCCGAGCATGGAGGCTAGCATCGCCATCTCCACGTACTCTTGGTCCTTGTAGCCATTGCAGACGAGCAAGGCGTCCTCGCCGGCTTGCAGGGCGATACCCGCGATGAGTTCGGGCTTGCTGCCGACCTCGAGACCCATGCCGTAGGCGCGGCCTTCCTCCAAGAGTGCCTCCACCACGGGGCGCTCCTGGTTGACCTTGATCGGGTAGACGCCGCGATAGGGAGCGGTGTAGTTGAACTCCCTGCGGGCTTGGTTGAAGGCCCCGTTGATCTGACGCACGCGCGCGCGCAGTAGCCCGTCGAAGCGCAGCAGAATCGGCGCAGCTACCCCACGTCGGCGCAGTTGACCCACGAGCTCGTGTACGTCGATGGTCGGACTATCCGGACCATCCGCCTGGACCTGCACGTGTCCGGCGTCGTTGATCGAAAAGAATCCACTGCCCCAGGCGGGTACGTGATAGAGGTTCTCGGAGTCTTTGGGGGTCCAGGCTTGCATGGGCTTTGGGCGCATTGCGCGTAGTCCGGGAGTATAGGTTTGACGGCGGACAGGCGGGTCCTCAGTCGGAATTCCCCGGGAAGGTAGGGGCCCCCAGCCGCCGGTGCGTACCCTGCGGGCATGACGCAAATCACCTGGCCTAAGAACGTTAGCAGCCTGCTCAAGCAGACAGGCACCCTGCTGGTGGTCGCTCCGGCGGCTCGTTTTGAGGATGGCACCTTCCTAGAGATCCTGCCTGAGGACCACATGCGCCTGGCCCTAGACCTGGCCCAGGACGTGAAACCCGGGGATTGGGGCGATGCCGCAGGCACCCTGACCGGCACGCAGCCGCGCAAGCTAGGCATCGGCGTGCTGCCCGATAAGGGCTCGCGCTACAACTCGCCCGCTCGCGCCGCGGCGATCACCAAGGTGGTGCGCCAGACCGGCACCGGGAAGCGCGGCAAGGCCGCCATTCTCTTGGTGCTCGACGATCCCGAGCACTACCAAGCCGCAGCCTGCGCCGTGGCACGCGCCCTGCCGCTCTATGACGCCCGCAGCAAGAAGGCCGAGGCGTCCAGCTTGAAGATTCTGGCCATCGGCCCGGATGGCGAGCCGATTACCGCAAGCGCCGTGGTCAAGTCCACTGCCGAGTACCTGCGCGAGGCCGCGCGCCTGGTGGATACGCCGCCCACGGAAATGGATCCGCCGGCCTTCCAAAAAGACGCCTACCGCATGTTGCGCGGCATGGAGAAGGTCACCAAGAAGGCCATTATCGGACCCAAGCTCTTGGAGGCTGGCCTAGGTGGATTGCACGCCGTCGGTCGCACGGCTCTGGGCGCACCGCGCCTGCTCGTGCTTACCCATAAACCGCGCGCGCGCTCCAAGGTGCACGTGGCCCTGGTGGGTAAGGGCGTGACCTATGACACCGGCGGCCTCTCGATCAAGTCCACCGCTGGTATGTGCGGCATGAAGGGCGATATGGGCGGCGCGGCCGCTGTGCTGGGCGCCTTCTTGACCCTGGTGCAGAGCAAGTCACCGTGCACGGTTTCGGCCGTGATCTGCTTGGCGGAGAATGCGATTGGTCCGTCCTCCTACAAGAACGACGACATCCTTCACATGCACTCGGGCAAGACGGTGGAGATCAACAATACGGACGCCGAGGGACGCTTACTCCTGGGTGATGGGGTCAGCTATGCCGCGCGTCAGCTCAAAGCGACCCACGTGCTCGACGCAGCCACACTGACCGGTGCCCAGCTCATGGCCACTGGCAATCACCACGCCGCAGTCATCAGCAACGATGAACAGCTCGAGCAGCAGCTAGTGGCCGCTGGGCGTGCTAGTGGCGACTTGGTGCATCCCCTGATGTTTGCGCCGGAGCTGTACCGCAAGGAGTTCTCGAGCCATGTGGCCGACATGCGCAACTCGGTAGCGAATCGCATGAACGCGCAGGTCTCCTGCGCAGCTCAGTTCGTCTACTCGCACTTGGAAGGTACCGACGTCAAGTGGGGGCACGTGGACCTGGCTGGTCCGGCCTGGACTTCAGGCCGCGGAACTGGCTTCGGCGTAGCTCTATTGGCCGAATCCGTGCGGCGCATCGCTGCCGAGTGAGTCCTCGCCGCGGGGGCGGGGGGGGCCCGCCCCCCGCGCTCGATCAGTTCTGCTTGATGACGGCGAAGCCCGCCAAGCTGCTATCCATATTGGTTCCACCCAACTGGAAGGTCGAGAACTGGAAGGATAGGTTGCTGGCCGGCACCTCGACGTCGCTCAGGATCATGCGGTTGCCCATGGTGTAGTCCACACCTTGCACATGGTCGAAGCGGAATTCCTGGCCAAGCAGTCCGATTTTGGCCGATCGCGGCGGGTCGTGGTTGGTGGGATTCAACCAGAGCACCAGCGTGTAGCGTCCCGGCTCCAGCCGATCCACGTCGATGCGCACGCTGTTCGAGGTGTCGTTCCAGGAGCGCGCGTCGATCCACAGGTGCGAAAGCCCCATGGAGCCGGGGTTGCTGGGTTGGTTGTGTTCCCAGCCAGGGGGGACGCCGCCGGCAGCGTTGCCGTAGGGCGAGCCGCCCGTGTTGTAGGTTGAGAAGGATCCCGTTACGGAAACCCTCAGCTCGAAGTTGCGCACGCCGAGGCTATCGACCAGGTCGACGTTTGGGAGTCCGTTGCCGTCCAGGCTGGTATTCCAGATTTGGCCGTTGAGGGAGTACCTGCCATCGCCGTTGCGCGGCGAGTCGAGGGCGTAGGTGATCGGCTCGCTGACCAGGTTGTTCCACTCGGTCCCGTAGCCAATGTCCCAGGCGCTGTAGACAGAGTCGCCGGCGGAGGATCCGTCGATCTGGTTGAGGTTGGGGCTCAGGAAGTTGAACGCATAGCAACGCTCCACTTGAGCGTTGCTCGGGAGGTTGTCGATCCGTCGCACTCTGGGCTGGTTCCGACCCCATTCGTCAGAGCTTCCGCCAGGCTGGTTCTGGCCGGGGGGGGAGAGATAGGTATTCGGGTTTTCAGGCGCTGCGGCCCGGAGGGGGTGGTTACCGCCACCAAAGGCGGTAATGGCCGCGAGGCTGAGAGCCGCGACAAACTTGGAGAGCATCATGGAGAGAATGGTGCGAATTCCTAAAAAGGGCTGTGGATACCCCTGTTGGCCGCAGGTCGCCAGAGTGTGGCCAGGGGTGCCTCCTTGTCGTCAAAAAAGCCCGCAGACTGGAGCATTCTAGCTGGCACCCCACCTGGGAGGCCCAGATCAGCCCGTCGGGCTAGAGGAAGGACCGTACGCGCTGCATAAGGGCCTCGGGGTCCTGCTCGCGCAGCCAGGTCTTGCGCTCGGCCTCGTCACGCACCAGCCCGCCGGCTGTCCAGTGCCTGAAGAGCTGTTTGACCCGGCTTACGGCACCCTTGACCGCGGCTCCGCTGCGTTCGCGCATCATGTCGTAGTAGTCGCAGAGGAAGCGCGCTGCCTGGGCACTGCTGGCTTCTTCCCCAGAGAAGATCCAAGGGTTGCCCAGGGCTGCCCGGCCGACCATCACGTAGGCGCAGCCCGTCTCCCGGCGCATGCGCTCCAGGTCGGCGTGGGTGTGGACGCTACCGTTGCCGCAGACCGGGACCTGCACCGCGCCGACGGCCCGTTCGATGCGCGTCCAGTCTACCTCGGGCTGGTAGGCCTCGCGCTTGGTGCGGCAGTGCAGGCTGATCAGATCGGCGCCGCCGGCCTCGGCTGCGTGCACCAGATCCTCGAGCTGGCTGGCGTCGTCGAAACCCGCGCGTAGCTTGGCACTGACCGGGAGACGCCCGTCCAAGGCCTTTACGACGCTGGCGACCACTCGCTCCAGGCCGGGAGGATCCTTGAGTTGCGCGGAGCCGGCGCAACCGCGCAGGGCGCCCTTGGCGGGGCAGCCGAAGTTGAGGTCCACCAGGGGCACGCCCAGGTCGGCGGCACGCACCGCGCTCTCGCCCAGGGCCGCCAAGTCGGCGCCCATGAGCTGCACGCCCACGGGAATAGCCCAGCGGGTCGGCCCGAGGTGGCGCTGGATCTCGCGCACGTAGCGCGGCCGGTCCAGGATGCGCAGGAACTCCGTGAAGGCCCCGCCCAGGTGCTCGGGGCTGTGCCTCGCCAG
Source organism: Planctomycetota bacterium (assembly GCA_047639615.1). Classification (GTDB taxonomy): domain Bacteria; phylum Planctomycetota; class UBA1135; order UBA1135; genus CAYWNK01. The sequence goes on along the minus strand of JBLIOL010000067.1, from coordinate 15,069 downwards.
GACGACGTCCCGGAAGGTGGGGTCGGTGACGCCCTCCATGGGGGCTAGCAGCCAGGGAGCGGTGAAGGGCAGGGCGGGCATTGCGGGGGAATGGTAGCTCCCCGGCGGAAGGGAGGTACGAGAGTGGGGGCCGTTCGCGCGAGATCGCATAATGCAGGCCCGACCGTGAGCGACCCGACTATGCCTGACACCCCTTGGAAAGACTTCGATCACATCCGCTTTGACCATGCTGCCGAGCGACTGAAGGGGGTTGTGGAGCGTACGCCGCTGCTCGAGCTGCCCTCGCCGGACCCGCGCGTGCGCATCCACGGCAAGCTGGAGAATCGCCAGGTCACCGGGGCGTTCAAGGCGCGCGGAGCTTGGAACAACATGCAACGGCTGAGCGCGGAGCAACGCGCTGCCGGCGTGGTCGGCGTCAGCTCCGGCAATCACGGCAAGGCCCTGGCCTGGGCCGCGGCCAAGGCCGGCGTGGCGGCGACCATCGTCATGCCCAAGGACGCCTACCCCAACAAGATCCAGGCCTGTCGCGACGAGGGCGCCGAGGTCGTGCTGACCGAGACGCGCGCGGCGGCGGTGCTGACCTGCGACGAGTTCGTAGCAGCCGGTCGCACCCTCGTGCATCCCTACGATATGGAAGGCACGGTAGAGGGCGCCGGTACGGTGGGCCTTGAGATCGCGCAGGACATGCCCGACGTGGAAGTCGTCATGCTGCCCATCGGTGGCGGTGGCTTGTCGGCGGGTAGTTCCTTGGCCTTGCGCCGCGCTCTCGGCCATGAGCTGCACATCATCGGCGTCGAGCCGGAAGGCGCACCCAACATGATCCGCGGCTTGGCAGCCTTGGAACCGGTGGAACTGGAGTCGATCACGACACAGGTGCAAGGGCTCTGCCCGCCTGCGGCCGGGCGGCTCAATATCGAAATTTGCAGCCTGACCTTAAGCGACGTTTGGACCGTCAGCGACGAGCAGGTCTTTCAAGCACAGGCGACCATGGTCGCACTCGGCGAAGTTGTCGAGCCCGCGGGCGCGGCCACCTACGCGGCGGCCCTCGCGGGTATGTCGAACCCCTGGGTCGCGAAACGCACGGAGTCCAATCCCTTGCGCGTGGTGGTGGTGGTCTCGGGTGGCAATCCGGATCCGGAACAACTGCGGCGCTTGCAGGCGGCCAGCGTATGAGCGGCCGTTGGTTATGGGCAATGGCCTTAGTCGTCGCGGCCTGCGGCGGGGAGGAGCAGCCGGGCGTGGCGCCGGCAGTGGCCTCGCGCTCGGCGCGTACGGTGCTGATCGTGAGCGTGGATGGACTGGGCGGCGACGCTTTCGATGCTACGCAGCTGCCCGCATTGGCCGAATTGCAGAGGGAATCCATCGATTTTCGGCAGCATGTGATCGCCTCCACCGCGCTCAATCCGGAGCTGGCTAGCTTGATGACTGGGCGCTACCCAACCGAGCATGGGCTGGGGTCGATACACGATCGCGGCTTGGCTGGGCTTGCGAATGAAGAGCGCACTCTCGCGGAGGCAGCGCAGGCTGCGGGTTGGCGTAGCCTGGCTGCGGTCGGCGCGCGCCAATTGGACGCTGGGCTTTCGGGCCTTGCCCAGGGGTTTGATTCCTACCACTCGCCGGCGATTACCCAGCGCGCGGGGTGGCCGGCGCAGCAGGTCTTGCAGGTGGCGCAGAGCGAGCTCGAGGGCTTGCTTGCGGGTGAGGACCCCGTGCTGCTTTGGTACTCCTTTGGGGATGTGGCCCAGGTGGATCGGAACGATCCGGGCGAGCTCGGTGTGCGCCATTTGCGCGAATATCTAGCACCGTTCCGCAAGGATCAATCACCCCTGGACGCCGCCCTCGATGGCTTGGACGGCGGCGCGGAAAGCTACAGCCTATTGGTGCAGTTGCTCAGCCGCCGACGTGGTTCGGCGGAGTACTTAGCCTGGCGACAGGCCTTGCACATGGCCGGGCTCGAGCGCGTAGATCATGCGCTTGGCCAGTTGCGCGAGAGCCTCGTGGCCAGCGGTCGCGCGCAGGCGGCCCTGGTGGTGGTGCTCGGCGCGCGCGGTGCCTTGATCGAACCGCCGGCGGGCAGCGGAGGTCCGGCCTTCAAGCCCGAGGTGGTGCGTACACGCTTGCTCCTGCGGCTGCCGGGAGGTGCCGGCGCAGGTAAGAGCGAGCGCCTGTGCAGCAGCGTCGACGTGGCCTCAAGCCTAGCGGCCGCTTTCGATTGGGAGCTGCCCGAGGCCCAGGGGCAGGACCTCTTCGGTGACGGCGCGGACGAACCCAGCGCCGTCTTCTGCGAGGGCACGAGCTACCTGCTGCGCGCCGCCTTCTCCGCGCTGTTGCATGTGGAGGAGAACGCCGTGCGCGGCATGGCTCCTTACAACCGCGAGGGTCAGGTGCTCCTGCGCGAGAGCGAGCTGGAGCCCGAGGTCCAGGAGCGCCTGGCGGGGCTGCGCGAAAGTCTTGGGGGCTTCGCTCAGCACTGGGGCTTCTCGCTCGAGCGCGAGATTGGGCCGGGCGGTGCCTTGGATGTGCGCTGGCGATTGGCCGGTGGCAAGCCCCGTGGGATGCGCCTTGGCCTGGACCTGGAAGGCGGCAGTCTGCGCAGTACCGGCCTCGGCGGGGTCGCTGTGTTGCCAGTGGGCGATCAGCTGTTGGTGGGCACGGATCGGCGCGCCATGCCTTTCTCATTGGAGCTACGTTCCAAGTCCTCCGAGCCGGAGAGCCTTCACCTAGAACGGAGCCTGCGCATTGGGGACTCGTGGCTACCGACGAGCTGGCTGCCGCGCCTGCCGAGCGGCGAGCGTTTGGATTGGCCTGAGGAGGAGCCGGAGCCCCTGGTTGATCTGGTGCGGGACGCGGGGCTCTACACGCGCATCGTGGTGCCGGGTGAAAAGGGACGCGCTGTGGAGCTGCTGCTGACCCTCTATCCGCCCGCGCGCCAAGCGAATGATCGCTCTGGGCAACCGCGCCTCGATTGCGTGGGGAGTGGGCTCGAGCGCCTACCCTTCACCGGTCGCGGCGACGCCCTGCGCGTCCGCGCGACCACGCCCCTGGACCTGCAGGTGGAGGAGCCCCCTGGCCATGACCTGGCGCTGGCGGTGCGCATCGAGGGCAAGTGGGTGTCCGTGCGGCGCATCCGTCGCGACGGCAAGCGCTTTGCCGCCCCCGGAAGCTTGGCCCTCTACGTGCCTGATTGGCTGCCGGGCGTGACGGAGGGGCTCGGATTGGAGCCCCTAGAAGAGCTTTCGGGAGGCTTCATGCGCCTGTCCCGTACGGGGCCGCAGGCACCCACGAGGCGCGCGCCTAGCGAGGATGAGCGTGCGCTACTGCAACGACTGGGCCCGGGCGAGTAGGCTCTGGGGCGACCATGAAACGAATCGTGCTTTGTCGCCCGGAAGGGCCGCGCAACGTGGGCACCGTGCTGCGCGTTGCTCAGAACTTTGGACCCACCGAAATCTTCATCGTGGGGTCGCCGAAGGCCACCCTGCTGATCCATCCGGACTTCGTGCAGATGTCCCATGGGGCGGAGGATGCGCGCGCAGCCATTCGCCAGGTCGACACCCTGCAGGAGGCGCTCACCGACTGCACGGACTCCATCGGTTTCACGGCGCGCGTGCGCGGTGATCGTGTGCGTCAGTCCTGGCGTAGCTTGCGCGAGGCGGCGCTGGTGCCGGCTAATGACATAGAGCGCAAACTCGCCCTGGTCTTCGGCTCCGAAGAAGCCGGCATGACGCGCGAGGAGACGGACCTGTGCCAGCAGCTCTGCCACCTTCGCACGCGGCCGGAGCACACCTCGCTCAACCTGGGCATGGCGGTGGGGGTGGTGCTCTCTTCGCTCTTCGAGCAGGAAGGCGTGCTGCCGCCGGAGCCTGGCGGTCGGCGTCTGAATGGCGACGGGCGCGAGTTCTTGAAGGCGCGTATGAAGCAGGTCTTTGCCGGAGAGATCGCGCTCAACAGCGAAGCCGCCAAGTTGATCGAAGCCATGATCGAGCGCGTGATCAGTCGTGCCGAGCTGGAGAACCGCGATGCCAAAGCTTGGCACCTGATCCTCAAGGTGCTCGGATCCGACATGCGCCCGGATAGTCTGGGCCTGCGCCCGCACGTGAAGGGCGGCCGCCGACGCATGCTAATGGAGGATGACGAATACGACGGATCCTCCCCTCTGGACGTTGAATCCGAATGAACACCGCAGTTCCCAATGAACGCTGCCGACGCTGCACAGGCATAAGATAACTATGGTTCGCCTCAATCGCATTTACACGAAGACCGGAGACGACGGCACGACCGGTCTCGGGGACGGTTCGCGCTTGCCCAAGCACCATCTGCGGGTGGCTTCCTACGGGGAGATCGATGAGCTCTCCAGCGTGCTCGGTTTGGCCCGAGCTAATGGCTTGGAGGGCAAGCACTCCGAGTGGGTGCTGCAGATCCAGAACGACCTCTTCGACCTGGGCGCGGACCTGTGCGTGCCCGGTAGCGCCGGCGATCGCCTGCGCGTGCCGGAGAGCTACGTGACGCGCCTCGAGGGCTGGATCGACGAGGCCAATGCTGACCTTGAACCGCTCAAGACCTTCGTCTTGCCCGGTGGCAGCCAAGCCGCCGCGTGGTTGCACTTGGGTCGTACCGTCTGCCGGCGCGCCGAGCGCTGCTGCACGGAATTCGTGGAGGGCTTGGTCGAGGGCGAGGAGGTCAACATGGCCGTGGTGCACTACCTCAACCGACTCTCGGACCTGCTCTTCGTGCTAGCGCGCGTGGAGAACGACGGCGGCAAGTCGGACGTGCTCTGGATTCCCGGCGGAAAGCAGTAGGCCCTATGTCTTCCGAGACCCTTGGCGGGCGCCCCGTCTTCCGGTTGGCGTACCAGACGCCGTCCAGCTGGGCGGCCATGGCTCTGCAGGACCCGCTGGCCTTGCTCTCGGACCACGCCCACTGCGAGTTGAAGGCTGCCATTACGGCCCAGGCTCTGGTGGCTAAGAACCCCGAGCATTCCTCGATCCTGCACAGCCTGCCGCGGGTGGCGATCGAGGAGCTGGAGCACTTCGAGCGCGTGGTACAGATCCTCGAAGAGCGCGGCGGGAAGCTCGAGCCCCAGGCCTCCAGTCCCTACGCCGACGGCCTGCACAAGGGCTCGGCAGGCACCCGCAACAACCTGTTGCTCGACCGCTTGTTGCTGGCGCATCTGATCGAGGCGCGCAGTTTGGAGCGCTTCCATCTGCTCTCCAAGGAGGACGGGGATACGGAGCTGCAGGAGTTGTACTCAGACCTCTTGGTGTCCGAGGCCAGCCATCGCGCGCTGTTCATAAACCTGGCGCGCGAGCTCTTCCCGCTCGACAAGGTGACCACCCGCGAAGGTTTTCTGCGTGAGCTGGAAGGCCGCGTGATCGAGGGTTTGGCGCCCAGCTCCCGCGTGCACTCCGGCCCGCCCGCCTAGGAGCGTGTTGCACATAGCCAACTTCGCGAGCCACGCGCCCTTTTCCGCGATGCTGCGTTGCACCAAACCCCAAGTAGCTACGGTTACGAGGGCCTTGGCGCGCCTTGCCTCGCTAAAAATGGCGCATGCCTCGCAAACTCGGCTATGCGCGACACGCTCCTAGGCATGCGCGCGCTCCTCGGACTCTGCCTAGCGTTCAGCGCCCTGTGTCTGCCGGCGCTCGCGCAGGAATCGGACCCGGCCGTGAAGTTGCCGAGCCAGATGCCCACCACGGGCTTCGGCGCGATGCAGTTCATTCCGGACGTGGAGCTGCCGCGCATCGACGGCGCGGGCATGCTCAAGCTCTCGGACCTGCGCGGCCAGAAAGTGCTCCTGATTCACTTCGCATCCTGGTCAGCTGCCAGTCGCGAGGCCGTGTCCGCCTGGCACCTTGCCACGGCAGAGCTGCGCGCTGCGAAGAAGCTCACGCTTGTGGGGGTGGTGCAGGAGCAGAACCCCGAGCACGCCCAGCTCTTCGCCCAGTGGCATGCCATCGACTGGCCGATCCTCTGGGATGCCTTCCACCTGCTCGACCTTGAGCAAGTGCCGCTGGTGTGTGCGCTGGATGGCTACGGTCAGGTACGAGGCACGAGCTTCGACCCAGCTCGTGTTGAGCTTGCTGGCGGCCTGCACGGGAGCTTTGTCGAGCCCGTGTTCCACGAGCCCATCATCTATCCCCGAGCCGAGAACCTGCTCCATCAGGACCTGGTCTACATCCAGGATCCGCGCTCCGGCACCGCCCTCGCTGCTCTGCAAGCCCTGGGCCTGATGGTCTATCGCAGCCGCCTGCCAGGCGTGGAGGCGGAGCTCTTCGATCACGGCGTGAAGCAGCTGGGCCTGTGGGCTGCCCGCGAGGAAGCGCTGGCCGCGGACCTGTTTCGATTAGGTGTGGCCTTGCGGCTGCGCTGGGATTCCCCGTTCGCTCACCCGGAGGACTTCGCTGCCAGCCTCAGTGCCTGGAACGCAGCTCTCAAGCTCGATCCAGGCCAGTTCATTTGGCAGCAGCGTTTGGCACTCTGGCAAGCGAGCGAGGCGACCTCCGACGCCTACTCTTGGACCGCTGCCGCCCAAGCGTCCATTCGAGCCCGCGGCGAAGAGCCCATCCGCTTGCGCATGAATCCCACACCTTCGTCCCCGCAATCCCCTCGCTAGTGTCTCTAGTCAAGGGTCTGATCTCGTGGGGAGCGTGCGCGTTCCTGTTCACTGGCTGCTTGGGGCCCTTGCCCGAGGGCCAGCCCCAGCGCATCCGCGGCCCCTTGGCCGCGCGGGTCATGCACCCGATTCTCCTGACGCAGTTGGGCATGCCACCGCGGCGCGCCGTGACCCAAGCCGAGGGCACCTGGGCCGCCACCGGCCAGTTCAGCTACGCCAGCATCTACGAGCGCCGCAAGCGCGACGGCGACAGGGTCAACTTCGACGGCGAACAAGCACGCGCCGGCGCGCTCGTGCGCCGCGGCCTCGGCCCGAAGACGGACATTGACGTGGACCTGGCTCTGACCTTTGCCTCCAGCGGATTTCTCGACAGCACGGTGGACGCCTTCCACGAGGCCTTCCTCTTCCCCGAGGGTGGGCGCAATCTGGCCGAGACGGACCAGTACGCCATGGTCGTGCGCCGCAACGGTGTGCTCGTCTACAGCATGGAGGAGGACCGCGTGAGCTTCACCGATGTGCCCGTGGTGCTCACGCACCAGCTGCGCGTCGAGGACGAGAACGGCCCGGCCGTAGCCGTTCGTGCGGGCCTCGAGTTCCCGACGGGCTCTGAGGAGCGTGGCACCAGCAACGGCGGCCTAGATTGGGGCGTCGGCGTCCTGATGGAGCGCAACTATCGGCGCAGCTCCTTCTTCGCGGGTCTGAACTGGATCGTCCCGAACAACCCGGACAGCTTCGATGTGCTCGGCATTCACATGCGCGACCGGCTCGAGCTTCAGCTGGGCGCGGAAGTGCGCTGGAGCACGCGCACCTCGGTGCTCTTCCAAGCCAACTGGCTGGCGCCCATGGTGCGCGACTTCGTGCTGGAGGAGCTCAACCGTGAGATCCTCGACATCGGTATCGGCGTCGCACGCGACCTTGGCGAGCACGGCGAGCACGGCCGCTGGGTCTTCTCCTTCCACGACGATGCCGTGGCGGCCACGGGCGCAGACTTCGGTGTGCGCCTGGCCTTCGAGTACGGCTTCTAGAGCCGGTCGAGTTCGGACTAGGCGCCGAGGGAGAGGAAGCGCTCCCACAGGCTCGGCTTCTTGGCCTTGGCCACGAAGGCGGTGCAGTCGCCGCGCTGATTGATCTTCCTGTGATCACCCGGCAGCTGCTGCTGGTTCAGGTAGGCGTCTTTCTGGGTTGACACCAGATTGTCCGGCTGCCAGCACCCCGTGTGCGGCACCTCATAGGGTGCGGTTTGAAAGAAGCGGCAATCGCGGCAAGAGACCTTAATCATGGTTGTTCTCCTCGAACGGCGCCGAGAATACGGTCGCGCGGGGTACGGGGCCAGGACCAAATCAGGCCCTGGCTCCGTACGCAAGGCCGATTCCTAGGGGAGAGGGATCGTCACGCGCAGATCGAGGGCTTTCTCGCCGCTCCAGCGCAGGACGGCCTCTTTGGCGCCACCGGGGATGCGTACCAGCCAGCGCAGGCGCAGCTCCGAGTGGCCTCCGATGCCGCGCTCCAGCACCAGACGGCCCGGATCGTTCTCGACCAGGTCGATGCGTTCGGGGCGGAAGTCGTCCGTGGCCCGGCCGCCGGCCAGGACCGTGACGCCCTCCAGGGTGACCACATCCGGGATGCCCACGCCCTTGTCCGCGGCCAGCGCCGTGCGGGTGGGAATGGCGTGCTCGTTGCGCAGCACCGCATCGATGGAGTAGAGCCCGTCGCCCAGGTCCTCAACCTCGGAGGAAGCCAGGCTGACCTTGGGCATGGCCGCCGCGTGGCGGATGCAGAACATGGCGTTGCGGTGGCTCTCCTCTTCGATCAGGAACGACGGAGGCACGCGGCCCACGTCTTTCTTGAAGCCGCCGATCTCGATCTCGCCGTAGAGCGGGTGTTCGTAGGCCTTCCAGGGGCTGAAGCCGTCGCCCAGCATCAGCCTGTCGTCGAAGAAGTGGCGGTCCACTTCTCCCGAAGGGCTACTCGGATCCGGGAAGCTGCGCGCGCGGCTCCAGAGCTCGTTGGTGAAGGAGATGATGCCGAGGCCTTCGTAGGTCCAGTTCACGAAGCCACCGAAGACCGTGTAGAGGTCCTCCCAGATGACCATGTAGCGGTAGAAGGGCAGCATGTGCTCGCCCTCGCCGCCGATGGTGTTGTAGACGGCCGTGTCAGAGCGCGGGTAGTTGCCGTAGCCCTGGGCTCCGGGTCCGCGCAGGATCATGCCGCCGGCGTTGTGGAAGGATTGCACCGCCGCGATGTTGGGGTGGTCGAGGATGTACTCGGCGATGAAGCGCGCTTCGGGCCAGTACAAGGGATAGGCGCCCGCACCGCGTTGCACGTGCGGCGGTTGCCAGGAGGAGGGCCAGGCGCGGTTCATGTCGTAGCCGCCTTCGCCGTCCTCGTTGAGGCGCCCGTCGCCGTCGTCATCGATGCCTTCGGAGCCGAGTAGGGTCCAATCCCCAAAGCGGATCGGGCGGTCGCTCGGAGCGCCGCGCAGGTCCGAGTCCACGGGCGTCACGCGCACCATGATGCGCGGGTCGTTTTGGTCGAGGTCGTAGTTCCCCGTGCCCGGCGTGTACTTGCGCATGCGCGTGATGTGGCCGTCCCCGTCCAGATCGTTGGGCGGGTCCTCGTCGAAGAGGCCGTCCTGGTCGGAGTCCACCGGGCGTTGGCCCGTGCGCGAGGAGGAGGCCGAGTTGGCGTGCTGGAACCAGAAGCTGCGGCCGTCCGGGTTGACCGTGGGCATCAGGTAGAGGGTCGTGTCCGCCAGCAGTTCCTGCACGCGCGGGTTGGTGGCCTCGTTCTCGAGCAGGTAGGAAGCTAGGTACAGAATCGCCTCACCGCCTTGCACCTCGTTGCCGTGCACGTTGGCGTCGATCCACATGGCCGGCTTGGCGTGAGGATTCGGACTCTTGCCCGAGATCACGTACACGCGCAGCTCGCGGCCTTGCACAGACTTGCCGCGGCGTTCCTCGAGGCGCATGAGGTCGGGCCGACTGGCGGCCAAGCGATCGAAGTGCGCGTAGAGCTCGTCCGTGTCGTAGAGCCGGTTCCACGGGATCTCGACCTTGGGCGCCTTGCCCGCGGCGGTGCCAGCGAAGCCTGCGTTCGGGTCGGGACGATCGGTCTGGGCCAGGAGCGGGCTGCTGCAGCAGAGCGCTGCTGCGAGGGATCTCACTAGGGTTTGGCGAAAGCGCATTACTTGGCCTCCTCGAAGGTGGTGCGGGCCAGGCCCGCGTGATCGGAATCAACATCCAGTTGGAAGGCGCCGGCGGCGTCCCCTCCGGGAAGGCTCACGAGCCAGCGGAATTCCTGGCGTTCACCGCCACCTAGATCGCTGGCCATGCTGCGCAGGCGTCCGGCGCGTAGGCTGGCTCCCGCAGGGAGCGTTAGGGTCAGGCTCGGCAGGCGCGTGGTGCGCGTGCGCTGGCCCCAGGTGCTGCGCAGGGGCAGCCAACCGTTGTTGACCACGCTGGCGCGCAGGTCGTAGAGCCCGCCGCCTAGGTCGGTCAGACTGGTGGCGTCCAAGCTAATACGAGCCAGGTCAGGACCCAGCTCCTCCAGGAAGATCGCCATACGGCTGCCGATGTCCGTCAAGTCCTGCATGTGGGGCTCGGCTTCGGCGTAGGGGCGGAAGCCGCCGATCTGTACCGGGCCCAATTCCGGATGCTCGTAATCGCTCCAGCCCAAGTGGGCGTCGGTGCGGCCGTTCTCATCCAGCCAACGCAGGCGCTTGGCGGCATCCGAGAGCTCGATCGCTTGCTCTTCTTCAGCCTCTGCTTCGCCCTCCTCCTGTTCCTTCTCCTGTTCCTTCTCCTCGGCCTTCTTCTCGGCCTTCTCCTCCTCAGCGAGGGGCACACTCCAGGCGCGCGTATTGAGTGTCAGCAGTCCGCGGTGCGCATAGCTGTAGGCTTGGAAGCTGCCCGCATGGTCCTCGTCGCGATCGCCGGCGAAGCCCAGTTCGGTGGCTGCCTTCCAGCGCTCGGCTAGCTGCTCCATGCGTTCCGCATCGGACTTGCGCACGCCAACCTTGGGCACGCGGTGGGTGGCGGGCGCGTCGTCGGCCACCGAATTAAGCTTCTCGATCAGATTGTCCTGTTCGCCCAGAACGAGCACCACTTGGATGTCGCGGCGAGAAACAAGAAGGTCGCAGAGTGCTTGGACTTCCGGCGCTTCGGCAGGATAGCGACCAGCGCGCGGCGTGTGTTCCTCCCAGTCGGCGGGGAAGTTGCGGTTGACCTCGGCGTCGAGCTCGTCGTCTTCTGCCGCCTGCTGGTCGCCGTCCTTGTCGCGACCCTCGGGCACCAGGCGCCAGAGTCCGTGCTCACCCATGAGCGGGTCGGCTTCCACATTTAGACGCGCATCGCTGGGGTCCGCCATCCACGTGCCTTCGGGATCGGGGACGCGCATCCAAGTGATGTAGCCGTCGTTGTTCAGGTCCATGCCCGGGTCTTCACCCATGCGGCCGTCGCGGTCGTCGTCCGCGCCGATGCCGGTGGCGCGAGCTTCGCGCAGGGGCTGGGCGAAGCGCAGTTGGGCCGCATCGGGATTGGCCCGCGGCACCAGGATCACCGTGGTGTCATCCAGCAGGGATGAGCTACGCAGGCTCTCCGCCATGTCCATGACCACCGCCGAGTTCCAGGCCTGGGGGCCGCTCAGTCCGCCGACCACCAGGATCGTCGGGCGCGCGTCATGGGGGGCGCCACGGCGCAGCTGCAGGGCCCAGAGATCGCGCTCGCCACGGGACTTCCCATAGCGGAAGGCGCTGACCTCCTCGTGACTGTTGAGGGCCTCGACCCAGGCCTCGATGGCCGCGTGGTCGTAGGTGGGGATGGGCGTGGCTTCGTGGCCACCGGATGGGGTCGCGACGCTGCCCTGCTGGAGCAGGGCCGTGGCGACCACGGAGAGGAATGCGTGCATGGATATCCTTGCTTGGGGGGGTACGCACTCTACCCGCAGTGGCCTGCTAGCCCGCCCGCACGCACGCGGGCCTTACATGCCGCTAGGCCTCGGGCGGCGTTAGTTCGCCGCGCAGGTTCTGCTGCACCAATTGGCGCACTTCGGCGGGATCGTGACCGCGCGCGAAGAGGTAGGAGAGCTTGGCTAAGCTCGCTTCCGGGGTCATGTCGAAACCGCCGACCACGCCCACGTCCAAAAGCGCGCGGCCCGTTTCGTAGAGGCTCAGGTCCGCGCAGCCGTGGATCGGCTGAGGCACGTCTACGATCACCACGCCGGCGTCCGTGGCTTCGCGTAGGACGCGCAGGAAGTCCTTGTTGTTATGGGGGGCGTTGCCCGCGCCGTAGCACTCGAGCACAAGCCCGTCGATACCGGCGCTGAAGAGGCTCTCCAAGTAGCGCGCCTGCAGGCCGGGGAAGAGTCGGAAGGCGGCCACGGAGGCGGAATCGAAGGCGTGCACGGTCAGTGGTCCGGCCTTCGGATCCACCTGACGAATCAGGTCCCAGCGCAGGTCGAAGTCGATGCCCATGCGGCCTAGGTGTGGCAGGTTGGGTGAGTCGAAGGCTGCAAAGTCCTCGGCGTCGATCTTCTTGGTGCGGTTGCCGCGCAAGAGCCGGCCACCGAAGCACACGCAGACTTCGTGCAGGCGATCCGCGTAACGCTCGAGCAGCATCAGGGATGTGACCAAGTTGTTGTGCGCGTCACTGCGCGGCTCTTCGAGCGGAATCTGCGAGCCCGTTAGGAGCACCGGCCGGTCGAGACCCTCGAGCATGAACGAGAGCGCCGAGGCCGTGTAGGCCATGGTGTCCGTGCCGTGCACCACCAGGAAACCGTCGTGACCCTTGGCGTTGGCCACCAGGTCGCGCGCCATGCGCGCCCAATCGGCCGGCACCATATTCGAGCTATCGAGCAGCGGTTCGTACTGCTTGACCGTCAGCTCGGGCATGCCCTCGGCCCGGAAGACGGGATCGCACTCGAACATTTCGAGCAGGCTATCCGCTTCGGGTTTGTACCCCACAGCGGAACGGGTCATGCCAATAGTGCCGCCGGTGTAGGCGACATAGATGCGACGGCGGCCCACGCTCTTACTCGGTCGTGCGATTGACCAGCAGCTTGGTCAGGTGGGAGTCGTTGAGGGGTTCCACGCGCTCTTGCAGAGTCTTGAGGCTCGGCAGGCCCATGAGGGCGCGGTCCTCATCGGTGGTGCTCGGGTCAACGCTGTACAGGCGCCAGCGACCGAGGCCCGGCTGGTAGGCGTACTGCGTCCCGTAGCGCTGGGCCATGCCGCGCTTGAGCAGCAGCTTGTCGACGATCTCGGCGACTACGGGCAGCGCGCGCTTCTCGCCCATGGCGGCGGACTCGTTGCCGAGCACCTCGGCCAGTTCCAGGTCGGGGGTCCGATCGGAGGTGGCCAGTAGAGCTGCTGCGAAGAGCAAGTCATCAGACGTCGTGAGCAGGCTGCTCTCGTACAGGGCGACCGCCTTGTCGTAGCGCACTTGCATGCGCTCCTTCACATCCTCGGTGAAGCCGGCGGTGTGCTCCTTTTTCGCCATGTCCTTGCGGGCGGCGCGGTAGAGCACGCGCGGGCTCGGGGGACGGGTGGCGCAGGCCACCATGGGCAGGAGGAGCAGCAATGCGAGGTATTTTGAGCGGACCATGGGCGGCCCATCCTGGGGGCTCGCGCCAGCCCGTCAAGGCCTGGCAGCCTTACTCCTGGCAATCCTCATCATCGTCGGACGGTTCTCGATCTGAATCAGCATCCTCAGCCTTCGCAGAAGCGAGTCGTAGCCACAGGGCGCCGCCCTTGGAGCGGGGTGCCTCACGCACCTCCAGGACCCCGAGAGCCTGGCCCTCGGGCCCTCTTAGCCAGGTTTCTATCTGGGGCCGCAGTACGGATTGGCCCTCGCTGCTGTGCGAGCCACGGCCAGTGATTACCAGTAGCGGCGAGACCTTGCCGGAGCGGCAGTAGATCAGCTCGGCCTCGAGCAGCGCCATGGCCTTGGGGATGGTCAGACGGTGCAGGTCCAGCTCGCGGCGAGCCGGGGGAAGTTCCTTGCGGCGAGCCACGATGGGCTAAGGCCAATCGGGGTCGGCGACCGCGATCAGCTCAATGCTGCACAGGAGCGTGGCCATGGGGGGCACGATGCCCTCGACGCCTTCCGCTCCGTAGGCCAGGTCCGGGGGCACTTCGATTTCTCGTTGGCCACCGGGGCGCATGCCAACGATGGCTTCGTTCCAGCCGTCGATGGGGGCGAAGCCCACTTCGAACTCGTCCGGCAGACCGCGATCGCGGCTGGAGTCCACCAGGCCGCCGCCGAGTACATTGACGGTGTAGTGCACGCGCACCTTGTCGCCGGGAGCCACCGCGTGGCCGATGCCAGGCAGGACGTCCCGGAAGGTCGCGCCGCTAGGTGTGCGCTGAATCGGGTGATTGACCTCGACCGGATGGGCGAAGTTGAGCGCGCCGCAGCCGGCCACCAGGGCGAGCAGGGGTAGGCTAACGAGCAGTCGAGAGAGCATGGATTTCAGGGGGCCAGGACGGCGGCGATACAGGCGACGTGGACGATGTCCGTAACGCTGCAGCCGCGGGAGAGGTCCATGTACGGCTGGGCGAGTCCCTGAACCAGGGGGCCCAGGGCCACGGCGCCGGCTAAGCGCTCTGTCAACTTGTAGGCGATGTTGCCTGAATCCAAGTCCGGAAACACGAGCACGTTGGCGCGCCCTCCCAGAGGTGAGCGGGGTGCCTTGATGGCGGCCACTTCGGGGACGATGGCGGCGTCCACCTGCAGTTCGCCGTCGCAGGTCAGGCCGGGAGCGCGCTCGGCTAGGAGCTCGGCGGCTTCGCGCACTTTCAGCACCTTGCCGTGCTCGGCCGAGCCCTTGGTGCTGAAGGAGAGCATGGCCACGCGCGGGGCCTCGCCGGTCAGCTTGCGGTGACTCTCGGCCGAAGCGATAGCGATGTCGACCAGTTGGAACTTGTCGGGCACGGGCACCACGCCGCAATCGGCGAAGGTCAGCACACGATCCGGCAGCACCATCAGGAAGCATGAGGAGAGCGTGCCCATGCCCTTATGCAGGCCGACGCCGTGCAGGCCGGCGCGCAGCACGTCGGCGGTGGCAGCCTGGGAGCCAGCGACGGCGCCCTGGCAGTCGCCACTGGCCAGCAGTTGGGCGGCGAAGTTGAGCGGCTTCTGCACCTCGACCAGGGCCTGCTCCTCGGTCATGCCCTTGCGCTTGCGGCGTGCATGCAGCGCGGCGGCGAATTCGCCTAGGCGCGGGTCGCGATCCGCGCGGATGGTCTCCACGCCGGCCGGCACAGCGGCCATGCCTGGGGTCTCGATCAGCACCGGTTGGCAGAGCCCTTCGGAGGCTAGGCGCGCAGCGGCTTGCACCACGCGCTCGTCCTGGGATTCGGGGAAGACGATGCGCCGGTTGAGGCGTCGGGCCTTCTCGGCCAGTTCGAGGAGGACGTCCACGCTGGCCTAGGCCTTGCCACTCTCGTGGGTAGCTGCGGGGGT
>JBLIOL010000066.1:0-20000 GCA_047639615.1 Planctomycetota bacterium | reverse complement strand
CCCGACCGCGCTTACCGTCGTCTTCGGAGTCCTCGTCATCGTCGTCGGAGTGCTCGTCCACGTTCTCGGCCGTGGCCGGAGAACTCGAGGAGTCCCACTCCTCGGGATCGACGCTAGCGGTCAGCAGTTGATCGAGGGTGAAGCCATCCTCACCGTAGACCGGCAGCACGTCCGATGTGTGCAGGAAGCCATTGCGGCCCTGGCCGAAGTCCACGAAGGCCGCACCAATGGCAGGCTCTAGATTGACCACACGACCACGATAGATGTCGTTTACGAGGGTCTTCTGGCTCTCGGAGGTCATCAGCAGGTCGTGGATACGACCGTTGGAGCCCACCACAGCCACGCGCTTCTCCTCGGGATCCGCAGCGTTGATGTAGATCACATCCGTGCGCAGGGCATCAGCGGCAGCGGCCTTCTCTTCGGCGCTCTCTTCGCGCTCTGCGGCCGTCTTGCGGGTGCTGGTGCGCTTGCTCTTTTTCTTGGACTGGGAGCGTCCGTTGGCGCTGGCGCTGGCCGGGAGTTCGTCGTCCTCGCCGGGGATGCTGTCGACGGTAGCACCGTCACGACTGGCGTCGATGCGGTCGCGGCTCTTGCTGGACTTCTCCGAAGAGGAGGATCCAGCGGAAGAGGGCGCCTTCTTGCGCCGACGACCGCCGCGGCTGCCACGTCGGCGGCGCTTCTTGCCATCATCCTCGTCGCCGTCCGCATCGTCACGGTCATGATCACGGTCATGATCACGGTCACGATCACGATCACGGTCGTCGTCACGGTCGTCGTCGTCACGGGAACGTGCGCCCTCGCGGGCATCATCGTCCTCGTCGGAGCGCGAAGTGCTCACCTTTTTCTTGCGGCGTGTACGGGTGCGCTTACGGCGTGCGCCGGTGCTGGACTCCCCGTCCGAGCCGGAATCAGCGTCACGCTGATCGCGGTCCGCATTGGAATCGCCGCTATCCGTTGCCTCCTCGGAGGCTCGGGTGCTCTTGCGCCGGGTGCGCTTCTTGCGCACAGCGGGCTTGCGCTTGGGGGCGTCGTCTTCGGAGCTTAAATCGCGCTCGGGAGCGTCGTCCGCACTGGAGCGAGCCTTGGGCTTGCTAGCAGCTTTGCTCTTCTTGGCACGCGATCGGCGTGCGCGCGGCTTGCGGGTTGTCCCGCTACCCCCGCCGGAAGAGTCATCTTCGGAGGAGCTGGTGGCCGAGCCGCCTAGGCCGGCTCCGAAACCGCCACCAGAGTCTCCGTTGCCGGAGTCTCCAAAGGAGCTGGAGTCGTGGGATTGCGAATCGTCGAAGTTGCCGGACTCGTAGTCCGACGTGGTGTGTTCGTTCATGGGGCGAGGCTGAACTGCTCTCATCGCCCTTGGCCCACTACATCTCAGAGGGGTCGCGCGGTCGCTTTCACGTCTCTCCGCTCCGAACCTGTTGGACAGGAGCCCTGAAGGAACAGGAAGGGAGGGGCGTGGGCGGCGCGGCGTCGGCCTCCGGGATTAGACCTGGGGCCCCGGTGCGCGCATTGCGCAAGTCGCGGGGCTTTTGGCCTGGGCCGGGGCGGTAGGCAGCCAGGGTTGCCTAAACCGGTTGTCAGGGGGATCAGCGGCCATTAACTGGCGCCGAAGGAAGACGGAGCACTACGCTCCGGTGATCGGGGTGGGATGTTGTGGAGCGAAGGTCGCTCCGGCCGGCCGCTGTGCGGCTGACAGTTGTCATGCTGCCGTCTATACGCTGCCTAGTCGATCGCCCTCCCCGAAAACTGGTGGGAAAGGCCCGCAGGGCGTCTCAGGGTGGGATTGGGGTCCTAATTTGAGCCCCAGCATGCGGCGCTGGGTCCCTCGGGGTGGACCGGGCCCAGGGAAAATTGGGGGGCTATCCGGGCGGACCCGCCGATTGCGGGCCCGCCCAGAGGGTGCTTACTCGGACTTAAAGTTCGGGTCGAGCAGGCTGTCGATCTCATTCCTGAGCTCGCCACGGCGGCGCAGAAGCTCCTGCTGAAGCAGGTACTCGGCGTCCTCCGCGCTGTGCACCAGGTGCGGGGTGATGAAGATCACCAGGCTGCGCTTCTCGCGGCTCTCGCTGCGGTACTTGAACAGCTCGCCCAGCACGGGGATGCGAGACAGGTACGGCACGCGGCTCGCGACCTTGGTCTCCGTCTCGGTGGTCAAACCACCGATCACGACGGTCTGACCGTCTTCGAGCAGCATCTGGGTGACCACCGTCGAGGAGCGCGTCCTGGGCAGGGCGATCGAGCCCTGTAGGCCGGCAGCACCGATGGTGAACACGTCGAAGCCCGGGGGCGCCAAGGTCGAGTTACCGGAGGTACCGGAGAGGCTGGTCTCCTTCGGAACAACCTCCATCATGATCTTCTTGGTGCCGGGGATGACGTGCGGAATGACCAGCAGCTGGAAGCCCACCTCGACCGGGGAGCCGGAGGCTTCCTGGACGCTGAGGGACAGACCACCCGCTTGGCCCTGCTCGGACTTGGCTTCTGCGTAGCGCACCGTTTCACCCACGAAGATCGTGGCCGGATTGCCGTCCAAGGTCACCAACTTGGGGGCCTGAATGACCTCCGTGCTGGTATCGCGCTGGAGCATACGCAGGGTGGCTTGCACGCCAGTGAAGGAGAGCGCGCCGTAGACCACGTTGGGAATGATCACGTCGTAGGGCAGATCCGAAGTCTCCAGGTCCAACCCGGGGCCGTTGCCACCCACGTCAGCGATGAAGCTATCCTCGAAGCCCCCATCACCGATGGTGAAAGGTAGCTCGATCGGAATCTGAGAACCGGTGGCGGAGATCGTGGGACCGGCGTCGCCGAAGTCCACGCCCAGGTTGAGGAGGTCACCATTGCTGGTGCTCACAAACTTGGCATCCACGAACACCTGGGTCGGCTCCACATCGATGCGGCGCAGGATCTCCTGCAGCGCCTCGTGGACCTGGGTGGTGTCACGCACGATGATCATGTTCTGGGACTCGATGTAGTCCAGCTCGCCGGCCCCGGAGAGGGCCTTGCGCATGGCCGCCAGCACGGTGAAGTGCTCGTTGGCCGTGCCCACGGGCGGATCAATCTTGCCAGCCATGAACTCCGACTTGAGGATCGGAACGATCTGACTTCGAGGGCGCACGTAACGCAGCTGGTAGCCACGCGTTACTTTTTGCTCCTCGAGACTCTTCGGATCAACCACGCGCAGGATGCCGGGGCGATCTTCAACCACCACGTAACCGCGGGTTTTGACGATCTCCTCCAGAGCATCGCGCCAGGGGACGTTGGTAAGGCGCACCCGAAGGGTGCCCTCCACCGTGGGGCTAACGATAATATTCGCCCCCGACACGGCCCCGATGGTCGTGATGATGTCGTTGATGTCCGTGTCGTTGAATTCGATGGTCACGCGCACGGGATCCGTGACGGTGAGCACACCACTCTTCTCTTCAGAGACGACACATCCGGCGAGCTTGGTGGCGTACTCCAAGGCATCGCGCCAGAAAATGTCGGTGACCTGAAGGTCCCGGACAGGGTTATCGCCACCTTCGAGCACAACGATGTTGGCACCCGAGCGGTCACGGAGATATTGCACAACCTGGGAGAGCGGTTGCTCTACCACGCTGAGGCTTACGCGAGCATCCAGGCTAGGGACCTGGGCGGAAGCAGTTGGTGCCCAGAAGATCAGGGCGAGGACGGTGATGAGAGACTTGACGTATTTCACTTGTAGCTCCAACCCAGTGGGGACTGGGTGACGCAAGGGACTTCTCAGGAGGCTTAGAAGGCGCGCACCAGCACGACTCCACGGAATGCGAAATCGACCTCGTTAGGTCGAATGCCAATCACCTCCAACCCGGGACGCAACATGTCCCCGATGGTCAGAGTGCGATTGTTGATCAGTACTGCCGGGGATCGGCCCTCGATGAGGACCTGTCCACCGAAGGACATCTCGAACGAATCGAACACGCGCAAGATCTCCGCCTCTTCCGCGAGGCGGCGAAGAGCCAGGGCAAGTTCCATTCGAACAGGGTCACCCTGGAGCAGGTCCAGGGAGTCTTTGATAGCGGCGTAGGACTGCTGAGCCAGGACGAAATCGCCCGCCTCAATGTCACGCCGCATGGACGCGATGATGTGCTCGAGCTCTTCCTTGACCGGCCCTTGGATCGTGCGCGTCTCCTCGATGGAGAGGCGCAACTCCTGCAGCGGGGTACGAACCTCGTTCTGCAGGCGTTTGACCGCGGGGGTGTAGGAGATCAGACCGCCGGCGTCCACGCGCCGTAGATCGTCTTCGATGGTGGCGACCACCTCGATCAGCTCCTTCTTGGCCATCATGCGCTCAAGCACGTTTTCGGCAGCTTCGACGTTGCTCCAGAGGGCCACGGCGTCGCGGTACATGTTGATCAGGCCATCGACCTGCTCGTTCTGCTCCGAGACGGTCAGACCGCTGGGGTTCTCCTCGAGGGGCACGCGCGGGTCGATCCAGGGGTCGCGCCGGCCGCGCTCTCCGCGGTAGTTGAAGCTCGACAGGGTCAGGGCCTGGCGACGACGGCTGATCACGTTGGCGAGCAGGTCGCGCTTGCGCTCATAGCCTTCGATGCGAACCTCTTCCGCCTCACCTGTGGGCGTGTAGACGTAGGTCTCCACATCCACCTGGATCTTGTGCTTGGCGAAGCCGAACAGCTCCATGTCGGTACGGCTGCAAGCGGTCAGCTTAAAGCTGGGAACAGCCATGAAACGGCTGTGGGTCTCGATCCTGTTCAAGAAGTCCAAGAACTGGAAGGCGTCGCCGGTCAGGGTCAAGGTGTAAGCCACCTTGTCGAAGGCCGACTCGGCTCCGCGCGCCCGGGCTACTTGAGCCTTGGCCTTGAAAGAGCTCGGGTCCACCGCAGACTCTCCCGAGTAGCGGTGGAAGTCCTGGATCAGGTTGTTGGCATCTTCGCTGGTGGGCAGGACTTGCTCGAAGACGGCAGCCAACTCACGCAAGACGATGACGTCCTTCTCGATGGTGCTGGTGGTCTCCACCAGGGCACGAGCGGACTTAATTTCGGTCTCGAGAGTCGCGACTGCAGCGCGCTCCTCGTTGAGAGTCTCGTTCTCGAAGTAGATTGCGGTGCCCATGCCGATGGCCGCCGTAACGGTCAAACCGGCCAGGATGTACCAAGGTTTATTATCGCTCACCTCTGACCTCCGGTATTGCGTAGCGCAAAGCGCTCGTCAGGACTCAGCAAAGACAGCGACAGGGGGAAGGACCAGTTCACACTGGGGATCAAGTCCTCCTCACGCGAGTTCTTGGTGCCCTCGGGAAGCTTCGGAGAGTTGAAGCCACGAACGAAGTTAGTCAGATCCTTGTCGACCACATCGTCCATGAAGTTGGCGACCTGGTTGAACTGGCCGGAGCCGGAGTGGCCGTTGGCGCGGAAGGAGCCATAGTTGGCCGATCCGCGGGACGCCGTTTCCTGGCGCACGGTCAAGTCGTCGAACCAGATGAAGTGTTCGGCCTCGTTGCCGGCCTCGACGATGTCCACCAGCTGGTCCATCTTCTCGGTCCAGAGGATGCGGTTCTTGGTGATGGCACTAAGGGTGGCTTCACGGCTGGAGAAGATGGCGACCTCAGCTTGCAGGGCCTCGTTGTAGGCCACTTGCGGAGAGAGTCCGTCCATTTCCATCTGACGCACCTGCTTGGTGGAGTCCACCTGAGCTGCGACGCCGAATGCGAGCCAGGCCCAGACGGCCACGAGCACGCCTGATAGTGCAGTGGCACAGGATGTGGCCACGATGAACTTGACCGGCGTCTGCGTGCGGCGCCGGTACTCCGCGGGTAGTAGGTTGATCTTGATCATTCGGTGCGAACCCTCGCGGCCAATCCGACGGCCACAATCATGGACGGTGCCCACGCTTCTAATTCCTCTACGTCGACCCTTGAGGCGTCAACCCGTAGTCCCTCGAGGGGATTCCAGGTGCGAGCCGGGCGCGATGTAGCCTGTTCGATGTATTGAGCGGCTCCGGGTGCGAGCACCCCACCGCCAGAAAGCAAAAGCTCCTCCACTGCGACGCCTTCGTGATGTTCCACGTAGTCGATCGAGAGTGAGAGCTCGGAGGCCAGATCCTCAAGCACCGGCGCGATGGCGGCGCTGACTTCAGCCTCATGGGTATCGGCGGCGCGCTTGATGGCTTCGGCTTCGAAGCCTTCCACCCCTAGGCGCCGGACGATGGCCTGGGTCATATCGGCCCCACCGATGTTGATCTCACGGCTGAAGCAGGACTCCCCACCGCGTAGCACGTTGATCGAGGTGCGGCTTGCGCCCACATCGACCAGAGCCACAGCCCGCGGAGTGCCGCCCTCAGGCAGATCGTCCGTGGGCAAGCCGCACAGTTCCCAGGCATTCGCCAGGGAGCACAGGTCTAGGTCGATGGCTACCGGGATCAGCCCCTGGCCCACCACCAGACTAGCGCGCTCCTCCAGCAGGTCCTTGCGACAAGCTGCCAGTAGCACGGTCATCTGATCGTTGGCCGGCGCCGTCTCGCCCTCAGCCGCAGGAACTGCGGCCCGGGTACTGAGGATCTGGCAGTCCATCTCCACGTCGTCCAGATCGAAAGGCAGGTACTTGTCCGTCTCGAAGCTGATGGCCGAGTGGGCCTCCTCCTCGGACATGCGCATCATGGGCACATAGCGCACGACGGTAGACTGTCCAGCCACACCGCAAACGACGCGCTTGGATTTGAACTCGCCCTCGCTGAATACCTGAGCAACAGCCTCAGCGACACTTCCCCCAGGGGGAATCTCCGCCCGGGCGAATCCGGTTACTACCGGCTCGGATCCTTCCAAGGTGACTTCGATGGCTTTCACCACCGACGACCCTAGGTCGAGACCAACAACACTCTTCTTCCTTCCGAACAAGGGAACCTGCCTGGATACGCTGTACGACTGCGTTCACCCGGAGTCCGTCTCGACGAGAGACGAAGGTGACCGACAGCGTTCCATCGAGCGAACGGCAGGTTGCGGTTTAGGTGCTTTCCCCGAATCCGCGCTCAATTAGCTCGGCGACTGCGTCAGCGAGGGACTCGGCATCGTCCCCTTCGCAGCAAAGTTCCAATTCGGCACCCGGTCCGGCCACCAATGTCATCAATTGCAAGATGCTCTTGCCGTTGACCATGCGGCCTTCAAAGCCCACCTGAAAGGTGCTGGAGAAGGTATTTGCGGCGGCTACGATCGCGTGACAGGGCCGGGCGTGCAGCCCTGCCGAGTTGACGATGGTGACCTTGCGACGTACGTCCATGGGGAGTGGAAAAAATTTCCAGGTCCAAAAACGGGAGGGCTGCGGACCGTGTAACCCGAGCGCGGAAGCGCCTCGGTCAGCGACTGCCCTTGGGGGACATTTCCTTGAGCAGCTGAGTCAGCTCGCTCTTCTTGCCGGCCTGACGCGCGAATGCCCGGAAGTCAGGGTCACGACCAAGACCAGCGATCCAGCCCATCATGTCGCGATGACTCTCAGGATCGAACTCCTCGGTCGGCCCATCGGGCCTCAGCACCACGAAGAGGATGTGAACCGGAGCGCCATCGACGGCGTCCCAGGGCACGCCGTCCTGATGCACCGAGAGGCCACAGACCACGCGGTCCAAGCCCTCCAATTTGACGTGCGGAATCGCAACGTTCATGCCCACGCCTGTGGTCGCGAGTTCCTCGCGATCACGCAGGGTAGCTAGAGCGGCTTCTTCCATCTCCGCGGCCAGCACGCCGCCTTTGACGAGGTTCTGGACCATCTCCACAAGGACTCCGTCCTTGTCAATGGCCTTCAACTTCACCTGGCAGGCGGAGGACTTATACAACTTCGACCAATCCATAATGTTTCCTGCCCCGACTCTACCAGACCAGTGCGCCCCTTGGCGAGCTAGCTAGGACCTTCTCCAGGAGCTCCATGGCCCCCATCGCAGCCGGCCCCGCCCTCCTCGAGAGGAGTGCGGGGCCGGCTTCAGGGACAAGGATTGCGGCATCTGGCCGCACCCCCGTCATGGCTGGCTACGGCTATCTGCCGTGTCGGCGGTCCACCAACTTGCCGTGCAACTTGCGCAGCTGTGAGGCCATGCGATCCACCGCCTCATCCAGCGCCTTATGGATGCCGTCGTCGGCCACATCGGCTACGAGCACGCTGCCACGACCGCAATTGGCCACGAGCTCGACCCGGTGATCATCTCGGGTGCGTTCCAGCCGGGCGGTCATAGTGACCACCTTGGAATAGAACCGCTCCAGACCGGATAATCGTTCCTCTACATGCGCGCGAAGCCCCGAGGGGTAGTCGTGATGCAAAATCGACACGTTCGTCTTCAAGGGTCACCTCCAGTGACTAATGGTCTTCAATCAACATGGACCCATGTAAGCGAGGAGTCAAGCCCACCCTATCTGAGGGCAGCTGAGGGCCCTTATTGGCCCCGCTCCTGGTCCACAAGCTTCTTCGGATAGAGCCGATCCGGCACTGAGGCCGAACAGCAACTTCCTTAAAAGGAGGATCTCAAGCCATGTGTCACTGGAAGACACCCGGGGTTCCGTGGCGCTCCCCGAGCAGCCGACCCGTGCGCTGGAAGGGCAACTCGTCGTACAGCACGCGCACCAGGTACAAGCCAGCGGCCGGAGCCGTGGCTCCCGCATCCGTCCGCACCCCGCTCCCCAGGGCCTTTGTCACGCAGCCCGGATCCCGAAAGCCGCGGCCGACCTCGATCAGCGTGCCGGCCATGATGCGCACCATATTGAACAGGAAGCCCTCGCCCTGCACCAAGAAGCCCAGCCGTTCGCGCCGAGCGATGATACGCATACCCTGCACCGTGCGCACCGTACTGGGCCGCGGCGTGCCGGCGTTTCCGAAGGCCTTGAAGTCGTGCCTTCCGCGGAAAGCAGCGGCGGCCTGTCGCATGGCACCCAGGTCCAAAGAGGCACGCTCCCAATGACACAAATTCTGCCCCATGGGCGGGCGGAAGCGCGTGGTGGCCGTCACATACAAGTAGCGTTTCCCGCGCGCCGAGAAGCGCGCGTGGAAATCTGGCGAGCAGGTCTCGAGCTGACGCACCACGGCCCCATCGCACAGGTGCGCGTTGAGCGCGTGCCGCAGGCGGTCATCCGGGATGGAGGTATCCACCTGCGTGTGCGCCACCTGGCGCAGGGCGTGCACCCCCGTGTCCGTGCGTCCGGAGCCGTGCACGGTCACCGCGCTCCCCGTCAGATCGAGAAAGGCATCCTCCAGGGCTGACTGCACCGTCGGAAAGCCATCCTGGCGCTGCCAGCCGTAGAATTGAGAGCCGTCGTAGGAGACCTCCAAGCGCACGCTTCGCATGCCGCAGACCTTACTCCACAACGCTCACGGGGACCCAGCGGCCTTCCAAAAGGCATGTGCTAGCATCAAGGACATGCTCCTCGCCTTAGCAGGCCGTGGCCCAGGAAACGGACGAGAGCATGCCCGAGCTCCTGCGTGCCTATCCCGAATCAGAACCGCGCGCAGCCGAAGCCCATTACTACCTGGGCCTGGCGCAGTTCCACTTAGGCGATCCCAAGCAAGCCCGCGCCAGCTGGAAGAGCCTGGTCGAGACCTTCGGCGAGGCTCGCTGGAGTTACCGCGCGGACTGGGCCTATTGCCAGACCACCGACGAGGGCCAAGCAGAGCGTAAGAAGTCCTTCTTCGCCGGCGGCGCCACGCAGAGTTTGCTCGGCCGACATGGCTACATGGGCCGACAAGACCCCGACCTCACCCCGCGGAAGCAGGCGAACTAAGCCGCCAGCCTCAATGCACGCGGCGCTGATAGGAGCTCGGGATGCCGAGCTCCTTGCGGTACTTGGCCACCGTACGGCGGGCCACACGCACACCATCGCGCTCCAAGGCCGCCATCAGATCATCATCGGAGAAGGGCGCGCCTGAGTCCTCCCCATCCACGAGCCTCTGCAGGGCCGCGCGCACTCCATCCTGAGCGACGCCCCCGGCCTCAGCCTGGAAGAAGTGGCGCAGTGGAAAGATGCCCCAGGGCGTTTGCACGTACTTGCCGGAAACCGCGCGACTGACGGTGCTCACGGCAAGGCCCAGATCCTCGGCCACCACGGCCATGGCCAGGGGGTCCAGCCTGCCGGGCCCGTTCTCCAAGAAGGCCAACTGGCGCTCGAAGACGCTGCGGCTAACGCGTACCAAGGTAACACCCCGCTGCTGCACCGCATCGACCACGGCGCGAGCCTCATCCACGCGACCGCGAAGGTAGCTGCGGATATCACTAGGAAGGGCCTTATCGCGCGCCATCTGCGCCACTTCAGGATCCAAGGAAATCGCCGGCAGCGCGCTGCGCTCCACCATCACTTCGAATCCACCGGGCCCACCTTCAACATGCACATCCGGCTTAATCACCGGCGCGAGCACCTCGACCAAGTGCCCCACGGGTCGCGGATCCAAGTCCCGCAACTGATCGATCAAGCGGCGCAGCTCATCCAGCTCCACACCCAAGCAGCTAGCCACCTTAGGCAGGCGGTTGCGCGCCAAGTCCTCAACGAATTCTTCCAACAGTCGGCAACAGGCGAAGTAGTCCGCGGCCAAGGGATCCAGCTGCAAGAGCATGGCTTCGATCGCATCCCGAGCCCCCAAACCGCGCGGTTCCAGGGCCTGCATACACGCGATTGCCTTGCCCAACTTCAGCACCCCACCGGGTAAGCCCGCATCGGCCGCGGCCAGCAGCAGGTCCTCGTCGCTCTCCGACAAGAACCCTGCAGCATCCAAGCGCCCGATCAGAAAGCGCACCCAGTCTTCTAGGTCAGGGGGCAATTCAGCCAGAGCTAATTGCTCCTCCACCATCTGCACCAGACTCGCGCCGCGTGCCGGAGCACGCTGGAGCATGGCCTCGTGGGCATCACTAGCCGCTTGGGCAGCAGCCCGACTGCGGCGCCTTTCGCCGGGCTCATTAGCGGCCGGCAACTCCGGCGCGTCCAAGGCAAGGGCTTCATTGCCCTCAGCCGCTTGCTGCAGCCAGCCCTCGAGATCCGCACTCGGAAGCTGCAATAGCTCCACCGCCTGCAGCATGCGCGGCTGCAGGACCATCCGCTGGTCGACGGAAAGTTGGAGTCCAAGGCTGGGGCTAGGAGCGGGCATGGGCCCTCCCTATCGGCGACAAGGACTCACCGGCTAAGGGATTCATTTCCCGGCCGGGGCCTCAACGGCGCAGGAATGGGAGGATTGACGCCTGGTGGCAGGTCGGAGCGCACCGTGCCTGGCCGGTTGCTGGCGATGGAAGGGTCGAGTTCGGGCGGTTTGTGCCTGATCCCATGCGCCTCCATGCGCCTGAACTCGCACCAGGCTAATGCCGGGTGCGCAGCGGGCGCCGGCCTTCGAGGGCGTCCTCGAGCACGCCGCGGTGCATGTATTCGATGGCGCTGCCGGCGGGTAGGCCGCGGGCTAGGCGGGTGATGACTACGTCCTGGGCACCGGCGGATTCTAGGGCTTGCAGCACGTGCATGGCGGTGGCTTCGCCTTCGGCGTCGGGGTCGGTGGCTAGAATCACTTCGCGCACGTCGCCGGCGGTGACGCGCGCAACGAGTTGGGCCACGAAGAGGTGTTGAGGTTCGGTGCCTTCGCCCGGATTGAGGGCGCCCATAAGCACGTGATAGCGACCGTTGAAGACGCCGGCGCGCTCGAGGGCTTCCACGTGGCGCGGCTCTTCGACCACGGCCACGATGGCCGCGTCGCGGTCATCGTTGGTGCAGATAGAGCAGGGATCGCACTCGGCCACGTTGCAGCAGATGGAGCAACGGGTGGCCTGGGTCACGGCGCGCTCGATGGCGCCGGCGAGACCGCGCGCGTCTGGGTCGCGCAACACGTGGAAGGTCAGGCGCTCGGCGGTCACGCGGCCGATTCCCGGAAAGCGCCGGAAGGCCTCCACCAGTGCTTCGATCGGTTCGGGGTAGGCCACCGCTACATCATCCCCGGCAGGTCGAGCCCGCCGGTGACTTTGGACATGCGCTCTTTGCGCACTAGGTTGGCCTTGATCACGCCGTCGCGCAGGGCCGCGAGCACCAGCTCTTCCATGGCCTCACGCCCGGCGCCGTAGGCCTCTTGCGTGATCGTGATCGAGCTAGCTTCGCCTTGCCCGTTGAGGGTCACTTGCACCACGCCCCCACCGGCCGTTCCGCATACTTCGAGCTCGGAGAGCTCGCTCTGGGCCTCATCGAAGGCGCGCTGCATCTTCTGGGCCTGCGCCAGCAGGTTGCCCATTTCTCCGGAGGATCCGCTCATGGTTTGTGTGCTCTGATTTTGGGTCGGGGAATGGTCTTCGGATTCAATTCTCGATGCGGCCCTTGAAGAGCTCTTTCACTCCAGCGGTGAAGGCATCCTGTTGGCCGGGGGCGGCCGTGCTCGAGTCTTGCAGGTCCACATCCACTGGCTTCCCAACGGCTGCTTCGAAAGCCACGCTGCAGAGTTTGCGGTTGCGGCTCGCGCTGATCATGGCTTTCTCGTCGGAGGCTAGCTTTTCGAGGCGCACCACCGCCTTGCCGGATCCGTATTGCACCAGGCTGCCGCGGCGCTCGATCAGCTCGCCGAGCCCGCCCGCGCGTTGCTTGAGTTCCACGAGGAAGCCGGCCCAGGCGTCTGCGGTGCTATTGGTGCGCACGCGAGCAGCACGCTCCTGTTGCGGGGCAGCCTGCTGAGGAGTGTTCTGCTGGGGAGCAGCGGGTCGCTCGGGAGCCGGCCGCTCGGCGGCAGGCGGCTTGGGAGCGACCACTTCAGGTGCGCGCGGCCGGGGCGGGGCTGGGGCGGGGGCCGGAGCGGGGGGCGCCGCCCCTGCGCTGGGCGCGGGCTGCGCGGGTGCCGGGGCTCCCGATGCGAGCCTGCCCTCCAGGCGTTCCAAGCGTTCGGCCAGCTGCTCGAGCGGTACGGCGCCGTGGGCGTCGCACAAATCGAGCAGGGTTACCTCGAGCACCAAGCGCCCGTGGGTCGGCAAGAGACGCATACGCTCGCGCGCGTGCAGCAACTCCTGCAGCCAGAGCTCCAAGCGCGCGGCGCCAATCTGCTTGCCGCGTTGCTGCAAGGCTTCGCGATCACCGTCGCCCGCCGCCAGGGATTGCAGCACGGGCGTGTCCGGGCCGCAGAGCGCAGCCAAGAGGCACGCACGCAGGTGATCGAGCAAGCTCGCGATCAACTCGCTCTCGCCGCCTTCCGTATCCGGCAGGGCTGCCATGAGGCTGGGCTTGTCGCCGGCCAACATGTGCTCGATCAATTTCTCGATGCCCTCGGAGCCGTCGCCGGAGAGACGCTCGGCGTCGGCCAAGGTCGGGGCGTTACCCACCAGGGCCAGTAGTTGGTCGGCCAGGGAGAGCGCATCGCGCATGCCGCCGCGGGCGCGCCGCGCGAGCTCGGCCGAGACGCCCGGCGCGGGGCTGATGCCCTCGGCAGCGAAGACCTCCTCCAGGCGCTTGATGATGATGTCCTCGCTGAGGATCGTCAGCTTGAGCACCTGACAGCGCGACAGGATCGTGTCCAAGACCTTGTGCAGCTCCGTGGTCGCGAAGAGGAACTTCACGTGGGGCGGCGGCTCCTCGAGAGTCTTCAACAGGGCGTTGAAGGCTCCCTTCGAGAGCATGTGGACCTCATCGATGATGTAGATCTTGAAGCGCGAACGCATGGGCACGTAGCCCGCCTGCTCGCGCAAGCTGCGGATGTTGTCCACGCCGGTATTCGAAGCGGCGTCGATCTCGATCACGTCCACCTCGGCCCCGGCTTCCAGGGCCTGGCAGCGCTCGCAGGTGCCGCAGGGATCCGTGGTCGGCCCCTGCTCGCAGTTGAGCGCCTTGGCAAAGAGGCGCGCCGTAGTCGTCTTGCCCGTGCCGCGCGGCCCCGTAAACAGGTAGGCGTGGCCGATACGATGCTCTTCGATGGCCCCGCGCAGCACACGCTTGACCACGTCCTGACCGGCCACCTCCTCGAAGGTCTTGGGCCGGTACTTCCGCGCTAGAACCAGGTAGCTCATCCGCCGCATTCTACGCCTCCGGAGCGCAGGACGAAGCCTGACCTGGCGCCTGCTTACCGAGAGGCACAAAAAAAAGCCCCGGCAGCCGGAGCCAGGGCAAACATGCCGGCAAAAAAAGAACGTGCGCGCCGAAGGGCCCGGGCACCTCGCACTTGGGCCAAAGTCCTTAGGGCTGCTCCGTTCCCGGCCTGACCCGGTTCGAACCCGGCCCACCGCGTGGGACCGAACCCACCGCCGCGCACGCCCTAGGGGGTGCGGTCCGTGGGGACCGTAGAAGTGGCGGAGAGGGAGGGATTCGAACCCTCGGTACAGTTGCCCATACACACGCTTTCCAAGCGTGCTCCTTCGGCCGCTCAGACACCTCTCCACCATGTTTTTGTGTTTGCTCGATTCAGCGCCCCTGTTCTACTCGCCAAGAGGAGGGGGATGGCGGTGAGGGAGGGATTTGAACCCTCGGTGCCCGTAAAGACACACAGGTTTTCGAAACCAGCCCATTAAGCCGCTCTGGCACCTCACCACCGGGGGTCGCGCGACCGTCTGCTCTAGGTTGCCTTGGTTGGGGTCTCCCCCAGCCGAATGGCCGCCTAGCGCCGAGCCGCACTGCGCTTGAATCTAAAGAACTCGAGGAGGAGCGAGCGCGCTTCGTCGGCAAAGACGCCTTCGGCGATCTCTGCGCGATGATTCGCGCCGGGGTGGGTCAGAACTTGGCCCAGGGAAGCAGCGCCCCCAAACTTGGGGTCGCGCACAGCCCAGACGACTCGGTCCACGCGGGCGTGGACAAGGGCGCCGGCGCACATGAAACAGGGCTCCACCGTCGTATAGAGGGTGGTACCCGGTAGGCGCATGTCGCCCGTAGCTCGGGTGGCGGCCTGAATGGCCACAACCTCGGCATGGGCGGTTGGATCGCGGCGCTCGCGGGTCGCATTGCGGCCCCGGGCGAGCACCTTGCCGTCTCTGACCAACACGGCTCCAATGGGCACCTCGTCCGCGTCAAACGCGCGCTTAGCTTCCAAAAGGGCCAGTGCCATCCAGCGACGGTCCTGCTCGAGCCGCTCCGGGGGGATTGGCTCCACCTGGAGAGGTTCTGATTCGCTCCTCAGCTCGTTGTCAGGTTCCGCCATGCTAGCCCCCCTTTCATGTCATCCCTCGGGGTGGCGGCTCCTAAGAGCCGCTCCGAGGCACGTCAGCCAGGGGGCTGGCCAGCGGGCAACCGGTCACGGACGGAGCGACAATTGTCGCCTGGCCCGTGTGGACCGGGGGTAGTGGTACACCCGACAGGATTCGAACCTGTAACCTCCTGATCCGTAGTCAGGTGCTCTATCCAGTTGAGCTACGGGTGCCGTTGGGGGGGGCTTTGTACGGGTGCGGAGGGGGGGTGTCAAGCTTGCGAACCCAGCCTTCTTGGAACTCTTTGAGTTCTTCAGGGAACTTGCAGAAGCCGACGTAGACGGGCCGGCTGTTCTGGAATCGGACGGCCTCATGGTTACTCTGTGTAGATGGCCCCCGGCTCAGCTCCTCTCCACTTTATTCGTCTCCAGGATCTCAGCGACCAGCAGGTCGAAGACATCCTGGATCTCGCCCTTCGGCTCAAGCGCGGCGTGACCCGCACGGAACTCGTGGGCCGTAGCCTCGGGCTCCTATTCTTCCGCGGTTCCCTGCGCACGCGCACCTCGCTCGAAGTGGCCACGTACCAGCTCGGTGGGCACACGGTCAACATGAACGCGGCCACGGATTTTTGGGAGCTCGAGTCGCGCCACGGCCGCGTCATGGACGGCACCTCGCCGGAGCACATCAAAGATGCGGCAGCAGTGCTCAGCACCTACTTAGACGCGCTTGCGATCCGTCCCACCCTGGCCGGCAACTCCTGGGAGATCGACCGCCAGGACACGAGCATCAATGCCTGGGCCGAGCACGCGCGCGTGCCCGTGATCAACATGGAGAGTGCGCTTTGGCACCCGCTGCAAGCCCTCGCCGATCTGTTCACCCTGCGCGAGAGTTTGGGCCAGCTGAAAAGCAAGCGCCTCGCGATCCACTGGACCCAGTCCCCCACCCCGAGCTCCCCCGCCGTGGTGCACTCGATTCTTCTAGCCGCACTGCGCTCCGGCATGGACGTGTCGGTAGCCCACCCGCCCGGTTTCGAACTGGACGACGGTGTCATCTCCGAAGCCGCCGCCACCGCGCGCGCAAGCGGCGCACAACTCGACTTGGGTTGCACCTCCGAAGAGGCAGCCAAGGATGCGCACGTGATCTACGCGCGCTCCTGGTGGAGCCTCGAGAGCTACGGCAATCCGACTTTGGCCGCTAGTCGCCTGGCGCGTGGTGCCGGTTGGTGTGTAGACGAGAAGCTGCTCGCCCTCGGCGATGAGGCGCGCGTGATGCATCCCATGCCCGTGCGCCGCAACCTCGAGGTCACGGACCAGGTCATGGATGGACCGCGTTCTCTCATGATCCAGCAAGCGGCCAATCGCATGTACACCCAGAAGGGTCTGCTCTCACTCCTCTTGCGCGGTTAAGGAAAGCCCCCCATGAGCACGCCCGATTTTGTGCACCTACATGTGCACTCTGAATACAGCCTGCTAGATGGTGCAAACCGCATCAAGAGCCTGGTTAAGGCCTGCCAGGAGGACCAACAGCGCGCTTTGGCGCTGACCGACCACGGCAATATGTACGGCGCAATAGAGCTGTACCAAGCCTGCCATGCGGGCGGCATCAAGCCGCTCATCGGCTGCGAGGTGTACATCGCCAAACGCTCGATGGCGGAGAAGCACAGCAAGAAGAAAGGCAATGGCTATAGCCACCTGACCCTGCTCGCTCGCAATCAAGAGGGCTACCAGAACTTGATCAAGCTGGCCTCCGAGGCCATGGTCAACGGCTTTAGCTTTCGCCCGCGCATCGACATGGCCATGCTCGAGCAACACTCGAAGGGCATCTCATGCCTCTCCGGTTGCCTCGGCGGGGAGATCAACCAGCTCTTCATGCGCGACAAGGACCAGGAGGCGGAAGACCTGGCCAGCCACATGCGCGACCTCTTCGGGCCCGACCATTTCTGGCTCGAGTTGCAGCGCAACGGCATCGAGATCCAGAACAAAGTCAACGAGTCCTTGGTGCGCCTGAACCAGCGCCTCGGCATCCCGTTGGTAGCCACCAACGACATCCACTACCTGCGCCAGGAAGACTGCCACGCGCAGGATGTGCTGCTGTGCATCAACACCGGTGCGAAGAAGGCCGACGAGAAGCGCTTTCGCTTCGACACGGACAGCCTCTACTTCAAGACCCGCGAAGAGATGGGTCACATGTTCCGGGATCTGCCCGATTCCGTGCGCGCCACCATGGATGTGGCCGAGCAGGTCAACGTGGAGATTGAGTTCGGCACCTACCACGTGCCCGATTTTGACAGTGACACGGGTGAGGCGCCGGATGTGCTCTTCGACCGCTTGCTCGAGGAGCGCATTGGCGAGCTCTACGGGGACTCCACCGCGGCGCGCGAACGCCTGACTCACGAGAAGAAGGTCATCCGCGAGCTGGGCTTCGTGTCCTACTTCCTGATCGTTTGGGACCTGATCAAGTGGGCCCGCGATCACGACATCCCGGTGGGCCCCGGCCGCGGTTCAGCAGCGGGTTCGATCGTGGCTTACCTGCTCGACATCACGCGCCTGGATCCGCTCGAGTATGACCTGCTCTTCGAGCGCTTCTTGAACTCGAGCCGCGTGTCGATGCCCGACATCGATATCGACTTCTGCAAAAACGGCCGCGAGCGCGTGATCCAGTACACGCGCGACCGCTACGGCAAGGAGAACGTCACCCAGATCGTGACCTTCGGGACCATGGCCTCGCGCACGGTGGTGCGGGATGTAGGTCGGGTGCTCGACGTGCCCCTGCGGGATGTGGACCGCATCGCCAAGAAAATCCCCTCGGGCCCCGGCGCTCCGACCCTGGCCAAGGCCCTGGAGACCGACAAGGACCTGCAGGCCTTCCGCGCGGAATCAGCCGAATTCGAGGAACTCTTCCGCTATTCCGTGCCCTTGGAGGGCATGGCGCGGCACGTGTCGACGCACGCGGCCGGGGTGGTCATCACGCCCCGCCCCACCAGCGAGTTCGTGCCCCTGGGCCGCAACGGCGAGGACATCACGACCCAGTACCCGGCGCCACAGCTCGAGGAATTGGGCCTGCTCAAGATGGACTACCTGGGTCTGCGAACCCTGACCATCATCGACAAGTGCTGCGAGAACATCCGCGCCATGGGCGGCACGGCGCCGGACATCGAGAACCTGCCGGCGGGCGACCCGGCCACCTACAACCTGCTCATGACGGGCGACACCCTGGGCGTCTTCCAGTTGGAGTCCGAGGGCATGCGCAAGCTCCTGGCGCGGCTCAAGCCGGACTGCTTCGAGGACGTGATCGCGGTCTTGGCGCTCTACAGGCCGGGCCCCTTGGAGTCGGGCATGGTCGACATGTTCTGCGACCGCAAGCACGGCATCGAGCCCATCAGCTACCCGCACGAGACCCTGGAGCCGATCCTGGGCAGCACCTACGGCTGCATCGTGTACCAGGAGCAGGTCATGCTCGCATCGGTGGCCCTGGGCGGCTTCTCGATGAACGACGCCGACAACCTGCGCAAGGCCATGGGCAAGAAGAAGCCCGAGATCATGCAGCAGTTCTCGTCCCAGTTCATCGAGGGCGCCTTCGAGAAGGGCTGTGCGCGCGAGGTCTCCCAGGAGGTCTGGGACAACATCGTCAAGTTCGGCGGCTACGGCTTCAACAAGTCGCACTCGGCCGCCTACGCCCTGATCACGTACCAGACGGCTTTCCTCAAGGCGAACTTCCGCCTGGCCTTCCTGGCCGCCAACTTCTCCTGCGAGATGGGCGACTCTGCCAAGGTGAAGGACTTCATCGACGACTGCAAGAAGACCGGCATCGACATCCTGCCGCCCTCGATCGGTCGCTCACGCTGGGAGTTCCACCCCGAGGGCAAGGACGCGATCCGCTTCGGTATGGGCGCCATCAAGGGCACCGGTCAGAAGGCCATAGAAGCCATCGAGCGCGGGCGGGACGAGCTCCTCGCGGATGGCAAGACGATCACCCTGCACAGCCTGACCAAACAGGTGGATCCAGCCGAGGCCGGCAAGATCGCCTGGGAGGCGATCGTCAAGGCCGGTACCTTCGACGAGACGGGGCACAACCGTGGCGCCGTGCTGGCGGTCGTGGAATCCGCCCTCAAGGACGGCGCCAACGCGGCCGCCGACCGGCGCTCGGGACAGATCTCCATGCTGGACGCCTTCGGTGGCGGCGCGCAAGAGACGCAGGCCGAGGAGCCCGTGGGCGACGGCATCGACGACAGCTTGGCATTCTCTAAGACCGACACTCTGGCGGCGGAGTTCGAGGTGCTGGGCTTCTACCTGACCGGGCACCCGCTTGAGGAAAAGGCCGGCCTGGTGGCGCTGCTCTCCAGCTCCCCCATCCCGCAGCTCGGTGCAGTGGAAGGTGGCGTCGAGGTTCGCATCGCCGGACTCGTGCTCCAAAAGGCCGAGCTGGTGGTGAAGTCCGGCCGCATGGCTGGGCAGAAGATGTGCCGCTTCCGACTCGAGGATCTACACGGCTCGATCGCGGTCACGGTCTTTCCGCGTACCTACGCCGAGCAGGCCGAGATCATCGAGGACGGCGCCGTGCTGCTGCTGCGCGCCAAGGTCGAGGACAGCGGCGAGGAGCCGGCCTTGATCCTGGAGGAGGCCTATCCCATCCAGGACGCGCTGGCTTCCTTCCGGGGTGGCATCTCGATCACCCTCGGGCCCCAGGAAGAGGGGCTCCTCCAGCGCCTCAAGCAGATCATCGATAGCCACAAGGGCGAGAGCCCTGTCTACTTCCAGGTCACGGGCCGGGACGGCCATACGCGCCGCCTACGGGCCCACAACGACTTCCGCGTGACGATCTCGGAGGAACTGGCCACGGAGCTCAAGGAACTCCTGGGGCCGAACTGCGCGGGCTTGGTGCGAGTCTGAATACTGTGCCGCGCACGATTCTTCGGGCTGACCTACGGTTAAATATCGCCTCCGGCT
>JBLIOL010000065.1:0-20068 GCA_047639615.1 Planctomycetota bacterium | reverse complement strand
AGGGCCAAGTACGGGCCAAAGGGAATGTAACGTCCCACGAATCGGGCGATTCGGATCGATCTTGACCACGGATCGCGCCTGCCACGTGAAGCCGCGCGCCGGCGGGTGACCACCAGCCAGCGCAGGATATTGGCCACGCCCATGATCGATCCGGCGAAAGCAGCGATCATCAGGGCGTAGAGCACGCCCTCAGGGCCGATAAAACCGCCGCCTGCGGCCATCAGCTTGACGTCGCCGAAACCCATGGCATCGATGCCATAGACCTTGCCGCCGATCCAGCCGATCCCCCACAGGATGCCCCAGCCCACGGCCATGCCAGCCAGGCAGCCCACCAGGGAGGCCACGGGGCCCACGGCTTGGCCGTCGGCGAAGAGCTCCGCGGCGTAGGTGTGTGCGTGTAGTTCGGGCACCGCCAGAGCCGCTAGAGGCGCGATCCAGCAGCCGCCAATGGAGATCTCGTCGGGGATCTCGAAGTGGTCGAAGTCCACGAATGTAGCCACCACCAGCCCCGAGATGACCAGTACCCAGATCCCCACCAAGGCCAGGTGCTCGGGGGCCTCCCGGGCCGCCAGGAACCAAAGGAAGGCCGTCAGGACCTCCACCAGCGGGTAGCGCACGGAAATGCGCACCGAGCAGTGCTTGCAGCGTCCGCGTTGGATCAGCCAGGAGAAGAGCGGGATGTTCTCGCGCCAGCTGAGAGTCTCGCGGCACTTGGGACAGCGCGAGCGCCGCGGCCGGTTGATGCTCTCGCCCTCGAGAGGCAAGCGGTGGATGGCCACGTTGAGGAAGGACCCAACGAAGAGGCCCATCACGGTCCACCAGAATATGATCAGCTGCGGGGGCGAATTGGCGGGCATCTTGGGGGCCGGGTCGAGTCAGTCAAACGCGGGGCGACACGGGCCAAGCTACCCCGTAATGGGGTCAGCCCATGGGCCAGCCTGGGGTCTTCCTAGCGGTCGTCCCAACCAATGGACACGAAGTCCACCAGGGGCGGATCCCAGACATCGCCAGGGAGCAGCTCAAGCTCTACCAGCAGCCTCAAGGCCTGGTCCGTGGGCAGTTGCACCGGATGGTCCACGAATAGCGCCCGATCCAACTCCTGATCGGCCCCGAGGAAACGCACCCAAGCGTGTCCCGAGCCCTGCCGCATGCCGACCTTGAGATCGCGCCACAGGTAGGTCTGCCGTGCACGCCGGGGCAATGCCGAAGAGATCACGGTCAATTTGATGGGAGCCGTGAGTGGATTCCCCACGGGTGGATCCAGTACTAGAGCTAGGGGACGCAGGGGCTTGCTCAAGCCGATGCCCCCGCCCTCCCCAACCTTGAAGAACTCAAAGTCCGGATAGTGCACGGGCCCGTTGATACGCACACGCCCGCCGGCCGCCAGGATCAGGGGCGTGTCCACGTCGATCTCGCCATCGATCCAAATGTCCCCGCCCGCAACGAGCACGGTCCAACTGCGATCTTGCGCCGCTGCTCGATCCAGCAAGGCGCTCAGGGTTCCGCTGCTGGTGGCGTGCTTGGTCTCCTCGAAGGGCACAGGGTCCAGGCTGCCACCGGTGGCAGCACGCGAGAGCGTGCCTTGCACATGCAACAGCCCCTGAGCGCGCAGCACACGCAGACCCCGTCCTGGCGCAAACTCAGCCTTAGCCCCGGCCACAATCCTCAAGCGATGGGCGTGCAGGTCTGTTGTTTCGATCAGGCCATCCAGCTCCACCCCTCCCGCGCTGCCATCACCGGCCGCTGCTGGGAAGTGCACCTGAATCTGGCCCGCGCCCCAGTGGGCCGTGCCATCCGACCAGTCCAAGCGAGTAGAGGAGTAGCCCTCCCGATCCAAGAACTCGAGCCGTAGGGACTGCGCTCCCGTAGAACTGCGCGGCACGACCCGGAAGCTAGGTGCCCCCGAGAGTTGCCTGCGAGGCCAAGCCCGGTTGCCCGCAAAGTCAGCCAGGGTCACGTCCGGAGAGCTCATCAACAGGTAGGAAACGCCTGGCTCTCCGATCAGGCCACGCGTCGGAGTTAGCTCGATCACTGCGCAGGGTTCGAACTGGCTGCGCGTGCCCGGCGGATTATTCCGCACCAGGCGCGCGGTCACCTTGGAGTACTCGCGTTCGCGCTCCCAGACCAAGGCCTCGCGGCCTTGGTCGTCGGCTTCACTGCGCTGCACATCGCGGCCGATCCAAAACTGACCAGCATCCAAGGTCGAGGGGTCCAGCGGTTCCAGACACACCAGCCGCAGGGGCTCGCCCTCGATCACTGGGACGGGCGCTTGACCCAGAAGCGCGCCCAGGCGCACAGGCTCGGCGCGGAAAGGCGACTCATCGAGGAAGGGTCCATTCTCCCCATCGATGGCGGTCACTTGGAAGCGCCGTTGGTGGGTCCGCACCAGAGGCTCGCCGGCCAAGGAGCGTAGACCGTTCATGTGCGGGAAGCCGCGCAGGTGGAGGACGTACTCGCTCCCCGGCTTGTAGCCACCGTCGTGCAGAGTGGGCGACAGTACGGGCCGTGGATGAAAGAGCAGCTCACGGCCTTTCACAATCCAACGCCCAGGCGCCGACTCACCGCTCTCCCCAACGAGCCGCACGCTATCCCCGGTGACGGAAATTGGATCCAGCCCCACGCTGAATACCAGCCGAATGGGCTCGTTGAGCAGCAGGCGCCTGCCCTCCGCGGGCCGCACCTGCTCCAGTACGAGCGGCATGGGCGCAATGGCCTCCTGAGTGCAGCCCCATAGGGACAGGGCAGGCAGGAGGATCGCCAGGATTCGGTGCGGAAGTTGGAGTGCCATGGGTTGCAGCCTGCCCCATTGAACCAAGCCACGGCCCGGAACTCCCGCTCCACCGGCGGGCTTTCCTCACACAGACCCAAGCCTGTACGCAAGCCGCCGGCCGCCCCATGGGGACGGCCGGCGGCTGTCTGGGCTCCAGACCCGCAAAAGCGGGAGCAGCCCTAGTGTCAGCTGAGCTGGACTAGTTGAACAGGAACGGAAGCCTGAGGAACTCGATGGCCGGGCGCGGCGTGTTGATGTCAACCGCACCACCCATGCCACCAGCGTTGAGGTTGAACTCGACGCGGAAGCGCACGAAGTCCCAGTCGTCCACGTTGAGGTCGCCGACCACAGAGGTGAATTCATCACCGTTGGCGGCACTGAGCGACTGGGAAGCGCTCGGGTTGCCAAGGCTGTCCAGCTTGGTCACGTCGAACAGGATGCGCACCTGAGTCGAATCCGGATAGCTGTCACGGATACCGCTGGTGATCATGCGGAAGTCGTGGCGAACCAGAGCCGCCGTAACCGGACCAGCTGCGGCCCCAACGAAGTCGTTGAGATCGTCGTTGGTGGTAGCGATGGTGCAGATCAGTTCGTCGGTGTTAGACGAGTACACGGAATCCGCAATCTCAAAGCGCGTGGTCAAGACCGTGTCGTCCAACTCGACAGTGAAGAACTTGGTCAGGAGCGAGTTGGCCTTGTAGATATCCGGCAGAGTCGAAGCATCGAAGACCATGCTCAAGCCACCGTTGTCGATGTTCGGCGTGCCGCCACTACCCAGTAGATCCGGGCCGATGATGGGAGCGACCTGCGTCACTTCCGAACCGCTCTGAAGGATCGCGCCAGGAGCCATGGCCCCGTTGTCGGCGTCGATGCCGGCGAACTCGAAGCTCACCTGACCGTCAACACCACCGGAACCGATGCGTGCCAGCCCAAGCGGGATCCACTTCGACTGCGCGATGGAGACACCACCGAAGAAGGGGATGAAGCGATCAACCGGGCTGTTGGGGTCGGTCCAGCCGAAGGGCGGGGGCGTGAACAGCAGAGAGACGTCAGCTGCATTCGTACCCGAGTTGTTGGTGCCACCGTAGATGCCGCCAATGTCCGGGAAGATGAAGTCAGCCTGGGGGTTATCCACGTGCACCTGGATGATGCCGGGACCGCCGTCACCACCAGCGCCCACGGTCGGGCCACCGATCAGGTCATTGAAGTCCGGCTGGTTGGAGTAGCAGCTGTTATCGCGGGGCGGAACGTTCGGGCCATCGACAGGCTCGACCCAGCTACGCGGGATACGGTCACAACGCCAAGTGGTTGCACCGGTTTCCTTCGCTCCACCTTTGTTGGCGTTACCTGCGCCGCCCTGGCCGCCCAGGGAGCTGATGGCACGCACACCGTGAGTACCGGCAACCGGGTTGTCGCTATACCACGCCTCGCCACCATCGGCCTGACCACTAACTTCGACGCGGGTGGCGCTGGACAGCACGATGTGCCCGCCAGTACCGCCGCCTGATC
The DNA here is from genome assembly GCA_047639615.1 of Planctomycetota bacterium. Lineage (GTDB taxonomy): Bacteria > Planctomycetota > UBA1135 > UBA1135 > CAYWNK01. The sequence goes on along the minus strand of JBLIOL010000065.1, from coordinate 15,789 downwards.
CACCAGCAACACGGTTGAAGAAACTGGTGTTCTCACCGCCGCCACCGTGGCCACCGTCAGCGACGATTCGGCCAACCGGACCAACGCTGATCTCCTCGATGGCGAGGATGCGCAGGCCACCACCGCCGCCGCCGCCGCCAGATCCCTTCTCGTCGCCCTTCGGGTTGAAGGGGGTCAGGGGGAAGGTTGAAGAGTTGACCGCGTCGCCGCCACCGCCGCCGCCAGAACCGGCCCAGGTCTGGGTGAGCTCACCCAGAATCAGGTCGCCACCAGAGGTCAGCAGGGTGCCGAAGAAGTTGTTGTCCTCGTTGTCGTCCAGGAAGGGGTCCGGACCGATCGCGCCGCCCTTGGCGTTAGCCGTCTGAGAGATAGCGCCAAGGCCGCCGAGACCACCATCGCCACCGTACTCAGCGTCCAGGCCGACCAAGACCTGGCAGCGCGGAAGGCTGTTGTTGGGATCGGCGTCATGATCAAAAAAGGTGTCGAGGCCGAACCTACCGCCACCACCGCCACCGGGGCGGCGGTTGTTGACTGAGTTGGGAGCGTAGCCACTCTCGCCACCGCGGCCACCTTGGTCGGGCGCGTTGAACGCGCCGTCGCCCGCGCCACCCCGGGGCGTGGACTGCGAGGTCAGGAAGGAACCAGCACCGCCCCCACCACCGCCGGCGTTGCCGCTTGCACCAACCTCAGGTTGGTTGGTGGTGTTCAAAGTACCGACGCCGGGGTTGTTCGAGCCGCGCACGGAGATCTCGCCAAAGATCTCCACCTTGCCGGAAGCCAGGATCGTGACCGGGTTGGGGCCGACGAAGATCAGCTTGGCGTTGGTACCGATGCGCAGGTCGCGCACGTCAAGCACACCATTGATCACGGTTTGCGTGGTGGTGATGATGCCGCCGGGGCCACCAGAGATGGTTGCGCTGACAGTGCTCAGCACGACCGTTTCGTTGGCCGGGATGTAGTAGTCGAAATCAGCGCCGGGGCCGCCGGTGCCATTGAAATCGAAGGAAGCTTCCAGCTTGCCGGAGCCCCACTTGGCGCGCGGAGAGGTGAAAGCGAACTGAATGTCCTCACGAGATTCCGGGGCGGATCCCTGGGCCACAAAGCTCTCCAGGATCTCGTCCGAGTCCTTGGTGGGATCCATCAGGTCGCCGTTGTTGACCTCGAGGATTTGCATGTGAGCAAAGCTCTCGCTATCGGAAGCGGTCTGAGACTCCGTGATGTCCTGGAAGCCCTGGCGCACGTTGACGCGGACCGGGGAATCCTGGGGCAGCAGACCCAAGGGCTCAACGCGAACGATGGCACCGGTCTCGGTGCAGTTCGCCACGAGGGTGGTCAGGGTCGGAATCGGGTTCCATTGGCCGCCGCTGTCTTGGTACTCCAGGCGCACCTTCTCGGAGTTGATGTTGGCCGCCGTGGCCGAAACCGGCTGATTGATGAAAATCATCACCGCAACCTTGGTGTCGACTGCGCTGTACTTGTTCAGGGGGACCCTGAAGATGTTCTCAGGATCGGAAGCGTCCGGCAGGTAACCCACAGCGCCCACGTTGGGGTTCAGGGGTGCGCCATTGAGCTCGAAGTACTTCCGTGCATTTACGGAGCCATCACCACCAAGCTCCATGTAGGTAGCCAGCAGTTCATCGTTCGGGATGCCAGCCTGACGACGCAAGATCACGGCCGGCGGGCCGGGCACAGTGTCGAGGAACAGGGTCAAGGGCTCCAAGCCAGCAGGGGTCTGGAAGGTGACTAGCGCACCCTCGTCCAGGCCCGCGCCATCCGTACTAGCAACGGTGAGGCCGCCACTGACGGAGCCGAGCACCGAAAGGCTGTACTCAACTTGGTCGGGACGCAATCCAGCGTCCGAGAAGTCGGGCAGGGTCGGGCAAGCCGGCTGGAACTGAACCAAGCTGGAGTCCACCTGGCCGCTCGGCAGCAGAGGCTGGAGGAAGGTTCCGGTTGCGGATCCCCCTTGGGCATCGGAGATCCGGATCGTGTTCAGGCTGACCGTTGAGAAATCCACGGGGCGCGAGAAGCGGATGTCGATCGGCCGGTTGATCTGCCACGTCGACCCGTTCAGAACCGAGATCGACTCAATGGTGAAGTCAGCGGTCGTCTGACGCGAGGAGGGGCCGGCCCCCCCACTGCATGCGGACAAGCCGTAGGCCGTAAACAACGCCAGGGCCGCAAGGCCGCGTGAGGCCACGGACCGTGCGGTCCTTGTGGTCTGAGTACCAGTCGAGCGCGTGCCAGCTGCTGCCTGCTGGGTTGCGTGCGTGGAAAGGGGTTGGGTCGAACTCATGGTCGATGTTGGCCGCTGGGGGGGGCTGACGGCGGGGGGATGAGTCGAGGCTCCAGGATGCGGAGGCTCGAATGATTGGGGTGTAAGGAGAGACGCTGACGCGGGCTGTCAACCAGGAGGAGAGACCATGCTTGGCTCTCCCCTCCCGGCGTGGGGGGCGTGTTTACCTGAAGAGCTAGAAGCTCTCCTCCTGCCACGCAACTGCGATTGCGGACAACTCAGGCGAGAGTCCGGTTTGCTCGTTGCTCTTGAAGGTCAAGCGCAACTGGTAGTAGCTGGCACCGTTGATGGTGGCGACGTCATCCATCCAGTCTTCGTTGGTATCGAAGAAGGTCATGAATAGGTTCGCCTTGTTGCTGTTGTGCTGGAGGGCAAAGAACGGATCACCGTGGGCGTGATCGTCGTAGTGGTTGCCATAGATATCCAAGCTCAACGCGTTCGTCAGCGCCTCGTGCGGATCGTGCTCGACTGTGCCATTGATCTCGTAGGGCTCGAACTCAACCGCGCCGCGGTAAGACACTTCGACCGAGGTGCCCTGGGGCTGTGACTCGACGCTGGGCTCGATCACTGCGGGGCTGTAGTAGGGAGCCGCGAAAGGCGTCGACGCCTGCGGGTTGGTCGCCGGGTACCAGACGGATACCGAGCGGCTCACACGCACGACGATGTCGAGAGCGCCGAGATAGAAGACGTTGTCGCGCCCGTAGGTGACAGCGCCAGGAGTCGGCTGCGAGGCCGGGTTAAACCCGCCGTTAGAGTTGGTCTCGATGTCGGGGTCGACGGCGATCGGGTTACCGTTGGTGTCGATACCGCCCGTCGAGAAGGCCCGGAAGTAGGGCTTCGAGGAGGTGTTCGCGGCCAGGTTGATGTCGAAGGAGTTGAGGCCAACGGCGTTGTCATCCGGGTAGCAACGGAACTCCATCAGCAGCGGCAGACCAATGGTTTGGATCTTGCCCTGGTTGTAGAAGGCCGGTGAGTTGGGATCGAGTCCCAGAGCCACCAGTTGCTGACGCGGGGGCACGCCGCCGGATTGCGGACCGGCACGGTCCGGCAGAACCGAGTCACGCCAGGTGTAGAGACGACGATCCTCGGGGGCCACGTCCCGGTTGAGCGGGTACGGCATCATCTTCGTGTTGCTCGCGGTTAGGAACTGATCCCCAGGGTTGACGATGAAGCCGAGCTCTTTCGGGTGCACCTCGGACATGGGGTCCGTCACACCGTTGAGCGGGTTGTTTTCAAAGACGCCCTTAAGGCCACTGTTGGCGAATGCCGGGAACAGGCTGGCGGGGTTGATGTACTCGTCTGCCGCGAACTTGCAGTGCGACACACGAATCATGAACTCTTCGTACTGGTCGATCGCGACTTGACCACCGACGGGAGTCCAGTTGATGCCCTCGACGTCCACGTTGATGTTTGCCAAGTCCGTAAGGCCCCAACCGAAGTCGGCGTAACGGTACAGGGTCTGCATCTTGGAACCGAAGTTCGAGAGCGGCGTCTGAATGCCCTGCTCGAAGGGAGTCTGCAAGGCAATGATGCCCTGGGTGCGGTCAGCCACAGCCAAGAAGCGGCTCACGGGGCGCGGGCGGATCAGCTCGCGGCCGAGGTCGAACAGGTGCTGGCCGTTCCACTCAGGAAGCAGGCCAGTGACCTCATCACCAACCGGCGGCTCCTCGTCAGCAGTGACGAAGCGGGACACACGGCCACCGTTACGCTTCTGAGGAGCGTTCGGGTCGATGAATAGTTCGACGACCGGAAGGACGGCGAACAGGCTGTTACCGGACAGGTCCGTGGGACCTGCATCACCGGCCAACAGGGTCAGGAAGTAGTTCTCTGCAGAACCAACCTCATGGGAAAGGTCCAAGTCAGGAACGAAGGTGTACTCCTGCAGGTCCAAGGACTGCTCCACCCGGCCGACCACGTAATCGCTGGTGAGCAGGGGCGGATCGTTGTCGGGGTTGAGGGGCTCGCGGGTGAGCGTGACCGAGTCGAAAGCGTTCAGAGAGGCCGGGTCCATGGGCTCACTGAAGCGCACGCCGATGCGCGAGTCGGTGCGCAGGCCAGCGTCGGGGTTGGCGGGGAAGCCAGAGTTCTGCGGGGTGATCGTCACAAAGCAGCCAACGCGGCCGGCGTCCAGGATCGGATCGAATGCGGCGCGGAACTCACCGAAAAGGTTGCCACCGGAAAGCTGCCACTCGAGCGGGCCTTCACGACCGGGCTCGTCCCACTCGCTGGGGTAGAGCAAGAGGCGCACGTGAACGTCCGCCAAGGTGCCCTGAGTGTTGGTGGGCGCGGGCGCCACGATCTCGGCGAAGAGGCCGATGTTGGACTGGGCGATCACATCCCCCACCTCGGGGCTCTGCGAGCAGACGACCGACTGGAAATCTACCTGAGCGAGGGTGAACTCGAGGGGGTTGATGGCGTCCTGCTGGGGAGCGTTGATGATGTCGACCGGGGTCGAACCGACCACGCGCGGCGGGTCGCCGTCCGTGAGGAAACCGTTGGTCGGATCGCCGGTCACTTCCGTGCGGCCACCGGAGCGCATGCCGCGCACCACGTCGACCGTCGGGGAAGCGAAGTCCACCGGACCGTTGGCCGTGTTGGCCAGGGCGTGGTCTGTCGGATTGGTCATCAGGCGGTTCTGCCCGATGGACGAGTTGATCATGGTCGGAATACGAATCAACAGGTTCGACAGGTTCGACTCGGTACTCCCCGGGAAGCCCTCGCCATTGGGCGGCAGGGGCGGATCGAAGGAGAAGGACTCAATCTCGGTGACCGTGGGATCGATCAGAATGCGAGTGGAGTAGAACTCCGCTCCAGCGATACCGTCGTGATTCGCCAAGCCACCGTGGTTGCGGTCCACCACAAGGCGACCCTCGAAGGGCACCATGGAGGGCACACCGCTGAGCACGCGCATGGTGACTTCGTCCACCGTGCTGGCGTCGATCATGTCGTCGAACTGCAGCACCAAGGTCGCGTTGCGCGGGACCATGGTGTAGATGCCAGCCTGAGCTTGTGCTTTGGGCTCAACCGGAATCAGGTTGGCCTCCGCCGCACGCAGCAGGTTGTAGAACTGGTCGAGTCCGCCTCCCGTGGCCTCGTCCTCCACGTTACGCATGATCAGCAAGGTCTGCTGAGCCGTGACGGGGTTGGTCTCGAGCTCGTAGTTGAAGCCGTCGTTGGCTATACCGCTGGAGATGACGAAGTCCGTGAACATCGCCTTACGAGCGCCGGGTTCATTGGTCAGGCCAAAGACCTGCACGAGACGTCCCCAGCTCATACGCTGCAGCTTCATGTCCGTCGCGGCGCCAGCCTGGTGGGCCTCGCTTAGGAAGAAGCCCGAGCCGTCCGGGTGCGCGAAGGGCGTGCCATCGCTACCGGTGTTGACCGCGGTGAACGATGAGCCACCGCCTGAACAAGCTGCCATGAACAGCGAAAGGCCTACGCAGAGACCTTTGGCCAGCCCGCGGTAGCGGCCACCGATACGGGACCTGGAGCGGGTGCTGATCGTTTGCGATTCGGCAGGGAGCCGAGTCTCAAGGCCAGACTGCTGGACGGCACTAGAATTCGAAGTCGTAGGCATGTGCATGTTGGTTCCCCATGGAAAGTCTCCTGGATCCTTTGGGGGAAAGGATCATTCGTTAGGACCGAGAGGGAGGCAGGGTCCGGGCGTTCAGGAGCTGGTCGAGCTAATTGTCTGCGTTGAGGGCGGTCTGGGTCAAGCTAGGCCCCGAAGCTCCGGGTCCTGGCAAGCACCTAGTAGTCGGGCTAGCCCTTCCAGTATCACCCACTATGAGGGGCGGCAACGGAAGGATTGCCGTCTTACCTGTGGCTATCCAGCAATTCACGTGCCGACATGCCCCCTCAAGACACGAAGGTTAAGGAGCTGTCCTGCAAAGACTTACGATGCCCATCCAACGAAAGTCCACCTTCACAGCAAAGGGAGCGTGCGGGCGAAGTCCGGCCCACGGGCCCACATGTGCGCAAACGCACATGTGCTGGCCTGGGCCCCGAGGCCCGAAAAAGTCTGAGCCAGAAAATGCGCGTCCTGACCTCGCGGGCACCGATCCCGCCCCCCGCGGGGAGATCAGGCGTGCCCGGCCGGGTGGAAACCCTGCTCGGTGGCGGCCTCAAGATCACCTAGGAAAACCAAGTGATCCGGCCGCACCTGGCGCAGGGCGGGAGCGTCCGGCTCGTGGTAGGTACGACTGGTGCTGCAGCCGACCAACTTGAAGCGCAGGTCCCGGGAGCAGTAAGCGCAGCGAGCGACGAGCGGTGCGCGCGAAGCCAAGCTGAAGCTCGGCACCACGTGGCGCACTTCCGTGCGCGAGATGCACGCGGCGTTGGGGCAGGGGTTGCTGCCCTCCACCACCGGCCAGATGTCGCGCTGCTCAGAAGGAGCCTCCACACCCAGATCGATCTCGCCTAGCAGCATGGCCAGAATCGCCATACGGATCGGTACACCGCGTGCGGCCTGCTTGAAGTAGATGCTGCGCGGATCGTTGTCGATGTCCTCGGAGATCTCATCCCGACGCGGCAAGGGGTGCATGACCACCGCATCGCGCAGGGAGTCCACCGCCATAGATTCCTTCTGCAGACGCATATAGCGCGTCTTGGTCCCCTCACCACCGTCGAAGCGTTCCGTCTGCGGGCGCGTCATGTAGACCGCGTCCACGCGCGAGACCTCCCAGCCCTTCGCATCCGTGAAGAGCGAGAGCTGGTGCGGCTTCTGCGGCGTCAGGTAGACGGCGTCGCTCTCGCTTGCCAAGTCCCCCAGGCTGGCGGCATTGGCCCGAACGGGCTCAACACGGTATTCCTCACGCAGTCTCGTGAGCACATAGTCCGGCATCTCGAAGCCGGGCTGGGGCACGCACACGATGTTAGCTTTGAAGCGCGCCAATGCATAGGCGAAGGAGTGCACCGTACGGCTGTACTTGAGGTCGCCCGCGAGCACCACGTCCAAGCCATCGATGCGGCCGCGCTCCACCCACAGGTTGTAGAGATCGCAAAGTGTCTGTGTCGGGTGCTCATGCGCGCCGTCACCCGCGTTGACCACCGGCACCTCCGAGAAGTTGGCCGCCAAGCGCGCGGCGCCCTCGCCCGGATGTCGCAACACGATCACGTCCGCGTAGGCGCCGCTGACCACGCGCACGGTGTCCGCCAGGGACTCGCCCTTGGAGGCACTCATGGAGGTCATGTCGGCGGCCGTGATGACGCCCCCACCTAGGCGCAGCATGGCCGACTCGAAAGACAGCCGTGTACGAGTCGAAGGCTCGTAGAACAGTGAGGCTGCAATCCGACCGGGGCAGGTGCTCGCGTGAATACGGGGATCGGCCGCGTAGCGGTCGGCGTGCTCGAAAAGGGCCTGGATTTCGTCGATGGAAAAATCGTCGATGGAAATCAGGTGTCGCAAGGGTCCCATAAGCTTTGGCGGTCGCGGGGCTGCGCTGACCGGGCGCACGATAGCGGCCCGACGCGCCCGCTTCCACGCCCAGGGCCTATCCCTGCTCGATCAACCAAGCGGATAGTCGGGCGCCAAAGGCCTCGGCGGCCTCTCGGCCAGCTGCGAAGTCCGCCAGGGCCTGCCCATGGTCGAACTCAAAGGGCACTGCCTGGCCCGCGACCCAGGGGCTCGTAGAGAGCTGGAAGCGCTCCTCGAAGCAGTCCTGCACGCGCCTGCGCGCCCCAGCGGGATCGGCCAGGGCGCTGATCGCCCCCTCCGGAGCCTGCTCGTGCTCCGCGTGGGTCCACAGGTCGGGCAGCGCGGCCCCGCCCGGGTCTCCGGCAGCCCGCAGGCGCAGCACCCAATCCGCGCCCTCGCGCAGTTGTACGCCAAGGACCTGCCCCGCAGCCTCTAGGGCGTCCGCAGGCTGCTCGCGCTCCCCCGCCGTATCGAAGAGGTCCACCGGCCAAGGCCCTAGGCTGACCCGCTCCAACACCGCATCCCGGGTCGTCCCCGGACGTGAGGTCGCCAGCACGCGCTGCTCACCCAGCAGCAGGTTGAAGAGCGTCGACTTGCCCGCATTCGTAGGGCCAGCCAGAACCACCCGGGTGGCCTGTAGCAGATAGCGCGCCTGACGTCCGGCCTCGGCCAACTCGCCCGCCAGCTCACGCGCTGCGGTCTCGGGCAGACCGCGCAGCTCCTCTAGGGATTTGCGCAGAGCGCCCTGGGCTTGGTCTAGCAACACACGCGCGCCGAGCTCCGAGGGTGCGCGCTCCAGGGCCCGCAAGGCCAGCTGCTCGAGGGTAAGTGGACCCGGATCGCAGGCTTCCGCCGCGCCCAACTCGCGCAGCAACAGCGACACCAGGGGCGGCGAACCGTGCACGTGCAATTCAAAGTGATCCGTTGCGCGCGCCAAGAGCAGAGCCTCATCCAACTGCTCCGCAGACGCGCCAGCTGCACTACGCGAGAGTCGCACCAACTGCGCACTTCCCGGCGCAGGTAAACGAGCAACGCCCACCCGTGCCAGCAAGTCGCCGGCCTTTGCACCGCGCACGGAAAGCACAGCCACGCCGGCCGCCCCCACCGGCGTCAACAGGCGCGCACCACTCACGGGCGTGCACACCGGTCGGACCAGGCCGCAGCCAAACCCTCGGCCACGAGCGTCTCCGCTTCCAACAACTCGCCGCCTGTACGTTCGAGCACCTCGCGCAGGAAGACCGCAGCCCCGCCCGCGAGCAGCACCGGTGCAGCCTCGAGCTGCGCCTCCGCTGCCACGCGCCGTACCAATTCCAAGGCCGCCCCTTCAAAGCCCACCACCACGCCGGCTTCCAGGGCCGCCGCGGTCTCGCGCCCAAGCGCCGGCGCACCGGGCTGCGGGTTGATCTCATGCAAGCGCGCACCGCCTCGGCCCAGGGCCTGCGCCAGCAGCGCCGGCCCGGGCGCGATCGCGCCCCCGAGGAAAATTCCGCGGCCGCCTTCCACCAGCAGCACGTCCACGGTCAGCGCCGTGCCCGCATCCACCACGATGGCACTACGCCCAAGGCGTGCCAAAGCTCCGCGTGCGGCGAAGAGTCGATCCGCCCCCACGGTCTCGGGATGCTTGATGCGCAACTCCAGACCACTGTCGGGATTGACCAGTAGCTCGGGCTGCGCGGGCCACAGTCCGCCCAGGCGAGTAGTCCATGCAGCGGTCAACTCATCGCCGGCGACACTGGACACGAGCACCGCACGCGGCGCAGGCAAGGCGCCGAGAGCGCTCCAGTCCTCAAGCTCCAACAGACCCAAACAGGCCATGCCAGCAGCTCCCTCAATGCCGCAGCCATAGGCCTTGGCCGAGGAATTACCCACGTCCACACAGGCCAACCAGGCCCCCTGCTCGGGCAGGAAGGCTCGGGCCTCGGTCGGGCTCAGTTGTCCGGACTGTGGAACACGCGCGTGCTGCGACGTCCGTGGTTCTCCACCACGACTTCCCACACGCTGTACCGGTCCGCGTTGTTCTTGGCCCACTTGATCGCTTCCTGCTCGGAGCTGACGAGGTGACCGTTGACGGAGATGATGATGTCTCCGACCTCGACCCCGTGGCGCGCGGCGATAGAACCCGGCTCGACGCTCATGACTTCGATGCCCGAGCGCTTGCCGTTCCTGTAGTGTGTTTTGAGACGCACATCCTGGGTCAGGATGCGCTGATAGTCGTTGGCGAAGGAGCGCGCGTCGTCGACGCCCAGCTCCCAGTTGCCATTGCTGACCTGGCGCGTGAGTAGCGGTGCCGCAACGCTATTACGAGTCACCTGGGGCAGGCTGCGCTGAACCACTTCGACCACGCCACCCTCGCCCACTTGATGGATCAACTCCATGTCCGCGAAAGCGTTCAGGGGTAGGCGCTCTTCCTCGCGCTCCTCATCTCCGAAGCTGAAGACGATTGACTCCGGCTCGATGCGATGCACGACGGTTTCCTGGAAGGGGCTAGGCAACTTGTCGCCCACGGAGAGGGTCACCGTGCCCTCCCCCTCGAGCTCGCCGATGTACTGCACGAAGATGCGGCTGCCGCCGGGATCGATCGTGTCGTACTGCACGTAGCGCACAGCGATCAACTCGCTGACGGGCACGGCTTTCGGAAGCTCCGCGATCCCATCGTCGGGCTTATCGAAAACAACTACTTTCGGAGCCGGCTTGCCCGTCCAGTTGAGCGTGATGAAGTTCGGCAGGACCTGATTGTTGTAGTCCAGCACAACCCGGGCCGCCTTGACCTCGGGCTTCGACTCCGTCAAGAGGCGCTTGGCGTAGGGCCCGTCGAAGGGGTTCACGCCCGATTTACTCTGGCCTACGAATAGGTAGATCAGCCCGCAAAGGGCCGTAGCCAAGAGCGCGGAACCGAGCCAACAGAACAAGTTGATGGTGGAAACCTTCATGGTGATTGTGTGCAGCGTACCCGCCGCCCGCCCCCTAGGGCGAGCCCTCAGGGGACCCAGCACGGGAATCACGGACGATTTCCCCGCGGGGATCTTCCCGGATTCCTCGTGGGGTGTGAACTCTTGTAGTGCGCGCCTAGCGCGCCATGCGCAGGCCGTCGCCACCCGCCTCAGGGGGCTGTTTGGGCAGCCCCAGGGTGGGCGGAGTGACCGTAGAGGACGCCTGGCCCGGGGCCGGAGAGGCCCCTGCCGGCGCCTGAGGCTGTACTCCGGGCCCCACATCCGGCCGCGAGACCTTCTCGGAGCTGGAGCGGAAGCCCCTCAGGGCCAGCAGCAGCTCGTCCGGGCGGTCACTGGTGGCCAGGGCGTCCTCCAACTCGATGGTTCGGCTCTCCACCATGCCTCTGAGGCACTCATTAAAGGAGATCAGACCCGCCTCAGAGGCCGTCTCGATCACCTTGGCGATCTCCGTGGTGCGGCCCTCGTTGAGCAGCTCACGCACCTGTGGCGTGGACATCATGAGCTCATAGGCCGGGAACTGGCCGCCGCCGATGGCGGGCACCAGACGCTGGGAGAGCACCCCGGCCAGGTTGTCGGCCATGCGCTGGCGCACCTGGGTGTGCCGCTCAGCCGGGAAGAAGCCCAAGATCCGGTCCACGGTCTGAGCCGCGTTGACCGTGTGCATGGTGCTCATCACCGTGTGCCCGGTCTCGGTCGCCTCGAGGGCGGCCACCACCGTCTCAGCATCGCGAATCTCACCGATCATGATCACATCAGGACTCTGACGCAGGGCGTGACGCAGGCCATCGCCGAAGGTGGGCGTATCGGTGCCGATCTCGCGCTGACTGATGACGCAACGCTCCTCGGTGTACATGAGCTCCACCGGATCCTCGAGCGTGATGATGTGACGCTCGTAGTTCTCGTTCATGTGCTGGATCATGCCGCCCAAGCTGGTCGACTTGCCCGATCCGGCCACGCCCGTCACGAGGATCAGACCACGCTTGCGTGCGCAAAGCTGATGGATCTCCGCCGTGGGCAGTCGCAAGGACTCCAGCTTAGGAGCTACTTCATTCACGCGCCGAATCACCAGGGCGGGCTCCCCCATCTGGCGGTAGGCGTTGATGCGGAAGCGGCCAAGGCCGTCCATCTGCAAGGCCGAGTCGGCCGAGCCTGTGCTGCGCCAGGTCTTCATGCGGCGCTCACCGAGCAGCGCCACGAGCACTTCCTCAAGCGGTCCAGGCCCAGGCACTCGCCCGGGCAGGAAGATGATCTTGCCATCAACGCGCAGGGAGGGACGCCCGCTGGCGCGCAGAATCAGGTCGGAGCCGCCGGTCTTGCACATCTCCGCGAGCCAGCCTTCGACCAGGTGGCGTGGTGAGCCCTTGCCCGACTGGACGCGTCGTTCGGCCTGCTTGCCCTGCTTGCCCTCGAAACGCTTGCGCGGTCCTGCGGACTCATCGGAAGACTCAGCTTCGGCCGCGGGAGCAGGCGCATCCGTACTGCGCGCGGGCCGCTCGGCGGAACGCCGCGGAGGCGGCATGCGATCCGCCATGGAGGTCGGTGTCGGCAGGGCTGCGGCAGGCTCCGAGACTTCAGCCTCATGAGCATCCACCGGGGGCTCTAGCGGCACGGTCGGGGACGGCGCGGTGGCCTGGACGGGCTCCAGCGGGTGCGTCGGGGGCGGCTGCTGGGGCTCTTCGGAGAGCGGGTGGTGTTGATCCAAGACTTTGATCCGTCGGCGAGAACTAGCGGGGCCAGGAAGGCCCCCGTGCTCATTGGATCGACGCCTTGGTTACTCCGGCTGAAGGCAACTCCCTCGGGAGTTGCCCCAAACCGAGAGAAGCGCGCTAAGCCTCTTCCGTCGCCGCCTGCACGCAGGCATCGGCACGGAAAAGCAGCTCTTTCAGGCCGTGGCCTAGGACGCTCGAGATGGGCAGTACCTCGCCGGCTACAGCCGCCAGCTCCGCCACGCGCTCTTCCCAACCCTCATCCTCGCCACACTTGGTGGCTACGGTGAGGCGCGGTTTGGCGGCCAGTTCAGGCGATGCCTGCAGCAGCTCCTCCTCCAAGGCCAGCCAGGCCGTAGCCGGTTCGCGCTCGGTCACGGCGGAAACGTCCACCAGGTGCAGCAAGACGCGGCAGCGCTCCACGTGGCGCAGGAAACGGTGCCCGAGCCCGGCGCCATCTGCGGCGCCCTCGATCAGCCCCGGCAGGTCGGCGATCAACAAGCCGCGGTGCTCGCCCAGGTCAGCGATGCCCACATGGGGCACGAGGGTCGTGAAGGGGTAGTCGGCGATCTTGGGAGTCGCCGCCGTCACGCGCGAGAGAAAGGTCGACTTGCCCGCGTTGGGGAAGCCCAAGAGCCCCACCTGCGCGAACATTTTGAGCTCGAGACGGATGTGTCGGCTCTCGCCCTCATGGCCACTGGTGGCGTGCTGAGGTGCTTGGCGCACGGCGTTGGCGAAGCGCGGATTGCCCTTGCCCCCATCGCCGCCACGGGCAACGACCAGCTCCATACCCTCCGCGTCCATGTCGCGCAGCAGGTTGCCGTGCTCGGCCTCGAAGACTTGGGTCCCCACGGGCACGGCCAAGCGGATGTCATCACCGCCGGCACCGGTGCGCAGACGCGGACCGCCAGGTACGCCGCCCTTGGCGGCATAGCGGTAGCGTCGGCCGAGGGCCAATAGCGAGGTCACGGAGGCATCCGTGTACAGCACGACACTGCCACCCTTGCCTCCATCGCCGCCGTCCGGACCGCCTTGGTTCACGTACTTTTCGCGCCGGAATGACACAAGACCGTCTCCGCCCTTGCCCGCTAACACTTCGATTTCTGTTTCGTCCCTGAACATGATCGCCAGATATCACGTCAGGCGCGCCAGAGGCGCGCCCGAATCGTGACTCACTCAAGTAGTGAAGTTGCTGAGAGGCTAGTTAGCGCTCTCGATCGGGTCCACGTGAACCCGACGGCCGGTTTGGAAGCGGACCGTGCCCTCGATGAGGGAGTAGAGGGTGTAGTCACGGCCGAGGCCGACGTTGTGGCCCTGCTTAAACTTCGTGCCACACTGGCGCACGATGATGGTGCCGGCGGTGACGGCTTGGCCGCCGTAGCGCTTCACACCACGGAATTGGGGGTTGGAATCGCGGCCGTTACGGGTTGAACCCTGGCCCTTCTTATGTGCCATATGTCTGGTCTCCTAGTAGGGCCGGTTAGGCGATCTCTGTGATGCGCACTTTGGTGTAACGCTGACGGTGGCCCGTCTTGCGACGGATGTTCTTCCGGCGGCGGAAGCGGAAGACGATGATCTTCTTGCCCTTGTGCATACCAAGGACTTCGCCCTTTACAACGGCACCCTCGACGGTGGGCTTGCCCACGCGAGTGTTGCCGTCGCCGGAGACGAGCAGAATTTGGTCGAAGGTGATGGAGTCGCCAGGGTTGACGTCGTCCATCAGGTCGCAGGCGATGACATCGCCCACGCGCACAGTGGCTTGGTTGTTTCTGTCTGAGATGATTGCGTACAAGGTGATTTCCTTGGCTCACCTGCGGTGATTACTCCCGCAGGGGACCTCGAGGGTCCAGGGGTTTGGGGGCGACAGAATAGCTAGGACCCGGGCCCCTGTCAGGGTCCCGGGTCCTATTTTCCTTGAGTTATGGCCGAATCAATCGGCTGGACTGGTCGTTAGCGCTTGCGGCGACCACCAGGACGAACCTCGCGGCCGTCGGCCCGCAGATAGCGCAGGACGGAGTCCTCGGGCTGGTCCGGGACCGAAGTGAGTTTCAATTCGCGCTCGAAACGGTGCTCCAGGGCCCGCATGTAGTCCCAGAGGCGCTCTTTCAGGTAGACGATGACCTCCGGGTGGGCGCGAACCTCGACCTGGGAGAAGCCTTTCTGGGTCAACGCCGAACCGAGCCGGCGCAGGATAGCCTGGGCCCGGGACTCGACGGTCCGGATAAGGGCCGTTCCCCGGCAGCGCGGGCAGGCCTGGAAGACCTTCTTGTGGGTGCCGGGGCCGAGGCGCTGGCGGGTGAGTTCCAGGAGCCCGAACTGGCTGATGCGGCCCAGCTTGCTGCGAGCACGGTCCGGAGACATCTCAGTGCGCAGGGCGCGCTCCACCGCTCGGTTGCTGGAGGACTTCATCATGTCGATGAAGTCACAGACGATGATGCCGCCCAGGTCACGCAGACGGATCTGGAGCGCGATCTCGGGCACCGCCTCCAGGTTGGTCTTGAGGGCGATCTCCTCGAAGTCGAAGCTGTCCGTGCGCGTGCGCCCAGAGTTGACGTCGATGGCCACCAGTGCCTCGGCCTGGTCAAAGACCACCGAACCACCGGAAGCTAGCTCCACCCGGCGGGTGAAGATCTTCTCGAAGTCCTGCTCGATGCCAGCCTCGTGGAAGATCGGACGATCGCCCTTGTAGGCCTCGATACGATCCCGATGCTCGGGCATCAGACCCTCAGCGAAGGCGTCCAGTTGCTCGAGTACACCCGGGTCGTCCACCAGCACCTGCTTGGTAGTTTTATTGAACAGGTCGCGCAGGGTGCGGATAGCCACATCCGACTCCTGGTAGAGGGGCGCCGGTCCACGGCCCGTCTTCAGGCGGTTGTCGAAGGTCTCCCAGACGCCCAGCAGGTAGTTGAGGTCACGCTGCAAGTCGGTCTTGGTCTTGCCAACGCCGGCGGTACGCACGATCACGCCCATCTCCGTGGGAGACTTGAGCGAGGTCAGGATGCGCTTGAGGCGGCGACGCTCCTTGTCGTCCGGGATCTTGCGGCTCACACCGGTGCGTGCCATAGAAGGCATCAGCACCAGGTAGCGGCCGGGGATCGAGATGTAGGTTGTCAGGGTCGGGCCCTTGTCGCCGATGGCGTCCTTGGTGACCTGCACCACCACCTGATCCCCCACCTTCAAGAGGTCGTTGATCGGGAGGCGCGCGCGCCGGCGCGAGGGACTGCGGGCAGAGTCCTTGCCGGGCTTCTTACCCTTACCGCGCACGGTCTTGGCCTGCTTGCGCTTGCTGGGGGCCCGACCGCGCTTACCGTCGTCTTCGGAGTCCTCGTCATCGTCGTCGGAGTGCTCGTCCACGTTCTCGGCCGTGGCCGGAGAACTCGAGGAGTCCCACTCCTCGGGATCGACGCTAGCGGTCAGCAG
>JBLIOL010000064.1:0-20179 GCA_047639615.1 Planctomycetota bacterium | reverse complement strand
CTGCGCAGCTTGGCTGCCGTAGACGAAGAAGAGTGCCTGGGAGGGTGCGGCATGCGCCACGCGCAGGAAGAGCGAGTCTGAGCCCTGGCTGCTCGTGCCGTGCACATCGAGAACGGCGGGGTAGCCCGATGAGTTGGGGGTGCTGGCGCAGACGCGCGTGCCTATGTCGGGCATCACGCGCTGGAAATGAATCTCGGGGAGACTGCAGCTGGAGAGTGCTAGGAGCGGGAAACCGAAGCCATCGACATCAGGCAGGCTGATGAAGCGCTTGGCGCTGGAGTAGGTCGCACAGCCGTCGGGGTTGCTTTGCTCAAAGAGCACCTCTCCGCTGACGGGGTCGAGCCCGAAGAAGTTGCGCGGGTCACTGAAGGTGAACGGTGCGCCGAGGGAGATGAGATCCGGGTGACCATCCCCCGAGATGTCTGGGACTTCGATAACACGTGCACCCACGCAGGTAGCCGAGGCTGAATCGCAGGACCAGTCCGTGAGTTCGCTAGCGTCGGCGCTGGAGATCAGTAGTAAACGGCCGCTAAAGAGCACGCCCGAGCCAATGGCGAGGTCGCGCAAGCCATCGCCGTCTAGGTCGGCGATGCTGATTGCGGGCTCACCGTTGGCCATGAAAGGCAGCCCCGAGGCCGGGCGCAACTCCCTGATCAGGGCGCCGGTTGCGGCGGAGAAGATGTCGATGCGGGTACGCCAGTCCTGTATGACCGGGACTGCAAAGTCAGCGAATCCGTCGCCATCATGGTCGTCCATCGAGACCACCAGGTCGCCGGTGACCGTCCCTCCGGCGCTCGGGATGGCCGCATGGATGAGCGCCCCGGTGCTGCTCGAGATGGCGCACGGTAGGTACGTGCCGAGGGAGCTGGAGGCGCGGCAGAGAATGTCGGCGCTGCCGTCCCCGTCGATGTCTCCAAGGTTGATGCTACCGCCTTGCGAGTGCCCCGGGATCGAGACGCCGGCTTCCACGGGCACGTGACGTAGGAGGCTGCCATCGGCTCCGGAGTACACGCGCAGGATCCCGTTGGGAGAGTTCGAATCACCTGATTGTGCGGCGACTAGGACGATCTCTGCCACACCGTCGCCGTCCTCGTCATCGATGACCACGATGCCGTCGCTCCACCAGATGGGAAGGAAGGGGGTGTTCAGCTCGTAGAGCAGATCGCCGCTGGCACCGGAATGGACCGATGCGGCTGTGCTCAGCCCATGGCCGAAGCTCCCAACGATTATGTCCGTGACGCCATCCCCATCCAGGTCTCCGGCTGGCGTGACAGAGTCACCCCAGCCCGACTGACTGGTGCTCGGCTTGTGCGCCTTGTGGAGGGTGTCGATCTGCGCGCTGGCTGAGCTCACGAGCAGAGTGACGGCGCCGATGGATATGAGGAGGTGCTTCATGGGGTGCTGATAGGTTGGGATAGACCGGGCTATGTGGGTATCAGTGTTCTGGGGGCGCTGGCGTTTCCATGATCTAAGGAATTGTGTACGGGGCCGGCGCTACTGGGGCTGGAGCTGCACGGAGCAGTTGCGCTGACCCGGTATGGGGGTGTCGAAGCCTGCCTGGGTTCCGAGGCGTCCATGGTTGGCTACACGCGCAGCTCAGCGCCGCGTTTTATCTAGTTCTAAGAATAGGGCAAGGCGGGCAAATCTGCCCGCCTTGCCCTGTTCGCTACTATTGCGCCTGTGGCCTACTCGTCTTCGATGAAGCGCTCGTGGGCCGGGTCTTCGAGGCCGCGCATGCCAGCGAAAGCGGCGGTTACGGCCTCGCGGTCCTTGGCCAGGATGGCGCGCTCGAGCACGAAGCTGGCTTCGAGGAGCTCGAGCATTTCGCTGCGGTAGGCGACTACGAAAGCTGCGCGCTTGTCTTCGGGCAAGCTCTCCGTCATACGCGGAGCTTGGCCCTTGGCCTCCACCATGGCGCTTTGGAGACGCGTGATGCTGGTCAGACTAGCGGCGTCTTGCTCGGGCTTTTTCAGGCTGCGGCGCAGGGCGCGGATGCTGGCTTTGACCTCGAGCATGGCCTCTTCGAGGGGACCGTGATCCTCTTCAGCCTGCTCGGGGTCCTGTGCCGCGGGCTCGGCGGGTGAGGCGAGAGCTAGGCCGAAGCCGAGCATCGGTAGCAGCAGTAGTAAGGGGAGCCAGGCGCGCACTTACAGGACCTCCGTTTGGCCGGGGGTCGGGATCGGGTAGCGGCCGTGCTCGTCGGGGACGGTGGGCGGCGTGGCATCCCAGCCGAAGCTGGTGGGCATGATGCTCTTGGTGCTGGCGAGTGCCGCGTCGTATTTAATGTCCTGACCGGAGTAGGTGGCCATGCGACCTAGGATCGAGGTCATGGTCGAAGCGGCGCCGTATTCGGCTTCGTTGTAGGCGATGTCCTCGCGGATGGCGCGGAACAGGTCGTCGTGCTCCACTTGGTAGGGGTTGGCCTCATCGGCGCGGAAGCGCCACTCGTTCGGGCCTTCGATGCGGCCGCGCGAGAGGTTGGCCGTGCCCTTGCTGCCGTGTGCATGCTCGGAGACGCTGGACCAGGTGCCCTTTTGGTGGCGACACTCGGAGTGCATGACGCTGCCGTCGGCGTAGGTGTACTCGACCACGTGATGGTCGAAGATCTCGCCGTGGTCCATGCCGGTGCGCACCTGGCGGCCACCCATGCCGCGTGCGGAGACGGGCGGGCCACCTTTGAGCCAGTTGCAGACGTCCAAGTTGTGGATGTGCTGCTCGGTGATGTGATCGCCGCAGAGCCAGTTGAAGTAGTACCAGTTGCGCATTTGGTACTCCATTTCGGTTTGGCCGGGCTGGCGTTCGCGCACCCAGACTCCACCGGAGTTCCAGTAGGCGCGCATGAAGTTGACCTCACCGATAGCGCCGTCTTGCACGCGCTTGATGCCTTCGATGTAGCGTTGCTGGTGGTGGCGTTGGAGGCCCACGCCGACCTTCAGGTTCTTGTCCTTGGCGACCTGCGCGGCGGCGAGCACGGTGCGGATTCCGCCGGCATCCGTGGCCACGGGCTTCTCCATGAACACGTGCTTGTTGTTCGCGACCGCGTGCGCGAAGTGCATCGGGCGGAAGCCGGGGGGCGTGGCCAGGATGACCACGTCCACGTCGCATGCGATGGCCTTCTCGTAGGCGTCGAAGCCCGTGAAACGGCGCTCTTCCGGCACGTCCATGCGCTCCGCGTGGTTCTTGGCGAGTTGATTCACGGAGCCCTGCAGGCGATCCCCAAAAGCATCCGCCATTGCCACGAGCTTGACGTCGCCGGCGGTGGATAGGGCCTGGCTAGCGGCGCCTGTGCCGCGGCCGCCGCAGCCCACGAGGGCGATGCGTAGGGGCGCGTCGCCGTGGGAGCGGGCGCGGAAGATCGGCGCGCTGGCTAGGGCGCTGGGGCTGGTGAGGGCGGCGCTCGCGAGGGCCGCGCTGGAGGCGCCGAGCATCTGCCGGCGGGTGCTGGAGTTGGTCATGTTTAGGAGCGGGATTGGGTGGGGAGGCGGTGCGCTTAGCGCTCGCCCTGGCGTTGTTTGAATTGGATGCTGCGGATGGATTCCAAGTCGGCTTCCCAGTAGCGCGCCATCTCTTCGAGAGAGGGCTGCACGAGGGGGCGGACGACGCGGAAGCCGAGGAATTGAGCGTCGGTGTGGTACCAGATGCTCTTGGGGAGTTGCGGGTCTTGGACCTTCCAGCCGGACTTGGAGCCGCGCCGTGCGGCGCTGCGCAGGGCGTCGGGGTCGTCGTCCCAGGAACCACCGCGCACGGCGCGCGGGAAGAGCTTCGTGGGCCAGTTGATGGGGTCCTTCGCGCCGGCCTTGAGGCTGGCGTAGAAGTCCTTGTCGTAGGCATCGAGGCACCACTCGGTGACGTTGCCATGCATATCGTAGAGGCCCCAAGCGTTAGCCGGAAGGCTGCCCATGGCGCGGTACTCGTCGTCGGCGTTATCGAAGTACCAGGCGTTGTCGTCGATGGCGTCTTCGCCGCCTGCAAAGGAGTAGGCGCTCTTGCCGCCCGCGCGGCAGGCGTATTCCCACTCGGCTTCCGTGGGCAAGCGATAGAAGCGGCCGGTCTTCATGCTGAGCCACTTGGTGAATTGCTTGGCCGCGAACTGCGTCATGCAGATGGCCGGCCGGTCCTTCTTGCCCATGCCGAAGTCCATGGGGACATAGGGCGGGGTCGGGCGGCTGACCGCGTCGGCCCAGGCATCCTGCGGCGTGGCGGGGCGCTCCTCACGGCGGCGCAGCTCCACGTCGAGGCTGTGTTGGAAGACGGAGTAGGCCTCCCAGCTGAGCTCGTGCGTGCCGATCCAGAAGGCCGAGATGTTGACCTCCACCTGCGGGCCTTCGGCTGACTTGCGCTCGGACTCGCCCTCAGGGCTGCCCAGCAGGAAGCTGCCGGCGGGGATGGGGGTCATGCTCACGCTGGCATCCGAGCCGCTAATGCTCTCGGAGTAGGCCTGCATGGAGGCCTGATCCTCGGCACTGGCGGCCTCCAGTTCGACCACCGGCGGAGGGCCATCTGGGGCTTCGGGGAAGCGAGCGTTGGTGCCCGGACTGGGGTCCTGGCTCGGGAACCCGAAGGAGGGGAGGATCAGGCAACCCAGCATTAGGCTGGAAGCGCGACGGACGGTGTTCATACGGGAGTCGGGGATAGGTCCACCCATCTGATAATCAGCTGGGCAGGGTGGGGCGATTGCCTGTTATAACGTGCAGCACACGATCGAAACTACTCCACCCCAGAACATATGCGTCCGTTCAAGAGCCGTACTTCCCGCCGTCAAGTCCTCCGTGTTACCGGTGCTGCCACCCTTGGCTCCCTTTCCGCCTGCGCCATAGGTGCCAAGCAGCCAGCTGGGGGGC
This sequence comes from Planctomycetota bacterium, assembly GCA_047639615.1. Lineage (GTDB taxonomy): Bacteria > Planctomycetota > UBA1135 > UBA1135 > CAYWNK01. The sequence goes on along the minus strand of JBLIOL010000064.1, from coordinate 15,338 downwards.
GTGAGATGATTCGAGTCGGACTGGTCGGCTGCGGCGGCCGCGGTGGCGGAGCGGCGGTTCAGGCACTCCGGGCTGACCCCAACGTAAAGCTTGTGGCACTGGGTGATGTCTTCGCTGACCAGCTCAACGCCCGTCATGAGCAGCTCTTGGCTACGCCCGATGTGGCCGACCGGGTGGATGTGCCCGAGGAGCGCAAGTACGTGGGCTTCGACGCCTATAAGAAGGTGATCGAGCAGGTGGACGTGGTGCTACTGACCACTTCGCCGCACTTCCGTCCGCTGCACGTGGAATATGCGGTCGAGCATGACGTGCACTGCTTCGTGGAGAAGCCCGTGGCCACGGATGGTCCGGGCCTGCGCCGTATGCGCGCCGCGTGCGACAAGGCGGCGGAGAAGGGGCTCTCGATTCTTTCGGGGCTCTGCTACCGCTATGAGTTCGGTAAGCAAGCCCTGGTTGACCGTATTCATGGCGGCGAGATCGGCGATATCCGCAGCATGCAATGCACCTACAACACCGGCGGACTGTGGCACCGTGGCCACAAGCCGGAGTGGAGTGACATGGAGTACCAGATGCGCAACTGGCTCTACTTTAGCTGGCTCTCGGGCGATCACATCGCCGAGCAGCACATCCACAGCCTGGACAAATTGGCCTGGGCCATGGGCGACAAGTACCCGGTCAAGGCCACCGCTAGTGGCGGTCGCTCCGTGCGCACGGACGAGAAGTACGGCGATGTCTTCGACCACTTCCAGACCGTCTACGAGTGGGAGGACGGCACGCGCGGCTTCGCTTCCTGCCGTCAGTGGGTCGGTGCGGATTCCGATGTGTCGGACTACATCGTCGGCACCAAGGGCACGGCCGAGATGCAGCGCCGCACGATCACACCCATCGAGGGCAAGCGTTGGCGCCATCGCAGCGACGAGCCCGACGACATGTACCAGAACGAACACAACGTGCTCTTCGAAGCCCTGCGCAATGGCGAGCGCATCGACAACTCGAACTACATGATCGAGTCCACGCTGATGGCGCTCATGGGGCGCCTCTCGGCCTATACGGGCAAGAGCCTGACGCGCGAGCAGGTGCTCAATTCCACGGTGGACCTGACACCCAAGGCCTACGAGTGGGGCGACGCCCCTGCTGTGGAAATCGCCGTTCCGGGCGTAACTCCCTTCGCCTAGGGGCGCTTAGGCATGGGCAGCACTCGCATCTTCTGGTTCGGGTGCTGCCTGAGTTGGCTCTTGGCCGCTGCCCACGGGGCGCAGGCCGAGCCGAGCCTGGATTCGCGCCCGAACGTCATCCTGTTCGTGGTGGATGACATGGGCTGGCGCGATCCGGCCTTCATGGGCAGCCGTTTCTACCTGACGCCGGCCATGGATGCCATGGCCGCGGGTGGGATGGTATTTACGCAGGCCTACTCGGACGCGCCGAACTGCGCGCCCACGCGGGCGTCCTTGATGACTGGCCGAGCCACGCCTCGTCACGGAGTCTTGACGGTGGCCAGCTCGAGCCGCGGCAAAGCCAAGCACCGGCGCTTGATCCCCATCGAGAACCAGACCGTACTGCCCGATGGGGAGCAGACCCTGGCAGAGCTCTTGGGTTCCGCCGGCTACGACACTTGGCACCTGGGCAAGTGGCACTTGGGTAAGGATCCGCGCACCCAGGGCTTCGATGTGAACGTAGGCGGGAACCACACAGGCAGTCCCCGTGGCGGTCACTTCTCGCCCTATAAGAACCAGAAGCTGTTGGATGGCTCTGAGGGCGAGGCCTTGGCGGAGCGATTGACGACGGAGGCCATCAACCTGATTTCAGGGCGCGAGCAGGGGCCATTCTTCATGCACTTCAGCCACTACGCCGTGCACACCCCGGTGCAGGCGCGGCCGGAGGAAGCGGCGGTGTTTGCGGAGCGCACTCCTGACGGCGACCAGAAGCGGCCTGACTATGCGGCCTTGCTGGCCAGCGTGGACCGCAGCTTGGGGCGCCTGATGGCTTGTCTCAAGGAGCAGGAGATCGATGAGCAGACCATCGTGATTCTGATCTCGGACAACGGGGGCCACGGGCCTTCGACCTCCATGCTGCCCCTGCGTGGGACCAAGGGCATGCTGTATGAGGGTGGCATCCGCGTGCCCATGGTGGTGCGCTATCCCGGACACGTGAAGCCCGGGTCCAGTGACCTACCGGTGCTAACCCGCGACCTATACCCCAGCCTGGCGGCCTTGGTGGGCGCGCCAAAACCCCAGCACGAGCTGGATGGGGCGGACCTCTCCGGGCTCTGGCTGGGGGCCTCCGCGGGCCCGGTGGAGCGCAGCTTGTACTGGCACTTCCCGTGTTACTTGGCGGCCACGTCACGTAAGCAGGGACGCTGGCGCACCACACCTGTGGGAGCCCTGCGGCGCGGGCGCTGGAAGTTGCTGGAGTTTTTCGAGGACGGGCATCAGGAGCTCTACGACTTGGCTGCGGATCCTGGAGAGAGCCGCGATCTGAGTGCCGAGCAGCCCGAGCTCATCAAGCAGCTTGGGGCGGATCTGGCTCGCTGGCGTGAGCAGGTGGGTGGCCGGGTCCCAATGGAGCCAGAACCGGCCTTCACAGAAGACTAGCTGGGGGGCTAGCAGCCCGTTGAAGAACAGCGACTTGTCGCTCGGCTCCCACGAAGCGCCTGGCTGCGTTGCGAGAACCCCAAAATAGCCACCACTATGGGGGGCACCTGTCGCCTTGCCAGACGATCCGTGAAAACCAATCGCTGGGCCGCTGTTTTTTAGGCGGCCTGCTAGTCGGGCGGTCGGTGGCCGGCATTGCTATCCTCTGCGCCCCATGGCCGAGAACACTTCGGGCGACGCAGCGAGCGAGCCCACCCAAAGCCGGAATTTCATCGAGGTCGAGATCGACGCCGACCTCAAGGACGGGAATTACCCGCACGTCCACACGCGCTTCCCGCCGGAGCCCAACGGTTTCCTGCACATCGGCCACGCTAAGGCCATCTGCACGGACTTCGGTCTGGCTGCGCAGTACGGCGGCAAGTGCAACCTGCGCTTCGATGACACCAACCCGGCGGCCGAGGAAGCGGCCTTCGTGGAGGCCATCAAGCAGGACATCCAGTGGCTCGGCTTTGACTGGGAGGAGCGTCTCTACTTCGCTTCGGACTTCTTCGAGCAGCTCTACGACTTCGCCGTGCATCTGATTCAGAGCGGCGATGCTTATGTGGATGACTCCACAATGGAAGAGATGCGCGCGGCCCGCGGCGACCGTGAGCACGCGGATCGAGCGGGCCAGGACAGTCCCTATCGTGACCGTCCGGTGCAGGAGAGCTTGGATCTCTTCCGGCGCATGCGTGCGGGTGAGTTCCCCGACGGCGCGCGCGCCCTGCGGGCCAAGATCGACATGGGGGCCAAGAACTACCTCTTGCGCGATCCGGTGCTCTACCGCATTCAGCACAGCACCCATCACCGCACGGGTGACGATTGGTGTCTCTACCCGACCTACGACATGGCTCATGGGCAGTGCGACTCCTTCGAAGGCGTCACGCACTCCTTGTGTAGTCTGGAGTTCCGCAACCACCGTGAGCTCTATGAGTGGCTGCGGGATCGCATTCCTGCGGAAGCACTCAAGACCGACTACCGCCCGCGCCAGATCGAGTTCGCGCGCCTGAAGTTGACCCAGACGCTCGTCAGCAAGCGCAAGCTTAAGAAGCTGGTGGAAGAAGGTCACGTGGATGGCTGGGACGATCCGCGTATGCCGACCCTTTCGGGTATGCGTCGCCGCGGTTACACGCCCGAGTCCATCCGTAAATTCATCGAGCGCATCGGCTTGGCCAAGGCAGGCAGCACCGTGGAGTTGGCCTGGCTCGAGGACTCCCTGCGCTCGGAGCTCAACCAGACTGCGCAGCGGCGCATGGCCGTGCTACGTCCCCTCAAGTTGACCCTGACCAATCTGGAGCCGGGGGAAAGCTTGCCCTGCGAGGCCCAGAACAACCCCGAGGATGATGGCGCCGGTACCCGGCCCTTGAGTCTGACGCGAGAAGTTTGGATCGACCGCGACGACTTCCGCCTGGAAGCCAACCGCAAGTACTTCCGCCTGAAGCCCGACTCCGAAGTGCGCCTGCGTTTCGGTTATGTGGTGCGCTGCGATGAAGTCATTCAAGGCCCCGATGGGGAAGTGCTGGAGCTGCGTGGAAGCGTGGACCGCGAGACCGGCGGCGGTGTCGCGCCGGCGGATGGCCGCAAGGTCAAGGGCGTGATCCACTGGGTGTCTGCGGAGACCGCTCTAGAGGCGAACGTCGTGCAGCTCGGCCCGCTCTTCACCAAGGACGATCCTGAGGACGGCGAGTGGACCGACAATTTGGATCCCGACTCTCGTCAAGTGCTCGAGGGCTGCAAGCTGGAATCCAGTCTGGCCCAGGCAGAGCCCGGCCAGACCTTCCAGTTCGAGCGCGTGGGCTACTACGTGGTCTGCAGCAAGGACTCCAAGCCAGGCGCACCCGTCTTCCACCTAGCCACCGGCCTGCGCGGAGCCAAGAAGAAGGGCTAATGGTCGGCGAGTTATGACGAATGTGGTCATGACAAATGGGGTCAGGCACAAAACGTCATAACTCGCTCCGGGTGCTAGCGGGTGCAGGCTTGGGCCCATACGCGGATGTCGTCGAGGCCTAGTTCCACAACGCTTGGCGGTGAGCCGTCGTGGCCTACGAAGCGTAAGCGTAGGCCGGGGCCGCCGTTCAGTCCCAGGGCGCCCAGGTGTTCGGCGCTGACGGTGTGGGTGCGCCAATCGGTTGAGTGGGTGGCGGGCTCTTGGTGTTCGGCAACCTGGGTCCATTCGCCATTGGAACCTGGGCCCATCACCCACACGCTGAGGTGGTCGCCAGGCGCGGGATTCGAGATGCCCAGGTAGGCGCGGTAGGAGAAGGCGAAGGGCCCCTCGGGCATGTTGAAGGGGGCGCTCTCCAGTCCGACTGCGCCGCCGTCCACGTCGACGTGGGCCGGGCTGTTGTCTGTTAACCAGCACCACGTTCCGCTGGCGGCTGCGCTGGGGGCGAAAGGCCAGCTGGGGTCCGCGGGCAGTGGGATGCAACGTTCCCAAGTGCCAGTGCTGGCGCCAAGATTGACTGCGAACCAGCCTTGGTCGCCTTGCTCGAAGTCCGTGCTCCAGTAGGGTTCTAGTTGCTCTACTTGGGTGGTGAGCGGCGAGGTCGCTCCAGCAACGGGCCAGGTCAGCTGGCCGCAGTTGCTGTCCTCCAATAAGAAGTAGTACTGGAACTGCTGCCCGCATTGGGCCGGCGGGAGTTGCGTGACCCAGTGCTGGTTGGTCTGTGGCAGCAGCGGGCGTTCGAGCCAGGGCTGGGCGGAGCCATAGCGGAAACGAACTCGCGGGGCTGCTGCCTGGGCGCGTGGTGTGCCCAGGCGAATGCTCATGGGCTCACCTGGTAGCACACGCACTGGCAGTTCGAGTTCAAGGGCCAGGTAGGGCGGTAGCTGCTCGCTGGCCAAGTGCTGCATGTAGTCCGCGACTACAGGGTGATAGCCGATTCCGATGTTGCTCACCCCTCCGGGGCACAGATGACAGAAGCTCATGAGGCTGCCGCGTGTGCCACAGTCCCTGGTTTGCTGGCAGGTGCCAAATAGTTGGAAGGGCGCGCACTGGTCGAGGGGCGGGCAGTACTCGTGGGTGTGGAGCGCTCCAAAGTTGTGGCCGAGGGTGTGGCAGAGGGCGAAGAAGTCCCAGAGGAAGGGGCCACTACTGGGTGGGAAGGTGGCCTGGCCTGTGAGGTTGCCAAGCACGCCGAAGCTGCCCAGGGTGCTGAGGCCTTGATCACCGATGGAGCAGCCGAGGTCGGCGCCGGAGAAGAGGTAGAGCAGGTCGCTGTCCGCGGGCGGACCGGCGGGCCAGGCACTGTGCAATGCCTGCAGGGCATCCTGGCAGTCGGCCCCAGGGGGGAGCTCCCAGGGATCGGAGGCCGGACTGTGGAGTGCGACTTGGGTCACTAGCAGGGCGATGTTTGCATCGCGCTCGAGCACATGGGCGGCATGCACCAAGAGACCGGCCATGTAGGCGGCCTGAGCATCGATGCTACCGAGCGCTGTCTGCAGTGCGCCGTCTGCCTCCACGGCTAGGCGTGCTTCCCGTGGGCCACAAACGCGCGGGCCACTTGTCGTGTTGCTACTCCGGGTACTCGCTCCGAGTGCAGCGCCGGTGATTGCGCCGGTGATTGCGCAGCTCGCTCGAGGGGCTTCGTCAGCCACGCGCCAGCGCACCTGATCGGGCCCGCGCAGGCCGTCTAGCTCCCAGCGCTGCCGCGCTGCTTGTACGGAGCCGAAGCAACCGAAACGTGAGAAGCTGAGCTGTACGGAGCTGCTCGGATCTCGATCCACGCTGCCTACCCAGCAGCTGAGCCAACTGTCCTCGAGCAGGAGCGGCTCGGCACGGCCGTCGATACTCCAGGGAAGGGCCAGCTGCTCCGAGGGCAAGCGTCGTAGGTGCATTACGGCATCCGCCCCAGCCACGGGTAGGGCGACCACCAGGCTGTCGGACTCACTACTCGCTAAGTACGCCACGGCCGCCAGGTCCATGCTCCAGACCGTTGCCCCAGGGCTGGGGCTTAGGGCGCAGGCCCGCAGGGGCAGTTGGTCGTGACCGGCGCTTGGCGCCGGTTGCAGCAAGAGCGCCAGGCTCAGGAGGGAGACAGTCAGACAGGACATGGGGTGTGCTCCAAGGGATCCGAGGGAGGGTTCGTCCTAGGAACCAGCCTCGTGCCACTTGGGTGTCACCCCATTCTTCACGAGGCTACGGGAGCTCGACGATCGACACGTCGCCGATGAGCACGTCGGCGTGGTGCGCTACCAGCAGGAGTGAGCCCACCGGATGGTCGTCGAGGCCGCTGGTGGTCAGGTCGAAGGTCCAGTTGGCGGGCTCCGGGTCCAATGCCAACCACTGCTTCATGCGGTAACGCGTACCGCCCATGGGGTCTGATTCCACGCGCAGCTTGTAGCTATAAGTCTCGCCAAGCTGAATGTCCGAGCCGGCTAGGGAGGTGATGGCTCCGTTCTCATTCTCCCAGAACTCCCAGCGCTGTTTGCTGTCGAACCAGCGGTAGAGGAAGCCGCAGCCAAAGGGATAGATGCCATGCCGCGGTTGCGGGTAGGGACCGGCGCTAGTGTGGCCACTCCAGCGCAACAGGAAGCCCACGCCGTAGGACTGGGTGCCGGTGGTGTAGCCCTCCGGGTCCAGGCCATTGACTGTGAACTGGGTGCTGACCTCGTAGTCGGTCCAGGCTCCGGCACCTGCGCTTTGGCCTATGGCGATCAAGCGGTCATAGCCCAAGGCGTTCGGGCGCGACCGCAGCACGGAGCCCAGGGTCGGGTCCTCGTACACGTACCAATCACCGTCGACCACCTGAGCCACGGGCGCGATGTTGCCCGCGTGCAGGTTGTTCACATCGCTCCAATCTATGCTGGTCGGCAGACTCCAACTAACGCCGGGCGTGTAGTCGAGCCAGGCGCTGGCGTAGACCACATGCAGGTCGTCGTCCTCGACCACGAACTCCAGGTCGTTGCGATAGACCCCGCCCATCAAGGGCACGGACATTAGCTCGCCCGGGAAGAGCTCCAAGTTGAAGTCACCCTCGTTGGCGAGGCGCCAGGGCACGTAGCTCAAGCTACGGTCGTCACCGATGGCCAGTGCCTTCCAGGGCCCATCGTTCAGACGGTAATAGAGGGTGAGTACATCCACTAGCCGGTCTTCGTCCTCGTCCTGCACGCTGCCCAGAATGTTGAGTTGCGCCTGCGGGTCACCGTTGTGGCCGAAGCGCATGACTTGCACGCCCATGCCGTCCGCAGCGCCGGTCCAGAAGCTGAGGCTGGGCTGGCCGATGGAACCGTCCGGATAGGTGCTGGCGACCAAGTCGTCCGAGAGGCGCGAGTTGCCGGCCTGGTCGATGGAGACTATTTGGAAGTGATAGGTGGTCTCAGCCAACAGCCCGGCGATGGAGAGATCATTGTCGCGTTCGAATGCGGCCAGGGTTTGGATGCCGTCTGCGTAGTTGCTGTCGAGGCCCCACCGGACTTCGGCTCGGGCGAGCTCCTCGGTGTTCCATTGCAGGCGCACGCTCTGGGAGTCCAGGGGCGTGCCCGTGGCGCGGTAGATGAAAGGCGCCAGGGTGTCGATGGGGGCCGGACCATCCTCAGGATCGATCTCTGTGCCGCTGGCGAAGATGTAGTCCACCAGGGTGTCGTGAGCAGCGGCCGGATTGCCGGAGTTGGCCACGAAGAGGCTTACATCAGTGAGCTCCAGGTTGAAATTGAAGCTGGCACCGGCGCTCCAGTTGAGGCCGTCCTCGCTCCACTCTTGATCCCAAGCGTCCCCGGCGCGAGCTACGCGCATGTGTAGCGGAGCGCCCTCGGTCCAAGGCCCGGTGAAGAGGTTGACCGTGTTCATCTGCACCAGTGCGCCGTCGCGGAAGGTGGCGGCGAAGAGCTGCACCTTGTTCGCATTAAAGGCGAAGTCGAAGCGCAGGAAGGTCCCCGCGTTTTCCTCGAAGGTCAGCCCGTGGCCTACGCCGCTGTTCTGCATGCCGCCGGTGAAGCGCGCCTCCAGAGTCATGTCCTCGTCCTGCACCATCTGGCTGACACGGGCTGCGCCGTTCGTTAGCCAAGGCTGGTACTCCTGTCCCTCGGGAATGCTCAGACGCAGACTAGCGGCTCCGGTTCCGGAGCCTTCCATGGCGAGCGCTGCCTGACCGAAGGGGTCCTCCAGTCGCCAATTGGCCTGCAGCAGGTTCGGGTGATTGAAGTCGTCCGACTGAAAGCTGCCTACGGGCTGGGTCAGTACGGAGATCGGGCCCATGTCGGCCACCTGGCCATCACTGGCCTCGGACTCCACGAAGACGAAGTACACGGTTCCGGGGAGCAGCCCCGTGAGTTGCGTGCTGTGGGTGTCGGTCAGTGTGCCTAGGTCAAAGCTATCGCCCAGGGCGTTCGTGAGTCCCCACTCCACGACGCCGGTCGCGACTCGGCTCGAGGCCCACGACACGTCGATCGTGGTGCTGCCGGGTAGCAGGGTGAGTCCTTCTACTGTGAAGGGTTGGGGCTCGGGACCGTCGCTGCCGGGGGTCGGAACGGGCTCCGATGAGCTCGAGCAAGCGCCTAGGCCAAGCAACACGAAACTGGTCAGGAAGCGGGCGATCACGGGGGGGGAGTTAGGCACTAGGGACATGGGCAGGGTGAGATGCTTGGGGGAGAGCATTCTCCTGGTTTCTCTATCGCCTGCCTGCCTAGGTACCCGGGAAGCTGAGCCGGCTCTGCTGCCTGGAATCTTTTTCAGGCCCCACTGAGCGCCTCCTGTGGGACTGCCAAGGGACAATTCCATTAGGTGGACCCACCCTCGGCCTTGACCCCGGATACAATGCAGGGTCCCCAGCGGGAGGCTAGAACCTATTTAGGTGCGAGCCTCTTGCTTCGTATTGGGGCAGGAGCTGGACGCCCCAAGGTCAAACTGGGGCGTGTTTTGGTTCGGTCGTCCACTAGGCGACGGAGTCCGTAACCTGCGTCGCCCTAAGGCCGGCAAAGACCGGTTCGGAGCGGGGATCTGAAGTAACAACTCGAAACGTAACAAGTGGGAATGACCCGCGGCCAAGAGCCACGAAGCGGGCAGAAACACGGTGAAGAAGGACAGGGCAAGACCCTGCATTGGGATATGAACGAACTGAATGAAAACCAGGGCGACGCCCCTGAGATGGGTAACAACGCAACGACTGACAACCAGACCCAGCAGGTCATGGAAAACGGGGCCGAAGAGGCCACTGACAACACAAACATGGAAGAGACCGTAGAGGTCGAAGCAACGGAAACGACTGACGCCACCGCAGAGACGGAGCAGGTAGAAGTCAGCGCTGAGGCGGAAGCCACTGAAGCCACTGAAGCCACTGAAGAGACCGCCGAGGCGGAAACGACCGAAGAGACGGAAGCAGCGGTTGAGGTCGAGGTCGATCCCTTTGCGGACGTGCCCGAACTACTGCGGCCCGCTTTGATGCGCAAGGGCTTCCCCGGCTTGATGCCGGTCCAGCAGTCCGCCATCGAAGCGCAACGGGAGGGACGTGACCTGCGCATCTCTTCCCAAACCGGTTCGGGCAAGACGATTGCGCTGGGCTTGGTCATGGCTCCGGCTCTGATCGAAGCCGCGCTCGGCTCCGGTGCCCACCGGCCCCGCGGGCTGGTGATTACGCCGACCCGTGAGCTGGCCATCCAGGTCAAGGCGGAACTGGCATGGTTCTACGCCGATGTACCCGGCTTGACCATCGACTGCGTAACCGGCGGCACCCCCGTCGGCCCCGAGCGGCGCCGCCTCGCGCGTCGCCCGATGGTGGTCGTCGGTACCCCCGGCCGTCTGCTCGACCACGTCGGCAGTGGCGCGCTGGATCTCTCCGGCGTGAGCCAGGTCACCCTCGACGAGGGCGACCAGATGCTCGATATGGGCTTCCGCGACGAGCTCGAGGCGATCCTCGCAGCCACTCCGGAGGACCGCCACACCCACCTGGTGTCGGCCACCTTCCCCGACGCCGTGCGTTACATGGCTGAGCGCTACCAGCGCAACGCTCTCGTGGTGGAAGGCACCGCCCTCGGCGCTGCCCACGACACCATCACGCACGTCGCTCACACCATCCGCCCGGATACGCGCTACCCCGCCCTTGTGGGCGTGCTATCCCTGGCCTGCAATGAGCGCTGCCTAGTGTTCGTCAAGACCCGCGCGGAAGCTGCCGGCCTTGCTGAGCGCCTGACGGACGACGGTTTCACCGCTGGTCACCTCTCCGGCGATCTGCAGCAAGCACAGCGTACGCGCACCCTGGCGGCCTTCCGCCGCGGCAACCCGAGTGTCATGGTCGCCACCGATGTGGCCGCCCGTGGCTTGGATGTGCCGGACGTGGCCGTGGTGGTGCACTTCTCTCTGCCCTTCGACATGGAGGCCTACACGCACCGCAGTGGTCGTACGGGTCGCGCCGGTCGCGAAGGCACCAGCGTCATGCTTGTACCCGGCAGCAAGGAGCGCAAGGTTAGTCGCAACATGCACTCGGCCGGTGTGGAGCTTGAGTTCCGTCCGATCCCTGGGCGTGCAGAAGTCGCGCAGGCCCTGGCAGCTGAAGAAGCTGGCAAGGTCAAGGCCTTCCTGGAGACCCAGAGCGAGCCCAGCGCGGAGCTGCTCGAGCAAGCTAAGGAGCTGACCACCGATCGCGAGGCGATCGAAGTCTTGGCCCTGTTGCTCGGTCGCGATCAAGTGGTCATCATGAGCCGCCTCAAGGATCTCGGTGTGTTGCGTGAGAAGAACGCAGCCAGCGTTCGCGAAGAGCGGCGCCCCTTCGAGTCCCGCACTTCGGCGCGCATGATGAGCACCCCCGATGCCGGTGCCATGCAGTCCATGCCCGACAACCAGGGCTTCGTCACTTTCGTGATCAACTGGGGCTTCAAGGCCGGCGGCAACCCGAGCCGCATCCTTGCGACGGTTTGCCGTCGTGGCGGTGTGGACAGCAAGTCTGTGGGGGCCATTCGCTTGGATGCCTTCGATAGCTACTTCGAGGTCGCAGCTGACATGGCGCCTGCCTTCGAGACGGCCGCAGGCGTTCCCGATGAGCGTGACCCGGAAGTTCTCATCCGCAAGGCGGCTGCCGGTGAGTCCGGCCCGCCCGCGCGCTCCTTCGGTGGCGGCGGTGCAAGGCGCAGCTTCGGCGGCGGCGGTCGCGGCGGACCCCGTCGTGGTGCCCCGCGTTCCCGCGGCGGCTTCGGTCGCGGCGGCGGTGGCTTCCAGCGTGAAGATCGTGGCGGCTACGGCGGCGGCGGCGGCGGTTACGGTGGCGGTGGTGGCGGTGGCTACCAGCGCCAAGATAGCGGCGGCTACGGCGGCGGCGGTGGCGGTGGCTACCAGCGTCAAGACAGCGGCGGTTACGGCGGCGGTGGTGGCGGTGGCTACCAGCGCGAGGATAGCGGCGGCGGCGGCGGCTACGGCGGCGGCGGCGGCGGTTACCAGCGCGAAGATCGTGGTGGTTACGGCGGCGGGAGCCGACGCGGCCACGGTGGCGGCGGACGCGGCGGTTTCGGTGGCGGGCGTGGGCGTTATGGCTCCCCCTCGACTGGCGGCGGTGGCGGCTACGGCCGCGACGAAGGCGCCCCGAGCCAGCCCTGGCGCGATAGTGGCTTCAAAGGCACGGACTTCAGTGGCTCAGGCACCGGCGGAGCACCGCGCGGCGGCGGCTTCCGCCGACGCGGCCCGCGACGCGGTCGCGGTGGCGGGAGCGGTTTCCGCCCGCGCAGCTTCTAGTCTGCGCTAAGCACTGACCGATTCATCCAGGCTCAGGACTCCTCGTCCTGGGCCTGGATTCTTGCATGGGGCAGGCGGGACTGGGGCAAGGACAGCATCCACCCGCACTCGCGAAGAGGGACTGCGGCCTGTGTGGGTGATCTACGACCAGCTTCCTAGTGCGACTAGGGGCCGCCCTAGGAGCACAGCAAAGCCTGGCAGTATCAGATGTATGCGAGGCGGGGTGGCGTAGGGCCCGGGTCAAGACGATACGGTGCCGTCCATGGCCGATCCCTGTCGCGACGAAGTGGAACCCGTTCTACGGCTGACCCTGGAGGCTGGCTTGGCCTACCTGGCGGCTGTGGACCGTGCGCCGACCCGCGAGCAGGGTGCCGTGGAGTACGCACAGGCTTGGAGCCCTGAGCTGTCGGGGTCTGGTTTGGGTGCTGAAGGTGCGCTCGATCAGTTGGCTGAATTGGGTCTGCGCGCGGGGGTTGCGAGCAGTGGGCCGCGCTACTTCCACTATGTGGTGGGTGGCGTCACGCCGGCGGCATTGGCCGGGCAATGGCTCGGGGATGTTATGGACCAGGTGGCCTCCTCATGGACGAGTTCGCCGGCGGCGGCGCGCTTGGAGGAGGTCGTACTGGATTGGTTGCTGGTGCTCCTGGAGCTGCCGCGCAGCTGGAGCGGTGTGCTCGTTTCCGGTGCGCACCAGGCTAACCAGACCTGCTTGGCCGCCGCGCGTCAGTGGTGGGGCAAGCAGCACGGCGTGGACGTGAGTCGGGACGGGCTCTTTGGTTTGCCGGTCATGCCGGTGCTGGCCGGCGGCTACTTGCATGCGAGTATTCCCAAGGCGCTTGCGGGGCTGGGCTTGGGAACGCGTTGCGTGCAGCGCTTCGATCAAGGGGGTCAAGGGCGCCTAGACCTAGGTGCACTCAGCCTCGCTCTCGATGAGCTGGGCGACACGCCGGCTGTGCTTGTGATCAGCGCTGGGGAGGTCAATAGCGGTGACTTCGACCCGCTGGAAGCTGCCCTGCGTTTGGTCGCTGGGCGCAGGGTCTGGGTGCATGTGGATGGCGCCTTCGGACTGTGCACGCGCGCGGCGGAGGAGTTCCGAGAATGGACGGCCGGTATTGAGGGCGTGCAGTCAGCGGCGCTGGACGCGCACAAGTGGCTGAATGTGCCGACGGGCTGTGGTGTGGCTTTTGTGGCCGATAAACGCTTCCTCGCCGCGCCGCATCGTCTGCGTGGGGGCTACTTGCCCGGGGGCGATCAGGCGCGCACGGTCTTCGCCAACCTGGGTCCCGAGATGAGTCGGCCTCCGCGGGCCTTTGCTCTCTGGAGTTGCTTGGCCGCCTATGGCCAGCAAGGGGTCGCGGGTTGGATTCGGCGTCACGTGGAACTGGCACGGGAGTTTGGTCGGCGCATCGACGCGGAGCAGGACTTTGAGCGCCTTGCGCCAGTGCACAGCAATGTGGTTTGCTTCCGCTTGCGTCCCGCAGGTATGCGCGCGCGGCTCTTGGACGAGCTGAACGAGAGCTTCGTTCGGCAGGTAAATGATGCGGGCCGGGTGGAGCTGGGCTCGACTCGCTTTGGAGGTCGGGTTGCCCTGCGGGTTGCTTTCGCAAATTGGCGCACGGAGCAGGATGAGCTCGAGTTACTGCTGGATGCTCTGCGTCTGGGTGCGGCGCGTATCGAATCCGCCTAGTTTGCCGTGAGGAAGGTTGTCCGGGCTAAGGTTGCTAGGAACCTACAGGCGAAGGTAGGGGGGGCAGCCGGAGCAGCCTGCGCCGCAAGAGGGTGACGGGCGCGGCTTGGCCCTACGAGTGGTCAGCGCTGTGGGCGCCTTCTTCTGCCTGCTCGCGGTCAAGAGTCGGCTTGGTTGATACGCTCGAGTAGCCCCTGAACCTGCGCTTCGGGATCGGCTAAGGCCGGACCGCCGAAGCGCTCGCCGTCGAGGGACTCGAACATGCTGGCCGCTGCTTGAGCTAGGCCGGCGGGGAGGCCGCTGGCCTGTAGCTGGCGAACGAGCTCGTCATTGGTCAGGGAGGCGGGGCCCTGGTTGATGCGCGCTTCGAGCGCCTCACGCAGATGAGCCAAGGGTGTTCCGCTTGGCTTGTGGTCCGTGTCTGTGGCGGCGGGTGAGCTCTCGCCGTTGCGGCTGGCGCGTCTGCGCCAAAGCACCAGCGCAAGCACGGCAGCAAGGGGCAGGGCTAGACGTTCGGCCCAGGGCGCTGATTCAGGTTTCTGCAGCGGGCCCGGGGCGGCGGGCTCTTGATCGGGGCCAGGTGCACTGACGCTGTCGTCGCCGATCTCGGAGACTTGGATAATGGTTGGAGCGCCCTCTGCTAGCCCGTAGGTCTCGCGCCCGGGATCGAAGTAGGCCAGGCTCAGGGCTGGAATGGTCAGCTGCCCCGATCGTGTGGGCGTCAGCAGGTAGCCCACTGTGGCGCCGGCTTCGGTCTGCTGGTTGGTGACACTCTCGCAGGTGAAATCGGGCGTACGCGGAAAGCTGGGCTTGGCCGAACTCATGGAGTGGCCCGGTGCCTGCACAAGTACCGGCAGGATGAAGGCTCGGCCCATTCGGAAGTCCCTTTCAGGAACGCACACTTGGAGGGTGAGGGGGCCCAGGTCGCCGCGGAATTCCAAGGGGCGCCCAGCCTCCGGGAAGTCGCGCACCTGGAGCTGGCCATCCGCGGCGTGCACCACGGCTTCAAGGCGGTCCATGGCCACGCTGCCGGCCAGGGTGTCTGCGCGGAAGCCGCTGGTGTAGGCAAAGCGCAACTGAAGCCCTTGTAGGTTGAGCGCGCCGGGTCGCTCGGCGCTGAGGGTCCAGCTCGCGCGGTAACCGCTGGCCGGGAAGCCCGCGTGCTCGGTTGCGCCCGTGGGCTGCATCAGCCCGATCGTCGTGTCCAGTGCGTAGCGCAATCCCGTGCTCTCGTCTGTGGTGATGACTTCGAGGCTCATTTCCTCGAGGGCCGGGAAGCGCAGCTGGATTTGCAGGTCGAGCTCGCGCCGGAAGAGCTGCAGCAAGGAGCCATTCAGCAGGTCGTCCCGCAGCACAACATCCA
>JBLIOL010000063.1:0-20453 GCA_047639615.1 Planctomycetota bacterium | reverse complement strand
TCCCCGTGCCCCACAACCTGCGCTTCCTCTTGCGCAGGCATGCGGTCACCGGCGACGCAGCAGTACTCAAGCGCGTCAAGACGACCCTGCGCAAGATGCGTTTGGGCGGCATGTGGGACCAGGTGGGCTTCGGCTTCCACCGTTATTCCACCGACCGCACCTGGCTCGTGCCGCACTTCGAGAAGATGCTCTACGACCAGGCGCTGCTGGCCATGGCCTACACGGAAGCTTGGCTCGTGACCGACGAGCCGCTCTTCCGTCAGACCGTCGAGGAGATCTTCACCTACGTGCTGCGTGACATGACCGATCCGGGCGGTGGCTTCTATTCGGCCGAGGACGCCGATAGCGAAGGCGAGGAGGGGCTCTTCTACCTCTGGACCCGCGCGCAGTTGATCGAGATCCTTGGCGAGGAAGACGGCGTGCTCGCTTCTCGCGTTTGGAACGTGAAGGAGGGCGGCAACTTCCGCGACGAGGTCACGGGTCAGAATACCGATCGCAACATCCCGCACCTGATCAAGACCCTGCCTAAGCTGGCGCAGGACTTGGACATGGATCCGGAAGTGCTCGCCACGCGCATCGAGGACATCCGCGGGCGCCTCTTCGCCGTGCGCGAGAGCCGCATCCATCCGCTCAAGGATGACAAGGTGCTCACGGACTGGAACGGTCTCTGCATCGCGGCCATGGCCCTGGCGGGCCGCTCCATGGAAGAGCCGCGCTACACCGAGGCTGCGGTCAAAGCCGCGGAGTTCGCCTACGACAACCTACGCGATCCGAAGACCGGGCGCCTGTACAAGCGTTGGCGTCTGGGCAAGGCCGGTTTGAACGGCATGCTCGAGGACTACGCCTTCATGGGCTGGGGCTTGATCGAGCTCTACCAGAGCACGCAGGACCCGCGCTGGCTGGCCTGGGCCAAGGAACTCAGCGACCTCGCCATCACGCACTTCGGTGATGAGCCCGGCGGCTTCTTCCTCTCGCCTGACGATGGTGAAGCCCTAATCGTGCGCGCCAAGGAGATCTACGACGGTGCCCTGCCTTCCGGCAACTCCGTCATGGCCCTCAACCTAGCGCGCCTCGCGCGACTGACCGGCGAGACGGCCTACGAGGAACGCGCCAACGGCGTACTCAGCGCCTTCGCTGGGCAGGTAGCGCAGAACGCTTCGGCTCACGCCCAACTCATGTGCGCCCTAGATTTCCTAACCGGCGCCACCAACGAAATCGTCATCGCCGGCGACCCAAAGGCCGAGGATACGCGCGCCTTGTTACAGGCACTAGAGACGCGCTTCCTACCCAACTCTGTGGTCGTGCTACGTCCGAACGAAAACAACGCGGCCGTGCTCAAACTGGTCCCCTACGCTCTGGAGCAGGTGCCCACCAACGACCGCGCCACCGCCTACGTCTGCCGTGAATTTGCCTGCAAGGCGCCGGTTAACGGCGTGGACGCCATGCTCGACAACCTCGCCGAGGCCGGCGACGAGTAACTGCCTAAGAGGGCGGTCGCAGATACATCAAGAGCCCGAAGACTTGCAAGACCAGCAGCACGGAGTAGAGCACCGTGAAGCTGCGCTTGCGGGTCTTGTGCCGGAAGAGGTGCATGCAGATCAGGCTCGTGCCGGCGCTGCCTAGGACGGCGACCGTGTGCAGGGTCAGCTCGGGCACGCGCCAGCCTTCGCGCTTCGCTTGGAACTTGTCCCAGGCCCAGAGCGGAACCGTGGTCAGGTTGAGCGAGACTACGGCCGTGGTGATGAAGGACACGTCCAGGTAGTGCCAACCGGTGACAGTTAGCAGCAGTGCACCCAGGATGAAGAGGCCTAGGGAGAGGCGGACGGGATTGGCGCGGGAGTTCACGGGAGCAGGATAGCCGTTGGAGCCAAAACGGACTATCGATGAAGCTAAAATGGGCTATCGATGGAGGGGCTCGGCTGGGTGAACCAGCGCGGGCCGTCCGCGGTCATGTAGAAGTGATCTTCGAGGCGGATGCCGAAGGCGCCGGGGACGCAGAGCATGGGCTCGTTGCTGAAGCACATGCCGGGCTGCAACGGGGTGCGGTCGCTCGAGACGAGATACGGGCCTTCGTGGATGTCGAGGCCGATGCCGTGGCCGGTGCGGTGCGGCAGGCCGGGCAGGGCGTAACCCGGGCCGAAGCCATCGGCTTCTAGGGAGCGACGCGCGGCTAGGTCGACGTCGCCGCAGGGGGTGCCCACTTGGGCGGCTTCGAAGGCGGCGGCTTGGGCGGCTTTCTCGGCGTTCCATACGCGGCGTTGCTCATCGGTGGGATCGCCGAAGATGTAGGTGCGCGTGATGTCGGATTGGTAGCTGTGCACGAAGCAGCCGGTGTCGATCAAGACCACGTCGCCGGGTTCGAGGGCCTTGGGGGTCTTGACGCCGTGGGGGAAGGCGCTGTCGGGGCCGAAGAGCACGATCACGAAGCTCGAGCCCTTGGGCGCACCCGAGGCGCGGTGGGCGGCATCGATGAAGGCTTCGACCTCGGTGGTGGTGATGCCCGGGCGCAGGATGCTGGCGACGCTCTTGTGGACCTCGAGGGTGATGTCCTTCGCGCGTTGCATGAGCGCGAGCTCTTCCGCGGACTTGATGCTGCGCATGCCTTGCGTGAGCGGCATGGCGTTCTCGAAGGAAATGGAGGGGTTGGCCTTGGCTAGGCCGTCCACCACGAAGAAGGGCGCGCTGGCGTCGAGGGCAACCTTGCTGCCGCCGGTGACCTTGCCGACCAACTCGTAGGGACACTCATGCTCCTCCCAGACATCGAGGGCACCTTCCACCACCAGGAAGGAATTCAGAGTGTCGCGCTCGAAGGCCGGGGCGATGTAGCTGAGCTCGCCGTGCGCAGGCAGGATCGCAGCGACGAGGCGCTCGCTGGCGTACCACTGCAGCCCGGTGAAGTAGACCATGCTCGAGCCCGGGTAGAGCACCATGGCCGCTTGGCCCGCCTCGCGCAGCAGCTCCTGGGCGCGTGCGATGCGCGCGAGGAGGGTGTCCTTCGAGATGGGGGTGAGGTCGGTGGTGCGGTCGCTGAATGCCGCGAGCGCCGACGCTTGGTCGGAGCCTCCAATGCCCTGGGTCATGCTTGCCTTGGTTGCCCTAGTGGGCTGAGTGGGATGGATAGTGGGCGACCATCCTACCGCAGGTTTGCGCCGCCTAGGCGTCGAGCATGTGAGGTCGGGCGAAGACCTCTAGCTCGATGAGCTTCTCGATGGCGGAGAGGGCCTCGGCGCTGCCGATACCGCCCTCAGCGAGGGCGCGTACGAGATCCTCACACAGGACGGCATCGGTTTGGTCGGCTAGGAGCAGCAGGGCCTGGGCCGCTGGCCCGTTGTGTACGTCGAAGCTCTCACGATTGCGTACGCGCAGCCTGAGATGTTCTACGCGCACGGAGCCGCGCACATGGCGCTGTTCCCGTTGGAAGCTGAGCTCCGGGCTCAGGCAGAGGGGCTCTTTGAGCAGCGCTTTCCCAGTGACCTGCGCACGCGGCTGATTGCCGGGTTTGCACAGCACGAGCTCCATGCTCGGGCGCCAGAAAAGCTCATCCACGAGCTTCCAACGGTCAGGCGGACTGAGGGCGAGGGCGCGTTCGCGGGAGGGGCCCTCGGGCAGAAGGGATCCCACGTCCCAATCGGCCGGCTCCGACCAGCGCAGGAACTGAAGGCCGCCTTGTCCGATGAGGCCTAGCAGTTCGGGGATGTCGTAGCTGACTTCGTTGACGTTGAGGTAGCGATCGACGAACTCCGAGTCGTTGATCTCCACGTGATCTTGCCAAGGACCGGCGCGGAGGGGATCACTCTGTAGTTCACTGACCAGCTCGCGCGTGACGGCGAGGCGTTCCTCGAGCGGCGCATCGCGCGGGATGAGTACATTGGCCGCGCGTACCAAGCGGTAGAGGGACTCGCGCCCGTGCCGGCCGTAGAGCATCAGCGAGAGCACGCCGTGGGGTGCGAGTACGCTCGCAAGTTTGGCGAGGCCCACAGCAGGGTCGGCTAGGTGGTGCACGACGCCCGACGAGAGGATCACATCGAAGCCGCCATCCGGAACTTCGAGACCTTCGAGAGTCATGAGGTCGACCTCCTGCAAGCTCACGTTGCTGAGTCCGCGCTGCCGGATCTCGGCGCGCGCGTGGTCGATGGAAGTGCGGCAGAGGTCGATGCCGGTGAAGTGCACGTCCGGTTGCAGAACTGCGCAGCCCACCAGGCCCACTCCGCGGCCGCAGCCAGCGTCCAGCACGCGAATCGGTCCAGCCTTGGGCCGGCAGCGCTCCACGTAGCTCAACAGCAGACGCGCATCGCTCGCCTGGCGATTGTTGGGCGCCTGCGTGGGATAGGGGAAGCGCTCATATTGAGCTCGGACGGACTCTGTAACGGCATGCATGCTTCTGGATCGACCTGCGGGTGCCGAGTACACAAAGCTTCAATTGGCACATTCCGGAGCTTGGGACCCAATCGGCCTCAGGTCTCTCCCGGGGGAGCGCCTCGAAGACCCCAACAGTTTGCCCGCCACCGGTCACCCTGCGTAGGAACGCTGGCTCTTCGAGCGATGTTTCAAACCACGATCCCTATGCCGCTGTGACTGCTCCCGCGCTTATGATTCCGTTCCGCCAAAGGGTGTAGATCCATGACTTCTGACCAGCCGAATAACCCCTTGCACGGGATCACTCTCCAGCGCGTGCTCGAGGATTTGGTCGAGCGCCGGGGCTGGGACAGCATGGCGCAGGCGATCAACATTCGCTGCTTCGCTTTCGACCCGAGCATGCAGTCGAGCCTGAAGTTCCTGCGCAAGACGGAGTGGGCACGCACGAAGGTCGAGGAGTTGTACGTGCAGGACTACTTCGAGATGCAACAGGAGGCCGAGCGCCAGGAACGTCTAGCGCTCTTGCCTACGCCCGAGAAGTGCGCCTTCTGCAAGGCGGCGCCGGAGGATGCGAATGATCTCGACGTGTCCTGTGTGGTGCTGCGCTGCGCCTGCGGTGCGCTCGTGCTCGGGGCGTCCTCCCAGGACTCGGGCGATGTGGCCGGCGATGCGCTGAAGTTGTTCGAGGTGGACGGTGGGGATGCGAGCGGGCACGAAGAGCGTGTGGAGCTGCTCAAAGCCGCGGGTGTGCAGGTTGAGGACGGCGGCAAGCATCAGGGCCTGAAGTGGCTCTGGTTCCTGCGCTGATTCGCCGATGGGCCGGCGCATTTAGCGCTTAATGCCGCTATCGTGCTGCCAATCAAGCGTTCCGGGAGAGCCGATGGTTCCCCCACAACATCCTTCAGGCCCGGGTGGGCCGGAGATCGTAGATGACAATACAAGTGAAGCGCGCGCTCCTGAGCGTGTCGGATAAGTCGGGCCTGGTCATTTTTGCAGGCGGCCTCGCGAAGCTCGGAGTTGAGCTGCTATCCACCGGAGGCACCTACAAGGTGCTGAGTGAAGCAGGCCTCGCGGTGACCGAGGTCTCCGCTTATACCGGCTTCCCCGAGATGATGAACGGCCGGGTGAAGACCCTGCACCCCAAGATTCACGGGGGCATCCTGGCCCTGCGCGATCAGGATCATCACGTGGCAGCCATGCGCGAGCACGGCATCGAAGGCATCGACTTGGTGGTGATCAATCTCTACCCGTTTGAAGAGACCGTGGCCAAGCCTGGCGTCTCGCGCGCCGAAGCCATTGAGCAGATCGACATCGGTGGCCCGAGCATGGTGCGCTCCGCCGCTAAGAACCACCGTTTCGTGGGCATCGTCACGGACCCTTCCGATTACGAGCGCGTCCTGGTCGAATTGAACGAGCACGAAGGCGCCCTAGGCGACGACCTGCGCGCCGATTTGGCCTTCCAAGCCTTCGCCTTGACCGCGCGCTACGACTCCGCCATCAGCCGCTGGCTCTTCGAGCAAGACCGCAGCGAAGAGTCGCCGCGTTGGCCCTCCAGCTTCACTCTGGCCGGCACCAAGGCCATGGATTTGCGCTACGGCGAGAACCCGCACCAGTCGGCGGCCTTCTACGTGACGCCCGAGACTGGCGAAGCCTGCGTGGGCTCGGCCGAGGTGCTCAACGGCAAGGCCTTGTCCTTCAACAACCTGGTGGACGTGGACGCAGCCCACGCCCTGGCCAAGGAATTCACCGAGCCCTTCGTGTGCGTCATCAAGCACACGAACCCCTGCGGCGCAGCTTGCGCCGACTCCATCTCGGGTGCACTGGAGGAAGCCTGGTCTGGCGATCCGATCAGCGCCTTCGGGTCCGTCTTGGCCTTCACTCGGCCCGTAGACCTCGCCTCCGCCACTTTCCTGGTGGACGGCAACCGCTTCGTCGAAGCCATTGTCGCGCCGTCCTTCGATGACGACGCTTTCGCTCTACTCACTAAGAAGCCCAAGTGGGGGAAAAGCGTACGCCTGCTCGCTTGCGGTGAGTACGGCCCCGACACGCGCGTGGAGAGCGATGTGGAGGTCAAGAAACTGGCCGGTGGTTTCCTGCTGCAGGACCGCGATCTCACCGCCGAGGCCCAGTCCGAGTTCAAGAGCGTGGCCAAGGCTACACCCACGGACGGGCAGTTGGTGGAGCTGGCCTTCGCCAACAAGATCGCCAAGCACGTGAAGTCCAACGCCATCGTGCTTTCGGGCGGAACCACTGTCTTCGGCGTCGGCGCGGGCCAGATGAGCCGCGTGGACTCCGTGCGCCTAGCTGTCAGCAAAGCCGGCGAGCGCGCGAAAGGCTCGGTGCTCGCCTCCGACGCCTTCTTCCCTTTCCCCGACGGCGTCGAGACCGCCATCGAAGCCGGCGTGGTCGCCATGGTGGAGCCTGGCGGTTCCCGTCGCGACGACGAAGTCATCGCCGCCTGCGACAAGGCCAGCGTCCCCATGGTCTTCTCCGGCGCCCGCCACTTCCGCCACTAGGAGGCAGGCGAGTTCGGGCGGTTTGTGCCTGACCCCATGCGCCTGAACTCGCCCCCAGTCTCCGACCACTATCTAACATGTCTTTGCTCCGTTCTCTGCTCCTTGGCTCGCTCTTGAGCTGCCAAATGCCCATGCCTCAGCCAGTCGTCATCGGCCTGATCGCGGATGTGCAGTACGCCGACAAGCCGACCGTTGGCGCGCGCCACTATCGCTTGGCTTTGGAACACCTAAACGAATGCGTAGGGGATCTGGCTAGCGGTGAACCGCTGGCATTCGCGATTCAGTTCGGCGACCTGATCGACGGCCAAGACGGCGATGCTGCCTTGGCCCTAGCCGATTTAGATCGGGTGCTTGCCAGCCTGAAAGAGCTGGGCACGGACGTTCTGCACGTGGTTGGCAATCACTGCTTGGAAGTGCCGCGCGCACAGTTGGAGCAGCGCCTCGGATTGGCAGAATCCAGCAGTTACAGCCGCTCTGTAGCAGGTTGGCGCTTGATCGTGCTCGACACCTTGCGCGTCTCCGTGCTCGGTCTGGAGGATGGTGATGCGCGTATTGCAGAGGCTAGGGAGCAGCTGGCTGCCCTGAAGGATAGCGAGCATGTCAACGCGACCACTTGGAACGGTGCTGTGGGTGGCGCCCAGCGGGATTGGCTTGCTGGAGAGCTTGCAGCGGCCGCTGCCGCTGGTGAGCGCGCCATCGTGATCGGGCACAACCCGATCTTGGCCGCAGCTTCATCCGCTCATCACCTAGCCTGGGATCACGCCGAGGTCTGCCGCGTGTTGGCCGAATCTCTGGCAAGCTTCGCCTACATCAGTGGCCACTGCCACGCCGGCGGCTACGCCACCGACGCGGGCATTCATCACCTGACCCTCAAGGGCATGGTCGAAGCCCCGCCTGGTTCCAACACCTACGCGCGCTTGCGCCTCTTCCCCGATCGGCTGGAACTGGACGGCGTCGGGCTTGAGCCCGATCGTGTCCTGTTCGAGTTGCGCTGAGCCTATTGAGGGATCAGGACTGTGCCGTCCGGACCCTCGACCACCTGCGCGTTGCCGGTTTCCTCAAGCCAGTCGTAGAACGGCCCGAGGGGCGTCACCAAGCCCATGTGCGGCACCACCGTCGGGCGCACGCTTCCGTGGGTGTAGATCTTGCTGAAGAGGCCCATCAAGCGGCCGTTCTCAGCATCGTAGATACCGCCACCGGAGTTGCCGATGTAGGTGGGCGCGCTAATCATCCAGTAGCTGGTACCGTCGACCACATGAGTCAGGTCAGCGATCTCCCCTCTGGTGGGGATCGGGTCGTTGCCCAGGGGGCAGCCGACCGCGTACAGGTTGTGGAAGACTCGACGGGAGTCGAGGTTCTCGCGCGTGGCGAGGGTCGCGCCGTGGTCGAGTTGCTTGCGTGTGTTCAAGCGCAGGAGTGCTGCGTCCATGGCCACTTCGCGGCAGAGCAGGCTCGCGGTGAGCGAGCGCACATTGCCAGCCACGTCGAAGATGGCCACCGGGACCGGCGCCTCATCCGAGCCGGCGTCGGCCAGAATGTCGCGTACCACGTGCCAAGAGGTGACCAGCAGGGTTTCGTAGCCGGCGCCCTTGCCAAGGTAGCGCGAGCTGAGCAGCACGCCACTGCCTACGGTGGTCTCGCCCGAGAGCTGCACGGTGGGGGCGACGATGTCTTGCCAACGCTCGGCCACATCCACGTCCGCGCTGCTCGCTTCGTCGCCAACCAAGTTGGTCAGGCGCTCGAACTGGTCCTGGGTTGCAGCCAGGCGAGCTTCGGTCGCCTGGGCACGCATCTGCAGGTCCTCTTCGAAGGTCGAGAGGCGCTGCTGGACGGTCTGCGGACTCTGCTCGAGGGCGAAGAGCGCGTTGCTCTGGGTCTCGAGCCGATCGGTGGCACGCAACAGCGATGCCTCCAAGGAAGCTACGCGGCGGCGCAGGACGCCGTCTTGATTGCCGCCCGACTCGCGCAGGTCATGGACCTCGTCCACGGCTCGCACCAGGTCGGTTTGGAGGGAGAGTAGCTCGGTCTCGAGGACCGAGGTGCGCTGCGGATTGATACGGCTGAACTCTTCGAGGCGCTGAAGGTCGCCCTCCATCGTGGCGACTCGAGTAACGCCCATACTGCCTGCCACAAGCGCTACGGCGCCGAGGATGAGGAAGCGTTGCATGAAAAGTGCTCCTGGGGACGGGGCTAGGGATTCAAAGGGGTGGTCGCGACAAAATGCGACATCCAGCCCTATCGAGTGCTGCACTAGCCCCAGCTGAAGCGCATTCCTGGTTCTCCACCTGGGTCACATTCGACGCTTCTAAATGGAAGGTGATTACTAGCAGTGACTTAGCGCGTTATTACCCGGTTCATCCACTGCTTATCCACCGTTATCCACCGAGTTTTCCACGGTGTATCTTCGTTCCGAGGATGTGATCGCCTTGCTGTAGGCGGTCGAGCACACCGAAGCCGGCGCGCAGCTCGCCGAAGATCGTGTAGCGCCGGTCCAGGTGCGGGGTCGGGCGGTGGGTCACGAAGATCTGGTTGCCCCCGGACTCCGGGTTGGCGTTGCGGGGCATGCCCAGGCTGCCGCGCACGTACCGGCGTGCGCCGAATTCATGGCGCAGGGCGTCGTCAGGGGCCCGCCAGGTGCCAGAGCCGTTGCCATCGCCCCGGTAGCAGCCGCCCTGGGCCACGAAGTCCGAGACCACCCGGTGCCAGAGCAGGCCGTCGTAGTGTCCGGCAGCGGCCAGCTCCAGGAAGCTGTGCACGTGCACGGGCGCTTCGAGGGGGAAGAGCTCGAAGACTAGCTCGCCGCGGGTGGTGATCAGAGTCAGGCTCGGATTAGGACTCTCCAGGGGCCATAGGGGGGGCAGGAGCGCGGCCTTGGTGGTCCCTTGGGGCTCCTCGGTGGTCTCCAGCCAGGCCTGAAGAGCGGCTTGATGCTCTTGTCCCAGGCGCTGCTGGGCGCCCTCCACCGCCAGCCTGGCCTGGACGCGCACCTCGGCTGCGATGTCGCCTTGGGCGTTCGCATGGGCCTGAGCGAGGGCTGCCAGGTCCAGAGGGCGCAGATTCGGGGCTAGGGCGTCGATGGCCGCGATGCGCAGACCGTTGTCGGGCGAGTCCAGGAAGCTCAGCAGATGGGCGTGGGTAGCTTCGTCAGGGAACGAGGTGAGCGCGCCGAGGGCGGCTCCCGCCACGCCCGGCGCGGGGTCCTGGCAGAGCTTGAGCAGCTGGTTCAGGGCGGCATCGCCCCCGAGCTTGGCCAGCAGCTCCGGGGCTCCTGCACGCAGCTGGGGATCGGACTCGGCCGCGGCCAGGATGCTAGCCAGTGGTTGGTCCAGGGTGCCTAGTTCCAAACGCGCGCCGAGAGCTGCCAAGCGCACGCTCGCGGAGGCGTCCTCGGCGAGCACTTGCAGCCAAGCATCGGCCTGTTTTTGGCCGAGCTGCCCGAGGGCGCGCGCCGCTGCCGCGCGTAGGTGGAAACTCGCCTTGCCGGTGGCTGCTCGAAGGCTCGGCAGGCTGTTCACGTTGCCGTGCTCGGCCAGGCCGAGGGCTGCCTCGGTGGCCACGTGCAGATTGCCATCGCTGAGGCAGCGTTGCAGGATGATGCGCGCCTCGGTGTTGAGCGGGGTAGTCTGACGTGCGAGCAAGCGCACGGCGTAGACGCGTTCGAGCCAGGCGCCCGAGCGCGGCCTCAGGACTTCGATTCCCAGGGATACGGCGCTTTCCGCACGACGGCGCGAAAGCGAGAATAGAGCCGTCCAGCGGGCTATATTCCCCTCAGGCTCAGCGCGTACGAGTGCGATCAAGGCCGCATCTACGGCTGCCGCATCGTCGCTATCCATAGACCAGCGGAAACTCTCCGCTGCCGCCTCCGCGCGCACATCGGCGTTCGCCGAACCCATGCATTGGACCACAAAGTCGCGCGCGGGTTGTTCGTCGAAGGCGCCCAGCGCGCGCACCGTGGCGGCTTGCACTACGGGGCTTTGATCGGCGCTCGCCGCCGCCACGAGCATGGCTTCGAGGGCCGCCGGGTCCGCCAACTGCCCGAGGGCAAACCAGGCCTCCGCGCGTACTTCGGCATCGCTGTCGGCGAGGGCTTGCAGCAGGGCCGCACTCGCTCCCGCGCCGGCGCCCGCGAGCGGCAAGCGCCCCAGGGCCAGGGCTGCCCGCTGGCGCACGACCGGCATGGGATCCTGCAGATTGGCCTGCAGGGATCCGCCCCCGTCTGAGCGCTGATCTTCGAGGCGCGCGATGGAAGCCAGGGCCTTCGCCAACGCTGGGTCCATACCCCCGTTCGCGCCGCCCCTAGGGCCGCCACAGGCGCCTAGCAGCAGAGCTGTGCAAAGGAATCCGACGAGGCTTTGGATCCGGGGCTGTGAGAGGTACCGCATCCATCTATTATGAGCGGTCAGTCCCTGGCTCTGGAACGCTTCAGCCATCCCCTCGTATCAACTGCTACTAGAATGCCGATCGCACCTATCCCTGAGGTCCTAGACGCCCTACGCCGGGGCGACATGATCATCCTTGTCGACGACCCCGGTCGTGAGAACGAGGGCGACCTCTGCATGCTCTCCGAGCACGTGACCGCCGAGGCGATCAACTTCATGGCCAAGGAAGGCCGTGGCCTGATCTGCATGCCCATGGACGGCGCCAGCTGCGACCGCCTGAACCTAGAGCCGCAGGCTGCCCGGAATACCAATTCCCATCGCACGGCCTTCACGGTCTCGATCGAAGCGGCTGTGGGCGTGACCACTGGTATCAGTGCCGCCGACCGGGCGCACACGGTGCGCGTGGCAGCCGACCCGAGCAACACGGCGGAGGACCTAGCGCGGCCGGGTCACATCTTCCCCCTGCGGGCTAAGGACGGCGGCGTGCTGGTGCGCGGCGGCCAGACCGAGGGCATGGTCGATTTGGCCAAGTTGGCCGGCGTTGGGACCTCTGGCGTGATTTGCGAGATCATGAACGATGACGGAACCATGGCGCGCATGCCCGATTTGGAGGTCTTCGCCGAGAAGCATGGACTCCTGATCAGCACCATCGAGAGCCTGGTGGCCTACCGCCGCACCAACGAGCGCCTGATCGAACGTAAAGAGCAGGGCGTGCCCCTGCCCACCAAGTTCGGCGACTTCGAGGTGCACGTCTTCCGCAACACTGTGGATGGCTCGGAGCACGTTGCGCTGACTCGAGGCATGGGCCAGGGCGAGGGCATGAGCCCCCACGCGGCCGTGGACGCCACTGTTCCCGTACGGGTCCACTCGGAATGTCTCACAGGTGACGCCTTCCACAGCCTGCGCTGCGATTGCGGGCCTCAGTTGGACATGGCCATGGAGCTGCTGGCCAAGGAGGAGCACTCCGTACTGCTCTATCTGCGTCAGGAAGGCCGCGGCATCGGCCTAGCCAACAAGGTCAAGGCCTACCGCCTGCAGGATGAGGGCATGGATACCGTGGAGGCCAACAAGGCCCTGGGCTTCCCCGCGGACCTGCGCGAGTATGGGATTGGGGCTCAGATGCTCCATTTCTTGGGCGTTCGACGCATGAGCCTGCTCACCAACAACCCGAAGAAGATCCATGGCCTGGCGGGTTATGGACTGGAAGTTGTCTCCCAGTTGCCCCTGGTCGTTGAGTCTAACCCTAGTAACGCAAGGTACTTAGAGACTAAGCGTGTCAAGATGGGACACACCTTCAAGCCGACTGCCGGGGCAACCACTGCGGCAGAACAGCGGGAATAGGGGAGCCGATCGGGCGTCCTAAGGGGCGTCATGGCCCTCGCTCATATGGAATCACCCCCGGTCGACGATGCACAACTCGTAGCCGAGACCCTGGCTGGTGAAGCAATGAGCTTCCAGGTCTTGGTCCAGCGCTACGAGAACCGCTTGTTCGGTCTCGCTAGGCACTACGCCAAGAGCCGGGCTGAGGTCGAGGATTTGGTTCAGGAGACCTTCCTGAAGGCCTTCCGCAAGCTGGATACCTTCCAGCAGCAGTCCAGCTTCTACACCTGGCTGTACCGCATCGCCACCAACACCATCCTGGACGCCCTCAAGCGCCGCGGCCGCAACCCGGTCCAGGCCGTCGAGGATCCGGAGCTACTGACGGGTTCCAGCGAGGCGCACGAGCGCAAGACGGTTCGCCCTGACGCGCGCCTCGAGCGCGACGAGATCATCGAGATCACCCGCGAGGTGCTCTCGGAACTGCCTGAGATCTTCCGTACCACGCTCGTGCTACGGGAACTCGAAGGACACAGCTATCAGGAGATTGCCGAGCAACTCGGGATCTCGATCGGAACCGTGGAATCGCGGCTCTTCCGGGCTCGCGCCCGTTTCAAGCAACGCTTGGCGCAGCGCTACCCCGAATTCGTGGAGGGAAACCAATGATGCAATGCGTACGAGCAGAAGAGCTCATCCCGCGCTACGTGGATGGTGAGCTGAACGATGTGGAGGCCAGCCCCCTGCGTCAGCACCTGATCGACTGCCAAACCTGTCGCCTGCGGGCCCAGGAGGTGGAAGCCCTAGGTAGCTGGTTCGTGGACCCCACGGAGCAGGTCGGCCCGGCTGAAGCCCCCGCTGGTTTCGCTGCGCGCGTGGCAGCCCTGGCCTTCGCCGGAGCCGCGCAGGTGGAACCCCTTGCCGGCCCGCGCTCTCTAGCGACGGCCCACGCCGAGGAGCATGCCCGCTCCCGCGAGAACCAGCTGCAGACCTTCGTTTTGAACCTGACTGGCGCCGCAGCGATCCTTGTGATCCTCTTCGCCTTCGGTCTGCAACGCCGCGGCATGCCCGAGGTCGGCACCATCAACGCTGATGCCACCATGTCGCTTTTCGAGTCTCTCGATGACCTGGACGAGCTCAACAAGAGCACGCTCCATGCTGTCTCCGGCGAGGCCAGCACGGACCAGCCCCAGAAATGACAGCCCTGCGCTTCTGGATCTTTCTGTTGGCTGGAACTTCCTTCTTAGGAGGCGTTACCGTCGCACGCCTCTTGGACACGCCCCCGCCCGCTGAACCTGCTCTCTCCGCTGCATTTGTGGCGCGATTCTCCGAGACCTTCGACCTCGAAAGCGAGCCTCGTCGAGTGGAAGCCCTTCAAGTGATCGCCCGTCACTACGAAGAAGAGAAGCTCGGCATCGAGCGTCGTCATCAGGCTGTGTATCGCACAGCCATGGAAGACGAGTTGATCGCCTTGGGCACCAAGTACGAAGCATGGGTCCGAGACCGAGTCCTGCCGCCCGCAAAGCGCGCGCAGTACGACCTCTTGGCCGGTGATTTTTCCATGACCCTAGCCCCGCGCTGATCCTCAGCTTTACTAGATGGCACGCTCCTGCGGAATTCGCCTCGGCCCGCGCTACTACGAGATCGTTGTTCTCGAAGGTAGTGCGCGCAAGCACAGCATCGCTGCATACACGTCCGGATCCTTTGACGCCTTAGGCGAGAAGGGTGCCGCGTCACCTTCGGAGATTCTTCGCAGCGCCGCCAAGCGTTGCAAAGTCCCCTTCGACAATATCAACCTCGTGATCGACAGTGGATCGGCGGCCTTCCGGCACGTGAAGCTGCCCTTCGAGGAGGTGAGCAAGATCGACCAGGTGCTCAAGTACGAGGTAGAGGGGCAGTTGCCCCAGTTCAGCGCCGAAGATGTGGTGGTGGACTTTCACGTGCTCGAGCAGCGCGACAAGAACACCATGGTGTTGGCAACGGCCGTGCCTAAGGATGAGTTGGCCGCGGCCCTCGAACTGTGCGAGCGCGCAGGTATCGAGCCTCTGGAGGCGCAGTTGGAAACATCTGCGTTGGTCAACGCGGCTTCCTCCACGAGCATCTGCAATATCGACGATGCTCAGGTCCTGGTGCACGTCGGCGATCACTCCACCTCCGTGGTGGTGATGGACTCCGGCGAAGTGCGCGAGATGCGGGTTATTCACATCGGTGCCTTGACGCCCGATTTGGCCGGCGAGCTCTCCGAGGAGGGCGAGCAAGCCGAAGCGAAGGCTGAGCCTACACCCGAGGATGATCTGGACCTAAAGCGTCGTACGGAGGCTGGTTTGCGCCGCATTCGTCGCGAGCTGGGCCGCACGATCTCTGCTGCTCATACCATCAACAAGATCGACGCGGTGTACGTCTGCGGGATCGAGTTGCCCGGCCTGATCGGCGAGCCGATCTTGGACGTGCCCGTATACCTGCTCGACTGCTTCGACGAAGCGGAGGCGGACGCACCGGCCGAAGATTTCGGTCAGCTTGTGGTGGCCTATGGCGCCGCTATCACGCAGTTGGGAGGCGGCACGATGAAGCCCTCCCTGCGCCGTGAGGAGCTGGCTTTCACCGGTACCTGGGAGCGCATTGAATTCCCCATCGCCGTCCTGGCCATGCTTCTGGTGACCCTTGTGGGGGTTGGCTGGATCTTCCAAAACCAACAGTTGCAGCTCATGCGCAACCGGGGCTTCATGACCTGGCTGCACAGTAGCAACAGCTTCTTGATCGGCGACAACGTCGCTGGTACGCGTGGCGCCATGCGCCCGGTGCCGCCGGACTTCCGCACGAGTCTCAAGCGCTTTACGCCGGCCGATGGCGAGCAGCTCGACTACAACAAGCCGCTCTTCGAAGCATTCAACGACATCGAGCGTGATCTGCAGGACCGCGTGCTAACGCTCTCCGCAGAGCTCGGTGGTGGCACGGTCAAGCAGCCCTCCTCCGCACTCATGGCCACCAACCTGGTGCTCGATGTCATCGAGTCGAACCAAGACAATTGGCGCATGGGCTTCCACGGGATCAAGGCGACCTTCATGCCGGCGCGATCCAATGACAATCCGGATACGGTCAAGGTCGAGCTGGACCTGGTGTTCTATACGAACCCGGACAGTGACCTAGGTTCCGACATCGCGGCAACGGCCGACTACGAGGCTTTCCTATTGGCACTCAAGGACCAAGTCTGGCTCCACTCAGTGGATCAGAAACGATCGGACCCGCTCTCGAATGGCCTCGGGATCAAGGTTCAGAAACTACCCGTGGTTGTGGACGTGAGCGCTTTCGAAGAGGCAGTGATGGACTCACCTGCAACCTCCAACAAAAACAAGGGAGGCTGAGCCATGATGGACTTCCTCAAAGGATTCAACCTCGCGCGTCTGATCATCGTTGTTTGCCTGATTGGATCGGGCGTGCTCGGCATGCAGGTCTTCGAACGTCAGCAGATGATCAGCGACTACCGCGAGAAACTCGGCCTCGACGACACGGGCCAGTTTGTTCCGCCCACCGCAGGTGTCATCTCCGGGGACTCCTGGGTGGCCAAGAAGGTGCGTAGCATTCAGCAGCTCGGCCAGGACTTCACCAGCCGCATGGAGGAACTGGAGGGTGAAGGCCTGAAGGGGCAAGGTTCGCCTCAGACCTACATTCGTTCCATCGCCAACAAGCCACGTGTGGCCCTGGGCGGATTGTCGATTCAGCCCCGAACTCAGAAGCAGCGCGGGTACGACGACAACAAGTACACCATCGTGCCCACCAGCGACGACCAGTCGCGCGACAAGCCGACCTTCCAACGCACGCAGATCGCGAACTTCCTCTATTCCCTGGAGCAGGGCTCGCGGAAGATCAAGGTCACGGCTTTGGACATTCATCCGCCGGGCAGCCGGGACTTCGAGACCTTTCCCTCCGATCGTTGGGAGTTCACCTGCGAGGTGACCGAGCGCGTCGAGACGAAATAGGGCGGCGGTTGAGCGCGCAATAGGTCGGCCCGAGGCGCTGGTCTTATTTAGGAACTACCGCTGGGCCGATGCTCGCATCACGCTAGCGGGATACGCCGAGGGCTGCATGGAATGTGCTCGCGTGGGTGCCGGATCGGAACGATCCATTAGTCACGATGAAGACCATCCGCGCCTAACTCCTTCCTGCGTTCCTCGTTTGTTCACTGGGCCCGCTGGTAGGGACCGGTTTCTTGCTACGCGGTGCGATTCAGGATCGTACGGAAGCCAAGATCCTGCAGGACCTCGGCCAGACCCTGCGAATCAAGCAGGAGTCGCTCGACGGTATGCTGCTCGAGATCGCCCGCGGAGCGCAGATCGTCACGTCGAACAACGACGTTCAGGCCTTCTACGCTGACGGGGAGGACGAAAGTGCATTCGAGCGCGCCAACCATGTGGTGCGCGGCTTCCAACAGGCCATGTGCGACACGCTCCTAGACAAGCTGGTCGGCGACCTGGAAACACTGGTCGACGACACTTGGACCATCGTCTGATCCTCGCGGGCAGGGCGGCCTGACTTAAGTTCGCCTTTCTGCGGGGCCGATAGGACGGAAGTACTCCTGCGACAGCAGCCGTTGGAGCGTAGAGAGATGCCTCGAAATGGGACAAAGCGGGCCAGCATGGCCCGCGGGGCCCATGCGGAGCAGCTCGCCCCCCCTCAAGAACAGCAGCCCTGCCCTCCCCCAAATACATGTTCAGGCGTATTCAGTCCCTGCCCCTGCCTCTTCAATTCGGCTTCGTCCCGGCGATGTTCATCATCGCCATTGGATCGATCGTTCATTTCGCGAGCAGCGCATTGGATGATAGCGGTAGAGGTGCCGTGGACATCGCGGGTCGGCAGAGCACCTTGCTCCTGCAATATGAGCGCGAGGTCACGTACGAGCTCTCCGCGAAGGGCCAAGGGGGCACCGAGTCCTCAGACGCCACTGCCGCTCTGATCGAAACAACCCTGAGCGGCTTCCTCCAAGGTGGGAAAGCCTCCGAGGACGCGGACACGACCGCGACCTTTGCGCTCTCCGCTGAGGAAGACTCTGATACTCGCGGGCATCTCAGCTCCATGCAGGATGTCTGGGAAGACCTCGTCGCTACGGTGGCCGACCAGCGCGGAACCGACCCCGCCTCCGATGAATTCGAGCACGGCGCTGCTCAGATTCGTCAGCTCACTAAGAGGGCCCAGGGGCACGCCAAAAATTCAGTGGTCAGCCTCTCGGCTGGCTTCGAAGCCGCAGGTGCAGCGCGCATCCGCATGATGGAGCTTATCGCACTGGCGGTAGCTGCACTCGGGGTCTTGATCAGTTGGCGCGTATCCCGAGGCGTCATCGGACCTATCGAGAAGACGGTCTCCACCCTGCGCGACATGTGCGCGGGCAAATTGACCACTCGCATGGAAGTCACGGCAGGTGGCACCATGGGGCAACTGGCCTCCAGTGTGAACCAATTCCTCGAGGGCTTGGATGGCGGCCTAGGCAGCATCCATGGCGAGACGGAGGAGATCAGCCAGGGGTCCGAGCAGCTTCAGGATTCTGCACAGCGGTTGGCGCAATCGTCCTCGCAGCAGGCTGCTTCCCTCGAAGAAGTCTCCGCCGCTATCGAAGAGATCGCTGGTATGGCACAGCAGTCTTCAGGGAACGCGCGTCAAGCCGATGGGCTCTCCAATGAGGCTCAACAAGCAGCGACTAAGGGCTCCGCGGAGATGGATTGTCTCTCCGAGGCAATGGGCCACATCAAGGAGTCAAGCCAGGAGGTGTCCCAGATCATCAAGGTGATCGACGACATCGCTTTCCAGACCAACTTGCTGGCCCTGAACGCGGCGGTGGAAGCCGCCCGTGCAGGTGAAGCTGGCAAGGGCTTCGCTGTCGTGGCTGAAGAGGTCCGTAGCCTGGCCAAGCGCAGCGCCGACGCAGCTAAGAGCACGTCGGAGAAGATCGCCGAGTCCAACACCCGGGCTGACCGTGGCGGTGTGATCGCGCTCGCGGTGGCGAAGTCACTGGATGAGATAGTTGGCAGCACCAAGAAGGTCGGCGCACTGCTGAGCGAGATTGCCTCGGCTTCGGCTGAGCAGGACCAAGGTCTGGATCAGATCTCGCGCAGCGTGGCTAGCTTGGATCAATCCACTCAGCAGAACGCCGGATCCGCTGAGGAACTCTCCTGTGGTGCCCGCCAGACCGCTGCTCAGGTAGAGACCCTGCGTCGCGCCATCTCACACTACGAACTGAGTGGTGCGGTCTCGAAGGGTCCCAAGCGTCAGGCGCCGGCAGCTACTCGCGCGCCGCTTCCGCAGGCTCCCGCGCCTCGCGCAGCAACGCCCTGGGCCGCTGCCCCTTAACCGGCCTACCACCGCCCCGCTGCCGCTGCGCCCGAGATCCCCATGGATGACGATGAGGAATGGACCGCCCACGAGACAGCGTTCTCGGACCCCTTTGTACTCACCGCGGGCCAGCAGTTGAGCCTCGATCTAGTGGCGCCCAACCTGGCAGGGCGCAACGTGTCTGGCAACCTGATCGCCAGCGATGGCGGCCCCCTGGGCGGCACCTTTGTGTTCGCTACGGACAGCGCCGGCCATCAGAACGGCAACTACTTCTCCAGCATGGACTGGGGCTACGTGGGACCCTTCGACATCGGCGGTTTGCGGCAGGACTCCTACGTGGTCGACGTGAACGCCATGGGCTGCAACGCGCAAGCGGTTCCGGTCAACGTGGCCGGACCGGTGTCGGGCGTGCTGGTCCAGATGGTGCGCGAGACCTAGGCGATTGGAGCGGGCGCCGGCTCGGGCCGTCCGTGGATCTCTTGGATTGAGCGCACTTGGAAGTCGCCGCGATGCATTGCGGTCAGAGCGCTGACCACGGCGCGGATGCCGGCCAGGGTCGTGACACAAGGGATGCCGGAGTTCACGGCGGTGGAACGGATGTGGGAATCGTCCACGCGCTGCTGCTTGCCGTAGGGCGTGTTGAAGATCAGGTCGATATCGCGGTTCTTGATAGCGTCCACAATGTGCGGGCGGCCCTCTTGGATCTTGTTGATGCGCTCGACAGGGATGCCGTTGGAGTGCAGAGCCTTCCAGGTACCTTCGGTGGCCACGAGTTCGTAGCCCAGGGAGACCATGGCGCGCGCTTCGGCGATGATCGCGCGTTTGTCCGAGTGGCGCACGGTGATCAGCACACGACCCTTGCGCGGCAGCTTCATACCGGCGGCCAGGTAGGCCTTCACCAGGGCCATGCCTAGGTCCGGGTCGATGCCCATGACCTCGCCGGTGGAACGCATCTCCGGGCTGAGCAGCATGTCCGTGCCGGGGAACTTGTTGAAAGGGAAGACCGGCACCTTGACCGACCAGTAGCTTGGCACGATCTCCTTGGTGAAGCCGAGCTCCTCGAGGGTCATGCCGGCCATGACCTTGGCCGCCAGCTTGGCCAGGGGCACGCCGATGGCCTTCGAGACGAATGGCACCGTGCGCGAGGCGCGCGGGTTGACTTCGATGACGTAGACCTTGGTGCCTTTGACCGCGAACTGCACGTTCATCAGGCCGATCACGCCCAGCTCCATGGCCATGTCCTTGGTGGCCTTGGTGATCTCTTTGAGGATCTCCGGCGGCAGGGTCGGCGCGGGCAAAATGCAGGTGGAGTCGCCGGAGTGGATACCCGCTTCCTCGATGTGCTCCATGATTGCGCCGACAACCACGATCTTGCCGTCGCAGATGGCGTCCACGTCAACCTCGATAGCATCTTCGAGGAACTTGTCCACCAGGATGGGCTTGTCCGGGGAAGCCTCCACGGCGCCTTGCATGTAACGGTCGAGGGTCTCGTCGTCGTAGACGATCTCCATGCCGCGGCCGCCGAGCACGTAGCTCGGGCGCACGAGCACGGGGTAGCCGATCTCGC
>JBLIOL010000062.1:0-20469 GCA_047639615.1 Planctomycetota bacterium | reverse complement strand
GCGCTCGAGCGTCGCAAGCAGGAGCTGCGTTCATGAGCGCCTTCGCATTGCTCTTGCAGGATGGCGCCCAACGCAGTGCCGTGGAAACCGGCTGGCGCGTGTACGGGGGCTACGTCTTCGCCGATCCGTACTTCCTGGTGCTCTTGGCCATCGTGCCGGTGGCGACGATCCTAGGCCGCGATCGACGTCGCTACGCCCAGGTGCGCGTGCCCTTCCTGGCGGCTGGAACGCCGCGCTCTAAGCGCCAGAAGCTGAGTCGCATAATCCCGCTCGTGGAATGCCTGGCGCTACTGCTCGCGGTGGTCGCCCTGGCGCGGCCCTTGCGCGGTACGGAGCGCTTCGTGAGCACGACGGAGGGCGTGGACATCGCGCTGCTGCTCGACCGTTCGAGCTCGATGATGCAACGCGCCGCTCGCGATCAGCCGCGGCGCTTCGATGTGGCCAAGCGCGTGCTGGGCGAATTCGCCGAGCGTCGCATGACGGATGAGGAAGGCGCGGCGGACAGCGTGGCGCTGTTTGGCTTCGCCAAATACACCGAGCTGCTGTGCCCCTTCACTTTGGATGCGGACTCGCTGCTGGGCGTGCTCGATGAGCTCGAGATCGAGACCGTCAAGAACCTGGATGGAACCGGCATCGGCGTAGCCCTGGCGGCGTCCGTAGACATCCTAAAGTCGAGTGAAGCCAAGTCTCGTGTGATCGTGCTGCTCACCGATGGCGAGGAGACCATCGATCTGGTTCCGCCTTTGCAGGCGGCGGCAGCGGCGGCCGAAGAGGGCATTCGCATCTACACCATTTTCAGCGGTCCCAAGACCGTCATGCGCCTGAGCCTCGACCGCGGCGGTCGGCGTGCGGTGCGTGTGAATGTGGGCCAGCTACCGGACATCGCGGAGGTGACCGGTGGGCGCTTCTTCCATGCGGTGGATGAGAGCGAACTCGAGGATACCTACGCGGCGATCGAGGAGCTCGAGCGCTCGGAGCGTTCCTCCGAGCGCTTCGCCGAACACTACGACCTGTACCCGGCATGGCTGCGGGCGGCTCTGATCCTGTATGGACTGGCCTTCCTTTCGCGCCACACCTGGGCCCGGAGGATCGCATGAGCTTCGCATTGCTCGGCTTTGACCTGCAGCGTCCGGAGTGGGTTCTGCTACTGCTGGCCGCACCCGTGGCCGTGGTGGTTGCGCTCTGGTCAAGGCGCCGCGCCACTCAGGCGCGCAAGCTCTTGGCCGCGGAGCGCATGCTGCCCGAGCTCTTTGCGGAGTCGGATCAGCGGCGCGCCAGGCGCCGGGTTCTGTTGGGTTGCCTCGCGCTGTTCTGGTTGGGCCTAGCCCTGCTGGGGCCCGTGCGCGGCTATGTGCTGCGCGACGTGCCGCGGCGCGGACTCGACCTGGTTCTGTGCCTCGACACCTCGCGCTCCATGCTGGTGGAAGACATGGGGCGTAGCCGCTTGGACGAAGCCAAGCGTCAAATTCACGCGCTACTGGATGAGCTCAAGGGCGA
This sequence comes from Planctomycetota bacterium, assembly GCA_047639615.1. Classification (GTDB taxonomy): domain Bacteria; phylum Planctomycetota; class UBA1135; order UBA1135; genus CAYWNK01. The sequence goes on along the minus strand of JBLIOL010000062.1, from coordinate 18,972 downwards.
CCGGATCGCGCTGCTGGCCTTCTCCGGTGATGTGCGCGCGGTGGCGCCCCTGACCCGTGATCGCAAGACTCTGGGTTGGTTCCTGGACGCCCTCGGGCCGGAAGACAACCGCCGCGGCGGTACGGACCTGGGTGGTGCCGTGGAGGAAGCACTGGGCAATTTTGACCAGCGCTCCGGTGCTCACGAGGCGATTATTCTCGTGACCGACGGGGAGGACCTCGAAGGTCGCGCTCTGGAGTTGGCCGACGCTGCGCGCGCCAACGATATCCGCATCTATGTGCTCGGTATGGGCACGGAGAGCGGCGGCAAGATCCCTGCTATGGGCGGCGGCTGGATGGTCGACCCGGAAGGGGAAGAGGTGATCAGCAAGCTCGATAGCAGCACACTAGCTAACGTGGCCGACGCCACCGGCGGCATGTACCTGCCCGCGGAAGGTTCCGTGTTGGCATTGACTCAACTATATGGGCGAGGCATCGGGCAACTGGAAGGACGCACCTACCAGGACGGCAAGGAGCGCGTGCCCTACGATCGTTACCAATGGCCCTTGGTTCTGGGGGTGCTCTTCATGGCCCTCGAGATGGCCACTACCGAACGCCGGCGTAGAGCCAAGGTGAAGCAATCCTCATGAGACTCCAACGATGGCTTTGGATCGCGCCGGTTCTGTGCGTGGCCGCCTGCTTGCCCACGGACGACTTGCCCATGGACGACTTGGCTGCGGAGGAAGTCGGCCAAGAAGTGGACGCAGAGCTGGCCGCGCGTGTGGCGCAGACCGAGTTCGACGCGGGCTTCCGCACCTTCCAGAGCCTGTGCGCTAAGGGGGACTTGGAAGAGGCGGAGTCCTTGGCCGAGGTGCTGCGCTTGCGTGCGGATCAGGACCAACGGACGGACTGGCTCGAGAATATGGCCGGGTCTGAGAAAGCCCGCTTGGCGCGCCGCTTGATGGGCGGATTGGGCCTGGGGGATGCGCCGCGTGCGCCCCTTGGGGACGATGAGCGCGCCGTCTTGATTCGCTGGACCTTGGGCGTGGCGCGGGCGGAATCCGGTGCTGTGCAGGAAGCCGAACTGGACTTCGAAGCCGTGCGCGCGGGCGGTCACGGGGAGTTGCGCTTGGACGGCATGTACGGGCTCGGGTGGTTGGGCTTGAGCTTGGCAGAAATTCTGTACGAGAGCATTCCCGAGGTGACGGGCGCCTCCCTCGATCCCATGTCGCCTGGCTTCCAACCCCAGGCCGCCGGTGGCGAGGACGAGCCCGATCCCTTGGAGCTCGCCAAGAAGGCCTTCGAACTCTCCCTCGAGCATTTCCTCGAGCGCTTGGCCCTGGATTGGCGCGATGCGGATACGCGCGCCAATGTGGAGTTGATCCAGCGCCGCTTGCGACGCATCGAGGAGATCGAGGACAAGCGCAAGCAGGAAGAGGGCACGGATCGTTCCCAGGAGGATCCGGAGGAACAGGACAAGCAGGAGGACGACTCCCAGGAATCCAGCGGCGAGCAAGGCGCGCCCAGTGACGAGGAGCAGGACGAGGACTCCGACCCGAAGGAGAGCGAGAACTCCGACGAGGAACAGGAAGGCTCCGAAGAGGACTCCGAAGAGGAGAACGACGACGAAGCCGGCGAACAGGACGAAGACTCGGGGGACGAGCAGGACGCTGAGACCCAGGAGGTCTTCCTCACGGAGGAAGAGATGAAGCGCTTGCTCGAGACCACCCAGCAGCACAACCAAGAAGGCGAAGAGATGCGTGCGAAGATGAAGTCCAAGGGTCGTGTGCCGACCGAGCGAGATTGGTGATGGCGAAGTCCCTAGTCATGAAACTGGCCGCGCTCACGTGGCTGCTGGTGTGCGGCTTGGCCGTGCCCGGCGCTGCGCAATCGAATGTGCGCTCCGAGGCTGCACTCTCCAGTGGTTTGGTCAAGCTTGGCGGCGAGGTCGAACTGCGCGTGGAGGTGCACAATGCTCGCACCGTCAAGGTGGTCAGCGTGCCCAAACTCGACGGCGTCGATGTGACCGGCCCGGGCGATCCCAACCAGAGTCGCTACTCGCAACGCATCAACGGGCGTCTGCTCACGCGCACGACCGTTTCGTGGGTGATCGTGCTGCGGCCCCGCAAGGTCGGTGAGTACGACATTCCGCCCGTGGAGATCGAGATCGACGGCGTGGTTACCAAGGTGCCGAAGGCGCCCTTGAGCCTAAAGGTTGTCGAGGATATGGCCGGTGCAGAGCTCGGTTTCCTCGAGGTCCTGGAGCAGCCTACGCGGGTGGTAGAGGGCGAGCCCTTTACCCTGTCGTTCGTCTTTGGCTGGGCCAAGGAATTGGAACTGAACAGCGCCGGGCTCTACCTGCCCTGGTGGAGCAGCTTGCCGGGAACACTGGACGTGGCGCGCGTGCCGTCTTCGGGCACTTTTGTGCGCAAGGAAATCACCGTCAACCGCAAGTTCGCCGTGCAGATCGAACAAGCCCCGAGTCAGCGGCGCGGGGACCAGGACTTCCAGGTCTATCGACTGACCAGGCGCCTGATCGCAAGTCGTCCTGGCACCCTGCAGTTCCCGCGCAGCACCTTTGAGTTTTCCGAGCTCGTGGCGCGCGGGCGCGGCTTTCAGCCCGATCGCTTCCGGGACTTCTACGCGAACCTCGACGGTTTCGACATCGAGGTCCTCCCCGTGCCCGAGGAAGACCGGCCCTATGAGTGGACCGGTGCGGTCGGGGCGTTGACTGCTGAGCGACGCCTGGAGCAGCGCGATGTGGACGCAGGCGATTCGATCAAGTTGGAGGTCACTTGGACTGGCGATGCGAACGTGGAGTTCTTCGACCTGCCCAACCTGTCGCGCTTGGACGCTTTCGAAAACTTCAAGGTACTCGGCGTGGAGAGTGAGCATGACGCCAACAATCGGCGCGCCACCTATGACTTGGTGCCCATGACCGAGGCCATTACCGAGGTGCCGGGCATCCCCCTGTGGACCTATGTGCCCGGCGAGGAGCGCTTCGTGAAGGTCACCACGCGCCCCGTCCCTATTCGCGTGCGCGCGGTTGCTGGGCTAGATCCCCTGGCGGGCACGGCGGAGGTGAAGGAGATCTTCGATGTGCGCGACATTCACGTGGATGAGCTTCCGAACGAAGTGGCGAGTGCGCCTAGTGGCCAGTGGATCCTGGGCTTGCTCCTGAGCACGCCCCTGGTGTGGTTCTTTGCTCGTACCCTCGCCCGGCGCAGTGGTGATCCGGACTCACCCCAGAACAAGCGCAGGCGCCGTGCGGGCGGCAAGCTCGCGCGCGACTTGAGCAAGGCCGCCAACGCTTCCGAGCAGGCGCGGGCCCTGGCTGCTTACCTGGGCGCGCGCACCAAGGAGGAGGAGAACGCTTGGCTCGGTCGCAACCTGGAGGACTGGGCGACGGAGCACGGCTCTGCTGCTCCCAGCGAGACACTCATGGCTGAGCTTGAACAATTGCAGTCGGATCTGGACCAGAGCAGCTGGGCCAACGCTGACCAAGTCATCGACCCCACACGGATCCGAGGCGTGGCGGCACGTCTTGCGAAGGAGGGCCTCTAGATGCGTTCCATCATGATGCTGCTGGGCTTACTGCTGCTCGGAGGCTTCGCCTTCAGCGCGGTGGATTCCATGGGGGATCCGTCCCCGAAGACCCAAGGTGGGGAGCGCTACCGTGCCGGCGACTACGCCAGCGCCGCGACCCTCTGGGAGGAGGCCTTGGAGCAGACCGCGCCCGGCCCCGAGCGCGGGCGCATGGCCTACAACCTGGGCAACACCGCCTACCGTCGCGGGCACAAGCTCGAGGCAGTGGGTTGGTACACGGCGGCCTTGCGCTATCTGCCCCGGGACGGCGATCTCTTCGCCAACCTGGAGTTGGCCCGGGCAGAAGCCGATCTGGCCCCGGCGGACGGCGGCGGGTTGACCGACATGCTGCGGCGACTAATGGGCAAGTTCACGGAGGCAGAGTCACGCTGGCTGGCCCTCTTGGGAGTTCTTTTGCTGGCCCTGGCCCTGGCAGGCGAGGCCCTGCGTGGGGGACCTAACTGGCGCATGGCGGTCTACGTTGGGCTGGTGGGCATTCCCCTCTGCTTCGCACCCTGGGTACGGCATGCCCTGGAGACCCCGCAGGCTTTCCTGGTGGTGCGCTCCGGTGGCGTGGGCGGACGCAGCGAGCCACGGCCCGACGCCAAGCGCCTAGCGCGCCTGGAGGCCGGTAGCGTGGTACAGGTCTTCGACGAGCTCCCGCGCTGGCGCAGAGCCATCTTGGAGGACGGGCGCGAGGTCTGGGTGGAAGAGGACGCCCTGTTCGAACTGCACCGCTAGCGCTCACGCTTGCGTCATTTACGGGGACACGGGGTTGGGCGGGGGACGCAGGTCGGAACCGACGGCGCCCGGCCGCAGGCCGGGGGGTGGCGATGGGAGGGTCCAGCCCTTAGCACCCCCGGACTGGCCTGCAGCAGTACGTTGCTCTCTCCGTATATGACCCAGCCCAGCCCAAGCCTGCGCGATTGCAGCTCTGGTTGGACAGGTCCCCAATCGTCCAGGCTAACGTAAGGGCATGGGCTCCCATCGTTTCGCAGCCAGCAGCGCTATTCTCCTTATCCTGGCTGCCTGTGGTGCCGGGCCGGCGAGTTCGGAGCAGTCGGGGCAGGGGCTGCTGTTGATTTCGATCGATGCTCTGCGGCGCGATCATTTGGAGCTCTACGGCGGCGAGCGGGCGACCATGCCCTATCTGGCTGAGCTGAGCAAAGAGGGGGTGGTTTTCGATCACGCCTGGAGTACTGGTGCGTGCGTGGAAGCACCGGCGGTGTCTCTCCTCACGGGCTGCGACCCGTTCGTGGCCCAAACACCGCCGATTCCTCTTCGTGGCGGAGGTAGCGTGGATCAAGCGCGCAACTGGCGTTTGCATGACGCTCTGCCAAGCTTGCCGTTGGAGCTCTTCGCGAATGGGTGGGCTACGGCTGGGTTCGTGGATCATGGAGCACTCTCGGAGCTGTCCGGTTTCAATGCGGGCTTCCACGAGTACACCAATAGCATCACCACGCGCAATTACCCCGGCAATGGCAGCGGCCCGACCCGGGCGCGGCTCCTTGATTGGTTGGATGGACTCGGTGCTGAGCGCAACTGGTTCAGCTACGTGCACCTGAACGACTTGGAGCGTCAGTGGCAGGTTGGCGGGGATGCTTTGAGCATGGACTTCGAGCCGCGAGCCGAGCTGGGTTTCGTGCCGCCGCAGGGTTATGTGAAGCCTATCTTTCATGCCCTGGCCCCCGATCGCGAGGGCGATGTGCAGCGCACGCTGGGGGAGTATGAGGCGATCTACGACAGCTCTCTCCTGCGCTTGGACGAGGAACTACGGAAGCTAATCGAGGGTTTGCGCGAGCGTGGCAAGTTGGAGCAGACGACCATCGTATTGGTGGGCTCCTATGGCTTTGGATTCGGCGAAGCTGGGCTGATCGTGGACGCTGGCACACTTTCGGAAGTGGACCTAGCGGTGCCGCTTGTGATTCTTCCCGCAGCGCGCACGGAGATTCCTCCGGGGGGACGAAGCTCGGCATTGGTGAGCTTGGTGGACCTGGCGCCGACCTTGTTGCAGATGGCGTCTATCCCGATCCCTGATGGCATGCACGGTCACGCGCTCGGGCCGCTTCTCCACGGGCGCGAGCCGAGCGTGCGCGAGTTCGCCTTTGCGCGCGGGGGTATTCACCCCGGCTACGCGGTGGTCGACACGGGGCATCTGTTCAGTTCCTTCCGACCGGGGGAGGGCAATAGCAACCTGGCCAAGTCCTGGTTCGGGGCGCGCCGGCCGGTAGATCCGCTGGTGGAGGGGCTCTTCGCTCGCGGCGAACGGCTGGAGTTGGGCGGGCGGCTGCATGGTGTGCCCGATGAAGCCCGCGGCCAGCGCATGCGTGCCGCCGGCGAGGCCTGGTATGCGGACATCGGCCGGCTGCGTGATGCGCTGCACCTGTACCGCTGGAAGCCCGAAGTGCGCGACCCCGCGATCCTCGAGGACCTGCGGGCTAAGGGTCTCCTGGGCAGCCTTCCGTAGCAGGAAAGTTAGGACCTGGACTTTGGCCTTTCTGGCCGAGGATTCACGGCAGATACTCTGCGTTCGGTTTCCCGTCTTGCGCTGGTCTGCTCCATGAAACGCCTCCTATTTCTGTACCTCCTCCTCGGGCTTGGGCTCCTCGGACTCGGGTCCTTTCGCTCGCTGGAGTCGCGGCCCGCTGCGGATCCGCTCACGGCAGCCTTCGAGCGCTTTGCTGCGGACGACTTGGCCGCGGCCTTGGACATCCTGGCCGGGCACGTGCGCGCGGGCGCTGGACGCCTGCCGGGCCTGGAAGGGGAGGAGGCCGATCGCCTCGCCGATGATCTCGAGCTGAGCCTGGTGGTCATGCACACCATGGCGGCGGACCTGGGCAATCCGCTCTACCTGGAAGCGCTGCTCAAGGACGTACAGGTGGATCGCTCACACGGCATGTTGGCCGCGAGCTTGGCCTGGACGCGCAATCGCGGACTCCAGGACTTGGCGCCGCTGGTGAAGTGGAGCTTCGTCGGTCCATTCGACAATGAGCGCGGCCGCGGCATGACCCAGGCTACGCCGGCGGAGCTCGACCCCAAGGCGGAGAGCTACAAGGGCAAGGTGCAGCAGATCAGCTGGCGTGCGCTTCCAAAGGCTGCGCCTGAAGCAGGCATCGTGAACCTGGGCTTGCTCGTGGATCCCAGTCAGCACGCCTGCGTGGTGGCGCGCACCTGGGTGCGCAGCGACGTGGGCCGGGATGTGTTGCTGCTCATGGGGGCCACCGAGGAGTTGCGCGTTTGGGTCCAGGGCAAGGCGCGCTTCGAGGCTCTCGAGGGTTATGAGCTCGGTGTAGACGCACACGTGCTCCCCTTGCACTTGGACGCGGGTTGGACCGAGTTGGTGGTCAAGGTTGGCAGCGGTGAATTCGCAGGGCCGTCCTTCGTGGCGCGCTTGGTGGATCCCGTGCGTGGCCGTGTCTTGGCCTTGGAGCAGCGCGCGCAGGCGCCGGAGGGGATCGGCCCGCGTCAGCTCGAGGATCCGGGCGCGTCTATCGACATGGCTGAGACTCCCGCTCGTCCGGGCGCCTGGCGGCGTCACGCGCGCGGAGGAACTCCGGAGGATCGCTTCCGCTTGGCAGTCCTGCAGGTGTACTCCCAGAACGCGCCGCGGGCGGAGCGTCCGGGCCGGGTTGCGGCCCAGGCGGCGGCGACCGCACGACCGGGAGTCTTGCGCTATGGAATAGCACGTCTCTCAACCCTGCGTGAGCGCCGGGCGTTGGCGACGGAGGAGGACACAAATCCTTGGCGCGAGGCTGTGGATGGGCTGCTGGCGACCCATGGGGATTTGGCTCGCTTGCTTCGCGCGCGTGCTAAGCATGCGGCCTTCAGCCAGGGTCTGTGGGACACGGCTCTCGATTTCAACCGGCGCGCTTTGGAGGCGAGCCCGACTTCGGTGCAGGCGCGGCTGCAGCGCATTCGTTTGTTGAGTAGCACCGGCCAGGAACAGCGCGCTGAGGCGTACACGCTCAGCCTGGCGCGAGATCCGCTTGCGCACATTTGGGCGTCGATTGCGGTGCTACTGGCTCGCTCCCTACCGATTCAGGACACAGCCCGGGAGGCCTTGCTGCAATCAGCGGCGGGGGCGGGCTACACCTCAGCCCATAGGCTCTTGGCTGAGCAGCGGCGCTTGGACCAGGATGATCGCAGCAGTGCTGGCTTGCGCGCGGACTTGGCCATGGCCTTGAGCGAGCATCCCTGGAGCTCGAGCCTGCGCTATGGCGCGGCGCGCACGGCGCAGGCCTGTGGGCACGGCGACTTGGCCCTGGAGTGGCTAGATGATGCGCTCGAGTTGCTACCCCATGGGGCGCACTTGCACCGCTATCGCTCGGGGGTGCTCTGGCGCCTGGGGCGTCATGAGGATTCGGTGGTCGCCTTGGAGCGCGCGCTCGAGTTGGACTTCACCGACGAGGACGGCCGGCGCTTGCTGGAGTTTTTGAAGCAGGCTGACACCGGGGCCTTCTATGACGCCTGGGAGGAATCCCTGGAGAGCATCCTGGCGCGGCGCGCCGCTGACCAGCCGGTGGAGGACGCCGGTGCTGGGCGCGAGATCTTGCTCGATCGGCGCGTGGTGGAAGTGAATCCCGACGGCAGCTCCAGGCGCTACCGTCGTCAGGTGCAGCGCGTGCTCTCCGAGGCCGGTGCGCGGGCCTTGGACCAGCGCTCCTGGCGCGCTTATCCCGGCCAGGAGGAGGTGCGCGTACTCGCGGCACGCGTGCTGCATGCGGACGGAAGCATCGACGAGGCGCCCACCGGACGCTCGGGTAATCGCGGCTATGTGGCCGTGGATCTGCCGCCCCTGGTGGCCGGCGACATCGTCGACTTGGCCTGGCGTCGCGACGAGCAAGCGAGCGAGGTCTTCGGCAACTACTTCGGGCTGAATGTGAGCTTGGTGACCAACACCAACCTGCATATGCGCGAGGGTGAGCTGGTATTGATCTCGCCGCCGAGCTTGCCGCTGACCCTGCACACGCGCGAGTTGGAGACGGCGGAGCAGGGCACGGAGACCTTGGCCGATGGCCGGCGCGTGGATCGTTGGCGCATCGTGGACCGGACGCCCCGGCGCACGGAGCCGCTCATGCCGCCCGTGCTCGAGAGTGACCCGCGGGTGCAGGCCAGTACCTACAGCAGCTGGGACGAATTTGGGCGCTGGTGGTGGAGTCTGATCGACGACGAGATTCGGGTCTCACCGGAGATGCGCACGCGTGTGGGGGAGCTGTGCGCGGATGCTAGTACGCCCATCGAGCGCTTGCATGCGATCTATGACTTCGTCGTCACAGACATCCGCTACAACGCTTGGGAGTTCGGCGTGCACGGCTACGAGCCCTACAGCACACCGGTGATCTTCAGCCGCGGTTTCGGCGACTGCAAGGACAAGGCGATCCTATTGCGCGCGCTGCTCGGCGTGGTCAACATCGAAGCCTGGCCGGTGCTGATTCGCTCCGAGGGTCGGCGCCATGAGGAGGACATCAGTCTGCCGCTCGTGGCCCACTTCAACCACTGCATCGCCTACGTCCCGGAGCAGGAGGGCATCCCCTCCATGTACTTGGACGGCACGGCTCGCTTGCATCCCTTGGAGGTCTTGCCGGCCAGTGATGCGGGCGCCAAGGTGGTGATCATCTCGGACAGCGAGGCCACCGTGGCGCGTATTCCCTTCCCGAGCCATGAGGTCAATCTGGAGCGGCGTGTGATACACGTGGACTTGACCGACGCGGCGGGCACCAAGGTTAGCGTTAGCCTGGAGCCGGCGGGGCGCTTCGATCCGCGCGATCGTTATCGTTTCACCGGTAGTGAAGAGGAACGTGATGAGGAAGCCGAGCGCGTGCTCTCTGGGCTCTTTGGTCCCCTGCGCGGCGTGCCCGAGACACAGTGGCCCGATTTTGAGGACCTCTCCAGCGCGCCGGTGACGGTTTTGGAGAGCGGCGTCGAGTCCGCTACGCGGAAGACATCACAAGGTTTCGAGCTCAAGAGCAGCTTCGATCCCCTCTACCTACTGCGCGGACTCGCCGCGGAGACCACACGCACGACCGACCTACTGCTGGACGTGCCCTGGAGCCAGGAGACTGTGCTCGAGTACGAACTCGGGCAGGGCGCGGATCCGCGCAGCCTGCCTCCGGAAGTGCGCCTCGAAAACGAAGACGCCGGTTACAGCCGCACGGTCACTCGTACGGAGACTGGGGTGCGCATCGTGGAACGTTTTGAATTGAAGACTCATCGGATTCCTGCCGAGCGCTACGCGGCCTTCCGTGAATTGTCGCGCGCTGTGGATCAGGCCCAAGCTGTGAATGTTGAAGTGGAGGTGAAGCCGTGATTGCTGCCCTGTTGATTGGTTGTCTTAGTTTTCAGGATCCGGCGCCCGCGCTAGAGCCCATCGAGACACTCCTGGCGCACCCGGCGCTGGTGAGTGGCGACCTTGCTCAGCTTGCGGAGGACTGGACCGCGGCGCTGGAGGCCGATCCGGATGGACCCTTGGCCCTGGACTTTCTACAAGCTCTGACCTCCCTACGGCGCTTGGATAGCCAAGCCTTGGACGGGGATCGCTTGCTCGCGTTGTACGCGCGTCTGGGCGGTGCTCGCGAGCGGGACGTGGCCGGGCGCTTGCTCGAGGCTGAGCAGTTGCGGCGTATGTTCGGTACGGATGTGTTGGAGTTGCCGGATGACCTCTACGCCGAGTATTTGGATCAGTGGCAGGTGCTCGGCCCTATGGGGGCGACGGACCACCAGCGGCCTTCGCACATGGCTCTTCAGGGACCGACTCCGGCTACGGATCCGGGCGGCGAGTTTCGTAGCGCATGGGGTGAGGTCCTGCACTGGCAAGCAGAGACCCGCGAGAAGGCGGAGACTGGTATCAACGTTGCTTGGTCGGTTTGGCCGCAAGGCGGTATCAGCTTCCTGCGCGCGCGTGTGCGTGGGCATACGGGTGCGGCCTGGTTGGAACTGAACCAATCCGGCTCTGTCCAGGGTTGGTGGAACGGTCAGTATCTGGGCCGCCAGCAAGAGGTTGGCTTCTTCGGGACGCCGCGCAGGCTGCGCGTGCGCGTCAACCTGGAGCAGGAGGCTTGGAGCACGCTGCTGCTGAGTCTGCCTACGGTGGATGGGGGTGTGGCTGCGCGTTTCGTCGATGACGAAGGACAACCCTTGGAGGTCGAGTGCTGGTCAGCTGCGTTGGGTGCGGCGCCGGAGGTGCTCAGCGAAGGGGCTGCCTTGGGCGAGCTCGAGGCGGCTCCTGAGCGTGCACTGCCTGAGCATGAGTTGGCGCCGGCCTTGGCCGTGCGCCGGGCGGCAGGCCTGGGACGAGCGGACCGAGCACTGGCGCTCGCTTCGCACGAGGGTGCTAGCGAGCGTGCTCGCGCTGTTTTTCTGAACGAACGTCACCGCGTGCTCGCGACCTGCGATCACCTGCCCGAGGAGATTCTGCGGCGCAGGCTGCTCGAGGTAGAGGCGGAGCTGGAGCAGTTGGGCGGCGTGCGTTTACGCGTGCACTTGGAGCGTATCAAGCGCTTGCTTGCAGAGGATCAGCCGGCGGCTGCGCTCAGCATCTGGGACAGCCTGCAGGCGAGCGTGGTGGACATGCCGCTCCTGCGGCTCTCGCGCATCAGTGTGCTCCTGGACTTGGACCCCGTGGGCAGCCTCGGTCAGGAGGCGCTCCTGGATACTGCCGAGAGCTTCCCGGATCACCCGCGCGCGCGTGCGACGCTGGCTTCGCTACTCGAACAAGCGGGCGACCGCTCGGGGGCCCTGGAGTTGGCTTGGCAAGCCCTGGTGCTGAACGGCGCGAATCAAAGCGTGCGCTCCCTGGTGTTGGCCAGCTTGGCAGAGAAGCCCGGCGACCCGCGCCGGACAGTGCTCTTGGATGTGGCTAGGCGCTGGCGACAGCAACGGCCGGCGGATGCTCGCGGACGGGCTTTTGAGTTGGCGGCCCTGAGCGTGGTCGATGCGCAGGAGGCTCTACTCGAGCGCTTGCGCGAGCGCGCGCAGGAGTATCCGGGGCTGCCGCATGTGTGGCGAGCCCTGGCTAGCTACCACCTGGAGCACGGCGAGGACGGTCCGGCGCGGGCTGCGCTCGCGCGTTACTTGGAGTTCCTACCCGGCGACCCCTGGGCCCGTGAGGCAGGCGCGGCGCTCGGCATTGAGGATCCGGCCAGCCTGTTCTTCGAAGCCATGGCGGCGGATGCTTCGGAAGCCTTGGCGGCGGCCGCCGGCGCGAGCGATGCGTCCACGGCGGAGGCCCTCGATGCGGGCTTGATCTACCTCTATCCGGACGGATCGGGGGCGGAGCGCACGCACTCCTTGACGGTGGCCTTGGATCGCAAGGGAACCGAGGAGTTGCACGAGCGCGCCGCGAATGGGCGCGCGCGCCTGGCGCGTGTGCTGCAGAAGGGCGGCGGGATCGCGGAGCCTGTGCAGGTGGATGGCAAGTGGGTGATGCCCTCCTTGGATCCCGGCGACGCGGTCGAGTTGATCTACGACCAACGCTTCGGCGGCGGACGCGGCAACGTTCCGCAGTTGGGCCGTTGGAGCTTCTGCTCCCTCGAGAAGCCCTTCGTGCGCAGCTACTACGCGGTCTTCGTACCTGATAGTTTGGGCGGCGAATTGCGCACGGGTCACTTTGATGGGCGCCGTGAGGCGCGCCGTGTGGAGGGTGGAACCATCCACGTGTTGCGCGCGGACGATCGGCCGCGAGTGGCGCAAGAAGCGTTCATGCCTTCCTACGTGGAGATCCTGCCCTGGGCTCAATACGGTTCGGACCAGGACCTGGATGTGATCGTGGAGAACTGGCGCGGGAGGTTGGAGGATCTCTCCGAGTGCCCCGCGGATCTGGCGCTCGAGCTGGATGAGTTCCTGGCGTCGCGCACTTGGCCGGAGCCTATGGCTGACAAGGCGCGCGCTCTGTGGGATGCGCTCGAGGAACGTACCATCGACTTCCGCGGAAACCCCTTCCCCGGAGGCGTTTGGTATCTGCGTCGGGGCAATCCGATCTTCCTCTATCAGATTCTGCTCGATCGCGCGGGCGTGCCCGTGGAGATGGGGCTCATGGAGCGGCCCGTGTCGGCAGCTCTGGACCAAAACCCCGTCCAGCCCTTCGCCTATGCAAACGGGCTCGATCGTCCGGTGCTGCGCATCGGTGGTCCCGATGCTGAGCAGGTGCTCTGGCAGGTCATGCCGATCTCGCGTGGTACTCCTTTCGCTTATGTGCCGGGCAACCTGGCTGGGGTCAAGGTCGTGCTCGTAGGGCAGGCTGGCTACCGCCACGAGGACCTACCCAGCACCGGCTTGGAGCGGGAATGGGATGTGGACCTGGACCTGACTTGGCGCTTGGCAGCCGATGGTTCGGCCCTGGTGCAGGGAACTATCGCCGTGACCACAGAGCAGGGAGCGGTGCTGCTCGAGCAGCTGCGTCAGGCGCCTGCCAACCAACGTGACCGTTTCGCTCGCAGCATCGTCGGCAGCCTCGTGCCCGGCATGGACTTGGCCACCTGGAACGTGCCCGCATTGGCTTCGGACTCCCAGTCGCAGAGCTTCTCCTTGGAGTTCAGCGGCCAGGCTCCGGACGCTGTCCAGCGCACGACCTCTGGGGCTCAGATGTCCTTGCGCTTGCCGCCTACCGGACTCTCCACCTCCCTGGGCCCGGCCCGGCGCAACTGGATGCTCGCCATGCGCGCCTCCAATCGCGCCCGTGTGCGGGTGCGCGTGGAGACCGGCGAGCACTGGGAGGTGGAGGCCGGCCCGGCGGGTTTCCTGGCGGAGCGGGAGGGCTACAAACACCTCCTGGAGGCCACTGTGGGCGTGGATGGCGTCCTGGATGTGACGCGCATCTTCGTGGTGCGCGGCCTGACCGTGGAACCCGCGGAAATGGCGGCCTTCCTGGATCGGGCCGGAGAGCTAGAGCGCGAGGAATCCAGCCCGGTGCGTCTGAAGGAGCTGCCGTGATGGGGCTTTGCCTGGAGGCTCGGCTAGCCTAGGCTCTGCGCTCAAGTACGAACTCCTCTCCAGAACTCTCTGCCCCCGACCCATGCCTACCATCACCTTTTCCAAGACCGGCGACACCTTCGAGGTCCCCTCTGGGACCGTCCTGCTCGACTACGCCCAGGCCAATGAGACGCCCCAGGCCTTTGGTTGCACGGTCGGAAGCTGCGGCACCTGCTGCGTGGTGGTTGAAGCCGGCGCGGAGAGCTTGAGCCCCGCCGAAGACGAAGAGATGGAAACCGTCGAGATGTGCACCAGCGAGTCGAACGCTCGCTTGGGTTGCAAGATGGTGATCTCGGGGGACGTGACCCTGCGTCCCGCCGACGTTTAGTCGGACGCTGTCATGGGCGACTCGGATGGGCTTCGCGGTGTGCTGGATGATGCACGCATGCGAAGCCTTATTCGTGAGCTAGGGTATGCCCTCGCCCACGACGTGGGCGGACCGGCGAGCAAGGTCAGCGGCTTCGCGGCGCTCTTGCGCGAGGACCTGGGGACGGAGCTCGACGAGCAAGCGGCCGAGAGCCTCGGCTGCTTGGTGACCTCCGCCGAGGAGCTAAGCATGCGCCTTTGTTGCTTCCTTGATTGGTGCCGCTTGCCCGAGGAACCGGAGCAAAGTGTGCGCGTGCCGGTGGCCGATCTACTGCAGCAGGTGGCCGAGGCTGAGCCGCAGCTGCGGGCGCAGGCTACGGGCCAGACCCTCGAGCTCTGCGGGGACCCGCAGCTCTTGGCGCGACTGCTGCGCGAGTTGCTGCGCAACGCGGTGCTGTACGGGAAGACCGACGAGCCGATCGTCAGCGTGTCTCAGGACTCCGCGGGCATCAGCTTCGAGGTTCGCGATGGAGGACCGGGGCTCAGTGCGGAACGTAGGCAGCTAGCGTGTCTGCCTTTCCGTCGCTTCGTTGGCGCCAGCAACCCCCCGGGCGCCGGCATGGGCCTCGCTATCGCCGAGCGTATCGCGCGCTTGCACGGTGGAAGTCTCGCGCTGCGCGACGCGCAGCCGGGTCTCGTGGTGCGCGTCGAGTTCTACTAGCTGAGTTCCGGTAGGCGCAACGTGCGCGTGTCGGCCACGCGTTCGAGCTTGCCCAGGGTCGGACGCAGGCGTCGTTCGACCTTCTCGGCGGTGGCGCGGTAGCCGGTGAGCTTGCCGCCGTAGAGCGTGATCAGGCTGGGCTTAGCGGCGTCGTCGCAGGCCAGGGTGACCTCGCGCGTGCGGTTGAAGGCGCGACCTGTGCCGCGCGGCAGCACGCGCAGTCCGGCCCAGGAATCGAGCACCTCCCCATCCCAGGCTGGGAAGTAGTGGCGCTGGGTATCGAGCAGGTACTGGATCTCTTCCGGGGTGGGTGCAATGGCTCGCGGGTCGCCCTTGTAAGGCTGTTCGGTGGTGCCAACCAGGGTGTGGCCGTGCCAGGGCATGCTGAAGACCGCACGTTGATCCGTAGGGTTTTCCGTGTAGTAGATGCCTTGCTCCGGACAGCCGCTGAGCTCGATGTGGGTGCCAGCGACCAGATCGATCTCTGGGCCGAGCTGGGTTGGGCGGATGCGGTCGAGCACGCTGTGGGCCCAGGGTCCGGTGGCGTTGACCAGGGCCTTGGCGGTGTGCTCTTTGACCTCGGACCCGTCACGGTAGGACACGACCCAATGGTCCGTCTCGCGGCGTGCCGCGACCATCTCGGTCTCGAGTTGGCAGATCGCGCCGAGCTCCTTGGCTGAGGCCAAGACCGCGCGGCAGAGTGCGGCGTCGTCCGTCTGCCCATCGTGGTAACGGAAGACGGCTTGCAAGCCATCCGTGCGCAGGCCGTCGAGCAGTGGCCAGGCCTGCTTTGGGATCGTGCTGAAGCGTGTGTCCTGACGCAGTTTGCCGAGCAGGGCGTAGAGGCTGAGTCCGGCGCGAATCGTGCGCGGCCGGCGCGAGGTGCTGCGGTAGACCGGAATGTGGAAGGGTACGAGACGCACCAGATGCGGAGCGATGCGCAGCAGGGTGGCGCGTTCGGCGAGGGACTCGAAGACCAAGCCGAACTGCATGGTCTCGAGGTAGCGCAGGCCGCCGTGGATCAGCTTGCTCGAGCGTGAGGAGGTGCCCGCCGCGGGGCTGTGGGACTCCAGCAAAATCACGCGACGACCGGCGGCGGCCAGGGCTTGGGCAACGCCCACGCCTTGGATACCCGCGCCGATGACGATCACGTCGGTGCTGGACTGGGACTGCATGACTGGCAGCAGCCTTGCGGATTGGTGCTCCGGAAGCAACCAACGAGAAAGCAGTTGCTCAGTCTTCTCGCAACCAGGTCAAAAGCGCCTTGGCCACCATGCGATTGCCCAGGTACGAGAGATGGACCTGGCTGTAGAGCTCGCTGAGGGTGGCGCGTGGGGAGCCGCCTGGCTTGTCGGGTTGCATGGACTGCAGCAGGGCGTCTGTCACGTCCAAATAGGGGCCCTCCACCTGCGCCAGGGCTGGAGCCCAGTAGCGCGGCTCGCCGCGCTCCACTTCTGCGAGTGCGCCGCGGCTGGGGAAGAGCAGGAAGAGGCTGCGCTTTGCGCCGATCGCCCGCGCTTCCGCGTGCAGGGCCTCTATCAGAGCTAGGGTTACTTGTATGCACTCGGAGTCCAGGTCGCTCCAAATGAACTCGGACGTGCGTGCATCGAGGGCCGCTTGAGTCGCCTGGTAGGTGAAGAAGAAGGAGCTTGGCAGCCAGGGGGCCGGGTCGCTCCAGACCTCGTGATCGGCTAGGTCGTGCAGGGTCTGCCCTGACAGAACCGCCTCCATCAAGCTCAGCTCGTCGGGGTAAGGGGGTGGCAGGAGTTGGAGTTGATCGCCCTGCATGTAGAAGCGAGGCTTCACCTGCGGGCTCGGGGCGCTCGGCGTCAGGCGGCCTGGGATGCGATTGCCATGCCGGCCTGCGCTTGCGAGCATGCAGCCGAAGATGACGACGTCGGGACGCATGGCAGCGCCCTCCTTGCGCAGGCGCAGCAGGGTTTGGTCGAGGCCGTAGCCGCCGACGGCTAGGTTGGGTGCTTCGATACCTGGGTGCTGTTCGAGAATGTGAGGCCAGGTCTGCTCGTCGCTAACTTCCGAGCCCCAGACGAAGGAGTCGCCTACGCAGAGCACGCGGGTGCTGCCCACTGGGCTCTGTTCCGCGTAGTGCGCCTTTCCGCGAGTACCCCTGGAGCCGACATGGACAATGTGCTCGCCCTGGTCCACCCAACCGAGATGGTTGCTCCAACCTAGGTCTCGGTCGAAGCCGTTCACTGCGCGAGGCCTGGGCGGTTTACCCGTTTTTGCGCGCTCTAGCAACTTCTCGATGCGCGCTTGCAGGCGCTCGATTTGCTCGGGATCACGCACCTCACCGAAGGGTGCTGATGGCAGGTAATCCCCGATCACGCGCGGGGCAACCCACTGATCGGCGACGGCCGTTCCGATGAGGAGGGCCAGCAGACTGATAGCGAGGCGGGCGCGCATGGTGTCATGCTAGCGCATGTGCCCTGTAAGCGTGGTGGTACGGTGCCAGGAACAAAATCACCACGGGTTATGGCTTGAGCGTGGCGTTTAGGTGTGGCCAGAGCTTGGTGCGTGTCGCTGGGTTGGCAAAGGCGGCGAAGCCGACTTCGGTGCTGCCATCGAGGGGCACATTGAGGTCGTCGCCATTTAGGTCGAGGACTACCGCGCCGGCTTCGCGTGCGATCAGCACGGCGCCTGCCAAGTCGTAGGGCTTGGCCGTCTGGGTCGCGCGTCCGCGGCGTGCGGCCACCAGCGGGCGCGGGTCGCAGATCATGCGGTAGGTGCCTAGGCAGAGCAGCGCTAACTGGCCGCCGCTGGCGATGTACTGGTCGTCGTAGCAGTGGGCAACGTCGGCTTGCTCGTGCTCGGCTAGGCGCTCGAAGAAGGCGCCGGCCAGGCTCTGAATCCCGGCGCGCACATCCGGGTGGTAGCCATAGAAGGGGAAGTAGCCGTAGTCGGGGCGGTCGTCGGAATCCGTGCGGAGGGGCGCCTCGGAATCCAGGGGCTGGCCCTCGGCGTCCACGCTCCAGAGGATTGCTCCGGCTCCGCGGCTGGCGGCCATGCGGCGGCCGATGGCGGCGCGGGTGTCGGGGAGTTCGGCCAATACGGCGTGCTCCAGTTCGGCTAGCTGCGGAGTGCCTCGACCGGGGCCGGCCTGTCCGATGACGCACCAAGCCGGCCGCAGGTCGAACATCAGATGGCGCGTGCCGTCCACCGGATCGATGATGATGCGCGGGCCGCCGTGATCGAAATCGGGCAGGGTCTTGGGCTCGGGGTCAGCTCCGGAACTAGCGCCGGGGCCCATGTGGCGCCAGCCGGCGTCCTCCGTAAAGATCGAGAGCGGGCCCAGTCGGGCGCGCTCAAGGAGCCAGAGATCCACGGCCGCTTCGGTGGCCGCATCCAGGGCAAAGGTCACGTCCGAGTAGCCCTGGGCCACGGGACGGCCCCAGGAGCCCATTTGGCCGCTAGCGATCGCCTCGGCCAGGGCCAGGCGGGCTGCGCTAGCCACACGCTCACCCAAATCCACCAGTGGGGCGCGTTCGGAGCCGGCCGGGCGAGAGGAGTTGGCTGTCATAGCCATAATCCTAGGGTGTAAGCGGGCCCAGCGATGCTTGTGCCTGCTTGAGAAGGTGGGGCCGGAGCCTACACTGGCCCCCCGCTGGCACACCTGCCGGCTGACTGAAGAACTCCACTGAGACCTGCAATGACCGACGTTGAAGAAGTGATCATCATTGGCTCCGGCCCGGCTGGCTACACCGCCGCCATCTACACCGCGCGCGCCAACTTGAAGCCGCTCCTCTTTCAGGGCATGCAGCCCGGGGGCCAGCTGACGATCACCACAGATGTGGAGAACTTCCCGGGCTATCCCGAAGGTGTGATGGGGCCGGAGATGATGGAGCAGTTCAAGGCGCAAGCCGAGCGCTTCGGCACTCGCATCCAGTTCGAAGAGATCATCGAGGTGGACTTCTCCAAGCGCCCCTTCAAGCTGACCACCGACTTCGGCGAGCACTACGCCAAGTCCGTGATTATCTCTACCGGTGCCACCGCGCGCCTGATCGGCCTCGACGCCGAGCTCAAGCTCATGGGACACGGCGTCTCCGCTTGCGCCACTTGCGACGGCGCGTTCTTCCCCGATAAGGAAGTGCTCGTGGTCGGCGGCGGCGACAGCGCCATGGAGGAAGCAAACTTCCTTACGCGCTACGCCAGCAAGGTCACCATCGTGCACCGTCGCGAGGAATTCCGCGCCAGCAAGATCATGGTGGATCGCGCCCAGCGCAACCCGAAGATCGAGTGGGCTCTCAACAAAGCACCCACGGACATTCACGCAGGCGCCGACGGCAAAGTCGACAGCGTCAGCCTCAAGGACACCAAGACCGGTGAGATCACCAAGGTGCCTACGGACGGAATCTTCATCGCCATCGGCCACACCCCGAACAGCGGCATCTTCAAGGG
>JBLIOL010000061.1:0-20503 GCA_047639615.1 Planctomycetota bacterium | reverse complement strand
AACGGCTCGCACTGGAGCGCGCGTTCCTGTGCGAGCCGGATGTATTGCTCTTGGATGAGGCCACCAGCGCCCTGGATGAGGAGGCGGCCTTGGCCTGCGAGGCGCGCGTGGGGGAGTACGTGGACGCGGGTCATGGGGCCCTGTGGGTTAGCCATGATGCTGGGCTTGCTGAGCGCTTGAACGCGCGGGAGTTGCAGCTACCTTGATCGGAATCATCTACCTGTCAGGCCTGGATCTCTTGATCGCTTCGGGGCTTGTGCTCCTGGCGGCGGGGATCAGTCTCGCCCTTAGGCTTGGGTTGGAGGGACGCTTGCTGATGGCTGCGGGGCGCGCGACGGTTCAGTTGGCGCTGCTCGGCCTGGTGCTCGGCTTTGTGTTTGAGTCCGAGTCCGGTCTTGTGATTGCGGGTTTGATGGTCTGCATGGCGAGCATCGCTGGCGTGGAAGCTGTGCGGCGCAGTGAGCGGCGCGTGAAAGGGCTCTTTCCCACGAGCATTGGAGTGATGCTCGTGAGTTCCATGTGCGTGACACTCTTTGGACTTACGGCAGTGATCGACTTGCCTGGTCCCTGGTACACGCCGCAGTACGCGATCCCGATCCTCGGCATGATCTTGGGCAATGCGCTCAACGGCATTTCCCTTGGACTTGACACAGCGCTCGAGGGCTTCGAACGCGATCGTAAGTTGGTGGAGCTGCTCTTGGCACACGGCGCAACGCGCAGGCAAGCGGCCGCGCCGGTGGTTCGACGGGCGGTGCGTACGGGGACGATCCCGATTCTGAACGCCATGATCGCCGTGGGCATCATCAGCATCCCCGGCATGCTGACCGGGCAGCTGCTGGCCGGGGAGGACCCGGCGGAGGCTGTGCGCTACCAGTTGTTCATTCTGTTCGCGATCACCGGAGGCGTTGCTCTTGGGACGATGGGGGTTGTACTTGGGGTGACACGGCTCGTCTTCGACGAGCGCGACCGACTGCGTTTGGACTGGATCAAGCGCGTCTAGGCCCAACCAGGGCTGTGTGCTGGCGGGTTGTGCAAGCGTGGTTTACATTACGTCAACCTCTCTCGCATGCGACTCCCTATACACTACAGGACGAAGCGTAATAGGCTATTCCTAGCGCTCTTAGCATGGGTCGCCTGTGTGTCACTAGCGTCCGCTCAGACGTATCAGGAGATTGAGTACCTGGTTGCTGATGGCCTGCCGAGCGTGCAGGTCAGTGCGGTGAACCAGGCAGAGGATGGCAGCATGCTGGTCATGACCCGCGAGGGGTTGGCGCGCTTTGATGGCCACACTTGGGAGGTCGACGCCGAGCTCGAGAAGCTCATGCCAGAGGGCTGGAACTTGACGGTCACACCCTCGGGCAAGATCTACGTTGCCGGGCGTTCCCTGAATCGTGAGTTTGCTGTGCACGAAGATGGGGATTGGCAAATTCTGCCGAGCCCAATCACGAGTTCGACCGCGCGCATCTCCGCCTTCGAGCCGGCAGGGATCGAGCGTGAGACCCTGATGGTCAGCAGTAGCGAGGGCGACGTGTTTGCCTGGGACGGAGAGTTCTGGGCTGATCTCTCACCGCCCGCTTCCTTGGGCGTGACCAGGCTCTGGGCCATGGCTTGCCGCGGAGATGAGGTCTACGTAGCCACGGACGCCGGCATGTTCTCCATTGGGGGAATGTACTGGGGCAGTCCGATCCAGCTTCCGCCTGGGGCAGATGAGAAACGTGTCGTCGGTCTCGGGTGCACGGAGGAGCACGGTGATGTCTACATCCTGGGTAAGACCTGGCTGGCCAAGCTTGATCCGGCTGGCGGTATAGAAATGCTGTCCACAGAACTCGATGGAATCGGGGCGGATGGGCGAGCCTATCCGCGCTCAGGTGGGTGGCCTTTCCCGGTCGTACCAGATGGCAATGGTGGAGCTATCTTCGGCTATCGCATGGGGATCGGACATTTTAATGCCATCGATGAGCGGGTGGTGACCGATCCCTTTCCATCGTCCTTTGACGGCGCGTCTGTGCTCTTTCGCGATCGCGACGAGAATATCTGGGTCGCTTGCATGCGCGGTCTGCGCCGCATTCCGAGCCTGCGATTCGCGAACTACGATGCCGACGAACTGATTGCCGGTGCTGCCGGACTGGTGGAGGTCAGCGCCATGATCGAGACCCAAGATGGCACGCTGGTGGCGGCGCACCGCAGGGGTTTGTCCTTCATGGAGGACGGCAGCTGGAGTCACTTGGACTTGCCGGACAGTGACCTCGGATGGCCTCTAGGTATGGCGGTGGATCCTGACGGGCGCCTTTGGATCGTTCGGGGTGGTGGCCAAATTATGCGTCGGGATCCGGGTGGCGAATTCGAGCCCGTGACCGCAGACGCTGCCGTGGGTCTCACCGCACGAAGTATCTTCTGCGACCAACAGGGTCAGATTTGGGTGACCGCCGCTCGGGGCGCGGCCTACTGGAATGGGAGTGCCTTTCAACTGGCTGACTTCGGCGTGGGAGACATCTCACGCGTGCGCGTTGTGCGCCAATTCGAAGACGGCTATCTGTGGCTTGCCACGGAAGACGGGCTTTGGGCTGACGGGGAAGACGGCTGGCAGTGGTACTCGCACAAGGGCCTCGATGGGGCGAACGATGTGATCGCGGCTCATAAGGACAGTCGCGGGCGGATCCTAGTGGCGACCTATGCCGGACTGTTCGAGGCCAAGGATGGCAAGTTGATTTGGTTGGCGCTGGGCGATGAATTCGTGAGAGAGCCCATCTATTCGCTTACCGCGGCGCCCGGCGGTGTGCTCTGGATCGGAACCCAAGATGGACTGCTGAAGTGGAGTGGCTCAAGCCTTCGGCGGCTATCCCTCGAGCAGGGTTTGATCGGGCGAGAGACCAATCGCGCGGCGGCCCTGGTGGACCAAGACGGGAGGTTCTGGAGCGGCGGAGTTGGAGGTGCATCCTGCTACTACGAGGATTTTGATCATGGTCTGGGGGCCGCGCCGCTGCTTGGGCCGATCACGATTGAAGTCGATGGTGAGCCGGTGCTAGATGCCCTCGACTTGACCGTGGACAACGATGTGAACGATGTGGTCTTCAGTTTCCACGCAACATCCTTCATCGAATCCGGTGCCGTTGAGTACGCGTGTTTTCTCAGAGGTTATGACCATGAGTGGCAGGGCGGCGAGGCCTTAGCCAGTGGACAGCTGCGCTACACAAGCCTGCCTCCTGGTAAGTACCGATTATTGTTCCGAGCTAAGAGTGCGACCGGGATTTGGAGCTCGGTGCAGAGCTCCTCTACATTCAAAGTGAAGCGGCCCGCGTGGCAGAGCTTCTGGTTGCTGTCTCTGGTTGTGTTGGCCTTGGGTACCCTCGGATGGGGCATCAACAATCTGGTGTACCAACGGCGTCGGGGAACTGAACTGGAACGCGAGGTCAGGGCAAAAACGGCCGACCTGCGCTTCACCGTGCAGCGCTTCCGCTCCCTGTTCGAAAAGAGCAGAGCACCTCAGCTGCTTCTAGACGCCGACAGGAAACGCATTGCTGGAGCCAATCAGGCGGCCTCAGATCTGTATGGACTCTCGGTGGCAGCCCTGGTCGGTATGGAGTTCAATGACCTCCGTTCCGATGAGGGCGCTTCGGATCCTGTGCGGTCAGGAATTGGTGGGCAAGTTTTTGCCGATCGGCATCGGGTGGCTGGCGGCGATGATATTGAGGTGGAGATCTATCTCTCCACCTTCGAAGAGGGCGGGCGCTTCACCACCCAGGCCATCATCCAAGACACAACGGAGCGCCAACGGCTGCAAGAGCAGCTCCTTATCTCCCAACGCATGGAGAGTGTGGGCCTCTTGGCCGGAGGCATCGCTCACGACTTCAACAACCTGCTGACGGTCGTGCTCAGCAATGCGGAGTTGGCTCTGAAGGAGTTGGGCCGGCCCATCCCGCGCGGAGATCAGTTGCGACAGGGCATCGGCGAGGTGCGCGAGGCAGGACAGCGCGCGGCTTCGATCACGCACCAGTTACTTTCCTTCAGTCGACGCCAGGTGGCAGAGCTGAAGGTGGTTGACGTGAACCGGGTGCTTATGGAGATGGAGCAGATGATCCTGCGTCTGACCCGCGACAGCGTGGTGGTAGAGATCAACTCCGATCCCGATCTGCTGCCGAGCTTAGTGGATGAGGTTCAGTTGCAGCAGGTGATCATGAACCTGGTGATCAACGCCAACGACGCGATGCCGACGGGTGGCCAACTGATTGTCGCTACGACCAATGTGGAGCTGACCGTTGAGGATTTAGCGGACAACTCGATCGAGCCAGGTGACTTCGTCGCGCTCACGGTGACCGACACGGGCGAGGGCATTTCTGAGAGCGCCGTGGCGAGCATCTTTGATCCCTTCTTCTCCACCAAGCCCGTGGGTAAGGGAACCGGGTTGGGCTTGGCGATGGTGCACGGGATCGTGCACCAATCGGGTGGTTTGGTACGCGTGCGCAGTGTGCTCGGAGAGGGCGCTCGGTTTGAGGTACTACTTCCTGCAACCTCGGATGAGTCGGCCTATGAAGTACCCGCGGCAGCGCCGGTGCGTGAGTTGGAACCGAGCGGCGGTGAGAAGATATTCCTGTGTGAGGATGATCGCAGCGTGCGCGTCCTGACCAGTCGCATCCTTACGGATCACGGCTACGTGGTGCAGGCCTTCTCCAGCCCTTTTGAGTTGCTCAAGACTTTGGCCGATGAGAGCGTTGAGCTGGATCTCTTGATCACTGACGTGATGATGCCGGAGATGGGCGGCCGTGAATTGGCGAGCAAGGCCATGGACCTTTGGCCGGGCCTGCGGGTGCTCTTCATCTCGGGCTACGCACCGGAGTTGGACAACGAAATCAGCCTGAATACGGAGCTTGCGCTCCTGCAGAAGCCCTATCGGCCGGCGGAATTGCTGCACCGGGTGCGCATGATGCTGGGCGGCGGAAGCGCGACCGAAAGCCCCACTCCCACGAGCTGAGAGTCGGCTCTTGCGCCGGCCCTCCCGGGGTCCCATGGTGCAGGCATGATCCCTGCGATAGTGATGGCGTCACCTGCGTCCAGACAAACCCTCGAGAGCCTTCTCGAGAACAGCTTGGCGCGCTACGGAATAACCTGGGCGGCGGTGCTGCTTGGCGCCTGGTTGGCCAACTTCATCGCCAAGAAGGTCATTGTGCGCGCCGTGCGCGCCGTGATTGGACGTACCAAGGTCAAGTGGGATGACGTCTTCGTCGAGCACCAAGTCTTCGAGCGCCTCTCGCATCTGGCGCCGGCCATGGTGTTCTACGCCACGGCGCATCTGCTCTTCCCCGAGTCCATGGGCGGCTACGCTGGGGCCGTCATGCAGCTTGCCAATGTCTGGATGGTGCTGGCCGGTGCGCGCGCTTTCGCGGCCTTCCTCGACGGGCTCGTGACCCTTGGCTTGGCCAGCAAGGGACTACGCGACAAGCCCGTGCGCAGTTACTGCCAAGTGATCAAGATCTTGCTCTGGATCGGCGTGGGAATCGTTGTGGTTGCCACGCTGATGGACAAGTCGCCTTGGGCGCTCTTGACCGGGCTTGGCGCCATGACCGCGATCATCATGCTCGTGTTCAAGGACTCCATTCTGGGCTTCGTCGCCAGCATCCAAATCGCGGGCAACGACATGCTGCGCGTGGGAGACTGGGTCGAGATGCCGAAGTACGGCGCCGATGGCGATGTCCTTGAGATCGGCCTGCATACGGTCAAGATTCAGAACTGGGATAAGACCGTCACGACCATTCCGACATGTGCCTTCATGGCTGACAGCTTCAAGAACTGGCGCGGCATGACCGAGTCGGGCGGGCGTCGCATCAAGCGCTCGGTTGCACTCGACATGTCGAGTGTTCGTTTCTTGGAGGAGGACGAGCTTGCACGGCTGCGAAGGGTGCAGTTCATCGGTGAGTACCTGGACGCTAAGGCCAAGGAGGTCCAGGACTGGAACCTCTCCAAGGGTGTTGATGATTCGAGCATCGTCAACGGCCGGCGCCTCACGAACCTGGGCACCTTCCGAGCCTATGTGACTGAGTACCTAGGACAGATACCGGAGATCCGCGACGACATGACCTTCCTGATCCGGCAGTTGGCGCCCGGGCCGGAAGGATTGCCCATGGAGATCTACGTTTTCAGCGGCGAACAGCGCTGGGTTCAATATGAGGCGATCCTTGGTGACATCTTTGATCACCTGCTCGCAGTGATCCCTGAGTTCGGATTGCGGGTGTACCAGCGTCCGAGCGGCTCCGATCTGTTGTCCTTCGCTAGCCAACCTGAGAGCGGGCGATCGTGATCAGGTCTTCGCCGTCGGCGTGAAAGCGGCGGATGCCGTCGGCGAGTTTTTCGGTGGCCATGGGGTCCTGGCACATGCGCCAACGGAACTCAGCCTCGGAGAGGTCTAGATCCTCGGGCGTATGCTTTGGCAGGCTCGCGTCGAGCTGGCGCTCCACCGTGCCCTCGCGGCCTTGCAAGTCCTGCAGGATGCTAGGACTGATGGTCAGAAGATCGCAGCCTGCGAGCGCGAGCACTTGCTCGGTCTTGCGGAAGCTGGCGCCCATGATCTCGGTCTCGACACCGTGAGCCTTGTAGGTGTCGAAGATGGAGGCCACGGAGATCACGCCGGGATCCTCCTCTACAGGGATGTCGTCGACGCCGCGGTCGGCCTTGTACCAGTCGTAGATGCGACCGACGAAGGGCGAGATGAGCTGCACCTTGGCGTCGGCGCAAGCGATGGCCTGGGCCGAGCAGAAGAGCAGGGTTAGGTTGCAGTGCACGCCTTCGCGCTCGAGTTCCTCGGCTGCGCGAATGCCCTCCCAGGTGGAGGCGATCTTGATCAGCACGCGATCCGTGTCGATGCCCTCGGCGCGGTAGAGCTTGATCAGGCGACGCGCCTTGGCGAGGGTGCCGGCGGTGTCGTAGGAGAGTCTGGCGTCGACCTCGGTCGAGACGCGTCCGGGAACCACCTCGAGGATGCGCCGGCCGAAGTTGACCAGCAGCTTCTCCACGAAGCGCTCGGCCCGCGCGGACTCCTCTTCGGCTTGGCCCGCGGCGTACTGTTGAGCCTCCTCCACCAGCTCGCGGTACTCCGGTTGCTGCATGGCCTTCTTGATCAGCGACGGGTTTGTGGTCGCGTCCTGCGGCGTGTACTGGGCGATCGCTTCGATGTCGCCGGTGTCGGCCACGATGGTCGTCAGATCGCAGAGGGAGTCGAGGAGGGTCATGAGCGTTGCGGGTGGGCGTCGGGAAGGGGCGAGACGCCCTGCATCCTATCCGCGAACTCATCCATACACGAAGCCGGGCCGCCGTGTCTGGTGACACGGCGGCCCGGCGGGGTCGCTAATGCGCTCGGAGGCACCGACTAGTGGGAGTGACCGGCGCCGGCCGGCTCTTCCTTGCTGTCGGGAAGCTCGGAGACCAAGGCGTCGGTGGTCAGCAGCAGGCTGGCCACGGAAGCCGCGTTCTGCAGACCGCAGCGGACGACCTTGGTGGGGTCGATCACGCCGGCCTTGATGAGGTCCTCGTAGCTGTCGGTGGCTGCGTTGTAGCCGTAGCCCTTGCCCTTGCCACTGAGGACGTTCTGGACGATGACGGCACCGTCACGGCCAGCGTTCTCGGCGATCTGACGCAGGGGTGCCTGCAGCGCGCGCACGATGATCTGAGCGCCGATGCGCTCATCACCTTCGAGCTTGAGGTTCTCGACCGGCTTGATGCAGGACAAGAGTGCCACGCCGCCGCCGGGCACGATGCCCTCTTCGACGGCTGCGCGGGTTGCGTGCAGGGCGTCTTCGATGCGGCTCTTCTTTTCCTTAAGCTCGGACTCGGTAGCAGCACCGGCCTGGATCTGAGCCACGCCGCCGGACAACTTGGCGAGACGCTCTTCGAGCTTCTCACGGTCGTAGTCGGACTTGGTGCCTTCGATCTCGGCGCGGATCTGCTGGATGCGGGCCTTGATCTCGCCCTTCTTACCGGCACCTTCAATGATGAGGGTGGTGTCCTTGCTGATGGAGACCTTCTTGGCGGTACCAAGATCACTGAGGGTCATGCCGTCGAGGGTCACGCCCATGTCTTCCATGACCGGGGTGGCGCTCGTCAGGACAGCGATGTCCTGCAGCATGGCCTTGCGACGATCACCAAAGCCGGGGGCTTTGACGGCGACGCAGGGGAAGGCACCGCGCAGGCGGTTGACCACGAGGGTGGCGAGGGCCTCGCCCTCGATGTCCTCGGCCAGGATCACCAGCGGGCGACCTGATTGGGCCACCTGCTCGAGCAGCGGGATCACGTCCTTGATGTTCGTGATCTTCTTCTCGTGCACCAGGATGTAGGGGTTCTCGAACTCGCAGCGCATGGTTGCGGGATCGGTGACGAAGTGCGGAGACAGGTAGCCCTTATCGAACTCCATGCCCTCGACCACGTTGATCTCGGTCTCCAGGGTCTGGCCGTCTTCCACGGTGATCACGCCGTCTTTGCCGACGCGCTCCATGGCCTCAGCGATCTTGCCGCCGATCTCGTCGTCGTTGTTGGCGGCGATGGCAGCGATCTGAGCGATCTCCTGCTGGCCTTTGATGGCGGTGGACTGCTTCTTGAGGTGGTCGACGCAGGCCTGCACGGCACGGTCCAGGCCGCGCTTGAGAGCGACCGGGTTGGCGCCAGCGGTGACGTTCTTTAGGCCTTCGATGAAGATTGCCTCGGCCATGACGGTGGCGGTGGTGGTGCCATCGCCAGCGGCGTCGTTGGTCTGCTGAGCGACCTGCTTCACGAGCTGAGCGCCCATGTTCTCGTAGGCGTTTTCGAGCTCGATTTCCTTAGCGACGCTGACGCCGTCCTTGGTGACGGTCGGGCTACCGAACGCCTTCTCAATGATCACGTTGCGACCGCGCGGGCCCAGTGTGACCTTGACGGCGCGGGCGAGCTTCTGAACACCAGCACGGATGTGTTCGCGTGCTGAGTCGTCGTAGGAGATTTGCTTGGCTGCCATGGGATATACCTCTTGTCTTGGTGGGCCGGTGGGGTCTTGATAGACGGTGGGGCGGGCGATTGAGCGCTAGGCTCAATCAGCCAATGATGCCGAGAATGTCGTCTTCACGCATGATCATGTACTCGTCGCCTTGGTACTTGATCTCGGTGCCGGCGTAGGAGGTGAAGAGAACGCGGTCGCCGATGGAGACGGAGAAGCAGCTCTTGTCGCCGTTGTCGAGAGTCTTGCCGTCGCCCATGGCGATGATCAGACCTTCCTTGGGCTTCTCTTTGGCGGACTCGGGCAGCAGGATGCCTCCGGCGCTTTTCTCTTCGGCTTCAACGCGCTGAACGAGGACGCGGTCGCCGAGGGGACGGATGGCGACTTTCTTGGACTTGGGCTTGGTCTTGGTCTTGGTGGCCATGGGAATTTCCTAGGGCATGTCCTCCGCTGGGGGAGGACGAGTGGTGGGGAGGTTGTGGGTGGGAACTCAAACAGTCGAAACCAAGCGCTGAACCGATGGGCAGGCTTGGGTGGATGGTGCTCTAGGCGCAGTCGCCCCAGTGCAGTTGCAGCACGCGCGACACGGAGGCGCGTAGCTCGGCGGGGTTGACGGGCTTGCGCAGCACGTCGTCGGCGCCGGTGGCGATCAGGTAGCGCTGCACCTCTTCGGGCGCGTCGCCCGACCAGAAGATGCAAGGGACCGTGAGGTCTTCCTCGCGCAGCTGCTGGAAGACTTCCACGCCCGTGTGGCCGGGCATGTGCACGTCCAGCAGGGCCAGGTGGAAGGCGCTGGAGCGCAGCTCTTCGATGGCCGCCGAGCCCGAGTCGACCTGGATGATCTCGAGGCCGAGGCTACCAAGCAACTCGACGGCACCGAGGCGAACCTCGTTGTCATCGTCGGCGATCAGCATGCGGCGGTCGGAGAACATAGTCAGGGGGGGGCGCCGGAAGGCGCGGCTCCGACCCACTGAGCAAACTCCGTGCCGCCGGGATGCTGCAGTCGCCATCCCTGCTAGCGCTCCATAAGTGACTGTGTCACAGTAGTTTAGCTAGCGCCCTGAGCACCTACCCCGGGCGCCAGCCGGGGCGGAGACGAGCCGGGCCTGCCAGGGTGGCAGCGGCTTCCAGGGCTCAAAGGGGCTACTGTCAGGTTGGCAGAGGACCTCCGAGGCGCCAAGTCAAGTCTGGCGGGGTTTCCAAGAGACTCTGACCCTCGCCCTTCGCCTGCACTACTTGTCCGACTTCCCCGCCGAAGCCTGCTACTTCGATTTGGCGAGCTTGAGTGTGCTCTGCCACGAGGCGACCTCAGTCTCATCCTCGACCGCTTCGTAGAACTCGATCAGGCGCTGGATCGACTCGATCATGCGACCCTTGCGCTTGGCCGGAATGCTCGCTTCTCGGTCGTCGAGGCCCAAATAGCCCTCGACGAGCAGCTGCTCCGCCTCGTCGAACTGCTCCTGGCCAAGCATGACCGCACCGAGCAGCGACATGGCATCGAAGGTCTGCCAGTGCTCGGGCTTCACCAGCTTTCGGCCCTCGAGACACTCTCGAAGTGCCCCCTCGGCCAGCTCCCAAGACTCCAAGCCCGCTTGCTTGCGACCGCGTTGGTAGAGGCAGTCGTCCAAGATGATTCTGGTCTGCCCTGCCCAGCGAACGGAGAACGGGTCTCTTAGGGGCGCCCAAAGCTCAAGGGCCTGGCGGTAGTAGGTAAGAGCCTCACCATATCTACCATCCATGGTGAATTGGCTCGCCATGTGCAGGTGCGCCGGCGCATGCAAAGGATTGAGCTCGATCGCCTTTCCAAGCAGCTTCTTCGATCCATCAGTTCCGCGCCTGTTCGGATTCGCTCCAAGCCCGGTTAGAGCGGGCACGTAGTCGGGATTGACTTCGATCGCCTGCTCGAAGTAGATGGCGGATTCACTGATTTTGCCCTGGAGCCACAGTGCACTAGCCAAGTTCGTCAGGTTCTGTGCATCGCGCGGGTTGCTCGCGAGGTAGGTCTCGTAGTTCTCGATGGCCTCATCCAACTCGCCCAGTTCAGAGCATGCCCAAGCCAATCGGATGGTGAGGTCGATGTTTGCAGGGTCAACCTCAAGCCCAAGCCGGAAGTGTACGACGGCAGCTTGGAACTCCTCTCGGTTTCTGAAGATGTCGCCCAATAGAATACGAGATTCGATCGATCGAGGATCGCGCGCGAGAGCGGCTTTGAGAGTATCCATGCCCTCCCGCTGCTTGCCCTGCAAGTTCAGAATGCGCCCGATTTCGAAGAGCCAAATGGAATTGTCCGGCTGCCTCTGGGACTCCGATCGGTAGAGCTCTTGCGCCTCACCGGC
Source organism: Planctomycetota bacterium (assembly GCA_047639615.1). Classification (GTDB taxonomy): domain Bacteria; phylum Planctomycetota; class UBA1135; order UBA1135; genus CAYWNK01. The sequence goes on along the minus strand of JBLIOL010000061.1, from coordinate 9,214 downwards.
GCGCCCAAGTGTCTGGAGTGCGCGACCCTCAAGACGAATGAGCTGGTCGATGTCGGGCCGCAGTGCATGGGCTACCCGATACAGGTCGAGCGCCGCTTCATGATCAGGAGTTGACGACCGCTGGAAGGCCATGGCGAGGCTCAGGCACAGGTCAAAAGACCCGGGATGTTGGCGTCGTCCCCGCTGCAGGACTCGGATCGCCGCATCCCGTTCACCTGCTCGTGACAGTGCCTCGGCGAGAACCCTACAACCCGATACGGTCAAGCTAGGGAGGTCGAGTTGTTCGGCCAAGGCTAGCAGCTTTGACGCTTGGCCATCCGCATGCGACATGACATCGCGCAATTGGGTTCGCCAGGGATCTGAGGTGTCCAGCGCTGACGCCAGCTCCCGGACTTGCTGCGTTCCAGCGGCATCGGGAGCGTCCCCCAAGTCCTTCAGAGACTCGCGCGCCAGGACCCAGTGGTCGAGCGCAGTCCCGAGAGCAGGCTCGATCTCTCCACTGCGCAGGGCAAGCAAGGCCTGCTCGGTTTCCTGGGTGAGCAGTGATGGGCCGCCAAGGTACTCCGCGAAGGCTAGGGCGTAATCCTCGCCGATGCGGCGAAGCTCTCTCTCTCGCCACACGGAATCACTGGGCCGCCCGTAGCGGCCGCGATTGCCCTGGAAATCCTCGCCCTCTCTCTGTTGGTCAAGCAGGGGAATCCTGAGGGTCTCGAGTCGCTCGAGCATCACACTGTCGCGCAGGTCGCTCGCCGTTTTGATTGCCGCTGCGTTGCTCTCTGCTAGCACGCTCGCGTGCAGCTCTCCCGCTGCCTCTCGGGTTTCAGCGTTCACATCATCGCTATCCGCCAGGGACATGAGATTGTCGCTCGAGAGCTGCGCGGCAGCCCACAGGCCTTCGTCCAACCCCGCAGCCTGCGCTCGTCCGAGCGCAGCACTTGCCGCGCTGGTCGCCGCAGCCACCCGGACCTGGGCGGAACGATTACGTTCCTGGGCTTGGTCGTCGAGGCGCCACCAGAAGCCCCCGCCGACAGCTAGGACCGCGAGTCCGGCAACCGCTGCAAAGAGAGTTGCGCGCTGGGCTGTGCGTGCCTGAGCGGCGCGCATCTGCGCGACCCTGGCGCGCTCTTCCACCGAGCTGTGATAGTCAGCGATGCGCTCTGCCAAGACCTCTGCCGAATCCGGACGAGCGAGCTTTGCTGGAGACAGGCACTCCAGGCAAAGAGCGACCAGCACCTCATCCGCACCGCACTCCGCCAAGCGCTTGCGAGCAGGGTCCAGCTTGCCTCCAGCAGCCTGCTTCACGAGGTTGCCATCCTCCTTGGTGTAAGGGGGGCTGCCGGTCAGTAGCTCGCACAGTATCGCGCCCAAGCCAAAGACATCGGCGCGCTCATCGAGATCGAGTACCTCACCGCGGGCCTGCTCAGGAGCCATGTAGGCCGGCGTTCCAAACATCGAGCCAGTGATCGAAGCAGTTCCCGAATCCAATGACGAAGCCGAGCCGGATCCAGAGCCGCTGCGGACCGTCTCGATCACACTGCGATTCTCGGGTGTCGCAACGGCAGGCGCGCGACTCGCATCCAAATCGGATCCGCGACTAAGCACCTTCGCAAATCCCCAGTCGACCACCAGAACCTGTCCGAAGGCCCCGATCATGATGTTGTCCGGCTTGAGGTCGCGATGAATGACTAGCCGGGAGTGGGCATAGGCGATTGTCTGACAGACCTGTTCGAAGATGGCGAGTAGCCGGTTTCGATCGTCTGCAAAGGACTTGCGCCTGGAGAGCTGGGCACCCAGGGTCTCACCCTTGACCAGCTTCATCGCGAAGTAAGGGCTCTTGCCATTCTGCAGGCCCAGCTCGTAGACCGGGACAATGCCCGGATGTTGGAGCTGTCCGCCGATCTGTGCTTCCTCTACGAAGCGCGCGAGCACATCGGGTCGCGTGGCGTACTCGTCTCTCAGGACCTTCATCGCCACGTCGCGACCGAGATCCTGATCGCGTCCCTTATAGACGACGCCCACACCACCGCGGCCGATCTCACCCAGCACCTGGTAGCGGCCATCCGGGTTCCTCAAGGCTTTCGCCTCGTCGGTCACTTTGACGGGTGCGTCATCAGGCTCAGGAGTTTCGAGCTGGACCCCGAGGTCAACATCGCTGTGCTGCTGCAGGATCTTGAGCACGCTCTCAGCGGAGGGGGTCTGCCTCCCGCTCCGGAAGGCGGCGGCCAAGCCCGCGTCCAAGCGGTTGGCTTGGCTCGTATGGGTGTAATCGGACTCGCTGTTGTGGCTTGCGGACATGGCAACTGGCTAAACGGGGCAGCGTGAGGGCCTCCGCTTTCACGCCGGCCCGGAGATGGGGGATGCGTGGGAAGCGCTCCTCCAATCGGGAGGGCCCCCACTCATCCCAACATGGGAGCTCTAGCTCTCCATGTACCAGGTTCACCTCGCGCGAATTCTCGGTCACGGCGACTTCCGAAAAGGTCGTCCTTGGAACCAGCCCCCCCCGCTCTTTGGGAGCGGAGGGGGCCGGTTCAGGCTAGCGACGGCGGCGGGCCGAGTTCATGTGTGCCTTCAGCTCGGCCAGTTCGGCCTCCTGGCGGGCAATTTCGGCTTCCATGGCCTCGATACGCTGCTGCAGGCTGTGCAGCTTGGGGTCGCTCTTCTGGGAGGACTTGCTCTTCTGCTTGATGAAGGGGATCTCGCCTTGCTCAAGATCCTTCAGGTCGACCTTCCAAGAGCCATCCTTGCCGGCCGACTTGAGGGCCTTGGTGGCTTCCTTGACGGCCTGCTTGACCCCAGCGGCGTCCTCGGGGCTGAGGATGCCGGAATCGCCGGCGAAGGCACTCGCCCAGCCCAGGAGGGCATCGATGTCGCCCTCCGGCATGTTCTCCAGGCGGCCCATGGCCTTGCGGGCCATCTGCATGGCGGACTTCACCTCGGCAGCATCCTCGGCGCTGAGTACGCCTGCCTCGCCGACGAGACCCTCGAGCATGCCGAATAGTTCGTCGGTGTCGCCGGTGGTACCAGCGCTCGAACGCTCGAGCTGGCCCATCAGCTTGCGCGCTTGCATCAGCTCGCCGTCGAACTCGAGGTTGCCGAAGTCTCCGAAGTCTCCGAAGTCCCCGAAGTCCCCGAAGTCCCCGAAGTCCCCGAAGTCGAGGCCGTCAATGTCGATGTCGAGCTTGTCGAGTTGGCCGACCACGCCTTCGATCATGGTGAACAGGCCTTCGACGTCGCCCTCGGGGAGCGTCTTGACCTGGCTGAGTACCGAGTTAGCGGTGCTCAGAACCTCGTTGATCAGTTGCTCATCGAGCATGCCGAGGAGCTCCTTCGGCACGCCTTCTTGCTCGGCTTCTTTGAGCCAACCACGCACGTCTTTAGCGCTGGGAATTTGGATTTCAGCGATGGCCTTTTGGGCCTCGACGAGAGCTTCGCGAACCTCTGCTTTTTCACCGGCGCTGAGGGAGTCGAAGTCGATGTCGATGTCGGTGGGGAAGAGCGAGCTGCTGCCGGGCAAACCGGTCTTGGTCTTGCGCTTGGAATTGACCTTGACCTTGTCCTTGGTGGCTTTCTTTAGCTTGCCCTTGAACGGATTGGACTTGCCGTCATCACTGATACCTTGCTCGGCGAGGATGCCTCTGACGAGGGCTTCGATCTCGGCTTCGAGTGCCTTCGAATCGGCCTTGCCATCTTGCTTAGACTTGACGAGCTTCTTGATTGCGTCGCCGAGGTCATCCTGCTGGAGCGCGCCAGGATCTGCGTTGTAGAAGGGGTCGTTGGCTTCGTAGCCGGCGGCCAGGGCGACTTGCGCACTACACAGCATAGCTGCCGCGGAGGTGGCCAGGCCGACGGGAATCCAGGTAGCGCGATTGCCTTGGGAGTTGGGCTTCTTGAAGAGCATTTCGATTCTTCTTCTGAGTTGGGTTTGAGATCGGGACAAGGGGACGAGGGCAACCGATGCCTGTGGCTCGGTGTTCATTCCGGCGGCGCACTGCAGGAGCGCGTCGGCGTAGCTCTTGGGGAGCTTGGTCAGTCGCAGTACTTGCTGGTCGCAGGAGAGCTCACGCAGGAGATCCAGACGAGCGATCAGCCACCAGGCTGCGGGGTGGAACCAGAACAGGGCGCGGAAGGTCTCCTGCAGTAGCAGGCTCCAGGAGTCGCCGCGCTCCAAGTGGACTAATTCGTGTGTTAGCACGCAGCGCAGGGCATCTGCGCCGTTTGGCAGGAGCTCTGTCGGAGGTAGTAGAACCGTGCGGCGTAGTAGGCCCGTGCAGGCGGGAACGGTGAGTTCGCTCGACTCGCGTAGGAGCACGTCGGTGGGTCGCTTTGGGAGCGCATTCCAGACGGCGAGAACGCGCGGATCGGAGACTGCCTGTGTGCTTTGAATCAAGCGCCAGCTGCGCATGCACTGGCGCAAGAGTCGAAGGATTGCGACGCCTGCTCCGATCAAGTAGATCCAAGCGAAGGTGCGCGGCCAGGAGATACTCGCGGCGGGCGCTAACGCCTGTGTAGGCAGCGTGGGTTGGGCTGCCGGTGTGCGAAACAAAGCGGGCTGAGCCGTCACTACTGGGCGTGCATAGGAGGCTGTTCCAATGGGTGCTTTGGCGGTTGCTGTGTTGGGTGCCGCGGCGATTGGCTCGACGGTTGCAGCGTCAGTAGGTGTGACCGGGAGAGCTTCCGGTTTCACCAAGTCGGACATGTCTGGAACGCGGCTAGCCAAGGGGAGCGACTCGGGTAGGCCGCGGCCCTGCATGGCGACCTGCACGCCCGAACCCAGGAGGCCGAGTCCTAGTACGCCGAGTACGGCCATGTAGCCCACGTGGGGGCGTTGCGCCAGGCTGGGAAGCAGGAGTCGCAGGCAGACTGCGAGGAGTCCTAGGCTGGCCGTAGCCAAGCAGAGGTGAGCGAAGAGCAGATCCATTAGGGCTGCACCTCGTCGTCCAGCTGATCGTCGATCAGTTGGCGCAGGCTCTCGAGCTCCGAGCGGCTGATGGACTCGTCATTGATCAGCGTTGCGAAGAGCGGCTTGGCCTCGCCGCTGAACAGACGCTCGACCAGGTCGCGCGTCATGGAGCTGCGTGCTTGGCCGCGGGTGATCAGGGGCCGGAACAGGTGGGCGCGGCCTGGTCCCGGTTCGGAGTGCAGGGCGCGCTTGCGGCAGAGGATGCCGAGCATGGTCTGCACCGTGGTGTAGGCCAGGGCCTTGCCCTTGTGCTGGTTCAGGTTCTCGGCCACCTCGCGCACGGTGAGCTGATCCTTCGGCCTGGCCCAGATCACTTGCATGATCTCCAGCTCTAGGTCGGTGAGGCGGTCGGGGTTGTCTTGATTGGCCATGGGTGAAGTCCTCTGCGGGCTTGGCTACTAATCCTTTCGGAGGTAGGTCAAATTCTGTGGATCTATCTACTAAAGCTTTAGGTAACTGTCCTGTGGTGGGCCCCAGGCGCCCCCTAGAGGGGGGGCAGGCCTGCCGAAGTGCATTCTTGGCTCATGCCTCAACTCAGGCCTCGATCCACCCGATAGCCAGGCACTAGCCACCCCTCTTTGCGCGCAGACCGAAGTGGCTTCTCCGACCCCGACCTCTCAAATCGTCCCAATACCTGCCATGAGGCTTCGCCAGCTCCTCGACCAACTTGCGGTGACCATTTCCTTCGCTTCGGCGGATGAAGAAGCAGGCCTCCGTGAAGTGCTCGAGCACCTTCACGGCCTAGAGACCTTCGAAGGCGGGGACCTCCCCGACGTGTTGGTGGAAGCCCTGGGCACCGCCGCTCGCCGGGTGGAGGCTCTGATCGGGGGTACCGATCAGGAGTCTGAGGGCGTCTTGCCCTTCATTGAGCAGGTGCACCGCTACGCGTGCGAGGTCAACTCTGCCCTGGAGTCCGGGGCTTCGCTGGAAGGCTTGGTTCCGGCCTGGCTCGCCAGCGACGAGGAAGAGGAAGACGACATCGATGACGAACTGATTGGGCTCTTCGTCAGCGGTTGCACCGACACTCTGAAGGACGTTGAGGGGCAGCTCCTCGAGCTCGAGAACAACCCTGAGCCGGCGGACACGATCGCTGAGATCCGTCGCCACGTACACACCTTCAAGGGCGAGTGCGGCGTGCTCTCCTTGGAAATTGCGCAGGTCATGTGCCACGAGGCCGAGACCATGATCGACCGCACCGAGGCGACGGGGAGCATTCCCGTTGACTTGATGCTGGATCTGGTGGACTGGCTGAGGCGTCACGTCTGCGAGCTCTCCGAGTCCCTCTGCCCGGTTACGCCCGGCCAGGTGGAGTTACTCGAGCGTCTGAAGGTCGAGGGCATTGACGGGCACACGGACGCTGGCGCGCAGCAGGCGTCCGAGGCGGCCGCCGAGCCCGAAGCACAAGCACAAGCAGCACCGGAAGCTGCCCCTGAACTGGAGACTGCAGCACAACCGGAAGCACCCCGTGTGCCTAAGAGCACTGAGCGCGTCTCCTTCGATGGCGCAGACCTCGACGATGAGACCCTGCCCGAGTTCCTCGAGGAGAGCATGACTCACCTCGAGGATGTGGAGGCGGCTCTGCTCGAGATGGACGAGAACCCCGAGGACACGGAGAGTCTCAACCGAGCGTTCCGCGCCTTCCATACGATCAAGGGCGTTGCTGGCTTCCTCAACTTGGAGCCCATCGTTCGACTTGCCCACCGCACGGAGACCCTGTTGGAGGCCTTCCGTTCGGAGGCTCTGATCTGCACCCATGCGCACACCGACTTGGTGCTCATGTCCAAGGACATGATGGCTGAGATGATGTCGGCCCTAGCGGGCGAAGCAGCGCCCCTGTGCTGGAAGGTGGACGAGTTGGTGGTGGCCCTGGAGCAGGCCATCAAAGGCGAGATCCCCATGCTGACCGTCACCTCCGCCGTCGCATCGGAAGTGACCGAAGAAGAAATCCCCATGGAGCAGGCGGCCGCACCCGCAGGCATCCCCATGGACGACGAGGAAGAGGAACTGGCTGCTATTGCTCCTAGTTCAGAATCAACTGTTGAGGCGACTCCGGCTTCCCAAGCGGCGAGCGCGCCGGTGGCGGGAAGCGCCCCAGCGATTGCGGAAGTGGACGTGCCCACCCCTAAGGAAGCGCCCGCTAAGGCACGCAGGGTGAAGAGCATAGCCTCCGTGAAGGTAGGCACCCAGCGCCTCGACTCACTGGTAGACATGGTGGGGGAGTTGCTCATCGCCCAGCAGATGGTCACCCAGGAACCGGCGCTCAAGGGCATCGTCAGCGAGGATCTCGCGCGCAAGCTCTCCCACGTGGCCAAGATTACGCGCGATCTACAGGAAGGGGCCATGTCTCTGCGCATGGTGACGCTCAATTCCACCTTCCAGAAGATGACGCGCCTGGTTCGCGACGTGGCCAAGAAGTCCAAGAAGCAGGTTGCCCTGGCCGTCCTGGGGGAGGACACGGAGCTGGATCGCAACGTGGTCGAGCAGATCGCCGACCCGCTCGTTCACTTGATTCGAAACGCGGTCGACCACGGCCTCGAAAGCACGGCCGATCGCATCGCCGCTGGCAAACCTGCCAAGGGCACGGTCCAACTGAATGCCTATCACCAGGGCGGTTCCATTGTGATCGATGTGTCCGACGATGGCGGCGGCTTGAACTGCGACCGAATCCTCGCCAAGGCCAAGGAGAGCGGTCTCGTTTCTCAGGACGTCCGTCGCGAGGACATTGGCGACGAAGAGATTCAGCGCATGATCTTCCAGGCCGGATTCTCCACTGCCGCAGAGGTCAGCGACATCTCTGGTCGCGGCGTTGGCATGGATGTGGTGCGCCGAAACATCGAGGGCATGCGTGGGCGCATCGACATCAAATCGGAGCTGGGCAAGGGCACGACCATGTCGCTACGTCTGCCCCTGACCCTAGCCATCATCGATGGCATGGTGGTCAGCGTTGGCTCTGGCCGCTTCATCATTCCGACGCTCAACATCGAGCAGAGCTTCCAACCCACAACGGAGCAGCTGCACAGCGTGCTGGGTGAGGGGTCAGTGGTCAACGTGCGCGGGAAGCTCCTACCGATTCAGCACCTCAAGCACGTCTTCGGCCTCTACGAAGGTATTGACGAACTCGAGGAGGGCATCTTGCTCCTGGTAGAATCCAACGGAACGCGCTCCTGCATTCTGGTGGACGAGATCATCGGCCAGCAACAGGTGGTCATCAAGAACCTGGGCAAAGCACTGCCTCCAATGGGAGGTGTTTCCGGCGGCGCGATCCTTGGCGATGGTCGCGTGGCACTCATCGTTGATGTGGACGGACTCGTCGCCAAAGCCCAGGGCCTGTCGGTCTAGTCCGTGCTCACACACCGCCTTTCACAGAGCTCACTTTGAAGCACTCGAACGCAGCATCCGATCAAGTCCAACCGATCCATGGGTCTCAGGCCAACGCCTACCAATCCGGAGACCTACTCGGGATTGCAGCCGCGGCGGGGCTCGACCCTGCCTGGCTGGGCCGAGGGGACGAGTCTTCAGCCAATACACCGGGGTCGACTGGTACGAGGGAGCACTCCGCTGCGAGACACCCCGACAGGATATCAACGGACAGTAAAGGGGAGAGCACTCCCCGTGACGATAGAGGCGGGAGCCCTGGCCCCGATCAGCCCAAGGCTTCGTAGGCCTGAATCATGAGCACCACCCAAGCATCCAACATGACTGCGGAAAGCACTCTTGCCGCCAACGACAGCGTCTCAGGCCGTTACCTGACCTTTCAGTTGGCTGAACAGGAGTACGGCATCGCCATCCTGAGCGTGCGTGAGATCATCGCCATGCAGGACATTACGCCCGTGCCCGGCGTGCCCATGTATGTGCAAGGCGTGATCAACCTCCGTGGTCGGATCATCCCTGTGATCGATCTGCGCTTGCGCCTCTGCCTCGAGGCTGCGGAGCAGACCGAACGTAACTGTATCATCGTGACCGAGATCGAGAGTGAAGACTCCGGTCAGCTCCAGGTGGGCTGCATCGTCGACACCGTCTCCGAGGTGATGAATGTCGACGCTGATCGCATCGAGGCTCCGCCGGACCTCGGCGTGGATCTGAGCACGATCATGGGTCTGGCCAAGTTCGAGGACTGCGGCAAGGTCATCTCCTTGCTCGACATCCACCGTGTCTTGGACACCTTGCAGAGCTTCTAGGTCGAGCAAATGCTCGCTGTCTCCCTCGACAGATCTAGATACCCCATGCTGAACGACGCCCAGTTCAAGCAGGTAG